>DATLWF010000672.1:0-5869 GCA_035576605.1 Blastocatellia bacterium | reverse complement strand
CACTTTGAGCGCGCGAAAACTGCGAGTGAGTTCAAGCCCGCGCTCGGCGAAGGGCAGCCCGCCTGCTATCACTCCTCTTGAAGTCTCAGCGAGGTAACTCGGCGTGAGCGTGTACGCGTCGCGATGCGCCTTCGCGTCACGCACCAGCACGCAGGCCACTTCGAAGGGCAGATACATCCACTTGTGAAGGTCAAAAGCGAGAGAATCGGCTTGCTCAATGCCGTCCACCAATGATGCGAAAGAGGGAACTATTCTTGCTAGCGCGCCGAACGCCCCGTCGACGTGAAGCCAGAGGCCCTCTTCCCGGCAGAACTGTGCGAGCGCGGCCAGGTCATCGGTCGCCCCCGTATTCACAGTGCCCGCGTTTCCGATGACGCAGAAGGGTCTGTGCCCGGCGCGGCGGTCTTCATAAACGGCTCGTCGAAGTGCACTAAGGTCAATTCGAAAGTCTTCGTCGACGTCAACGCGGTGAAATGCGCGGTTCCCAAGCCCCATCAACTCGGCAGCTTTCTGTGCCCACCCGTGCGTTTCAGTCGAGCCGTACAGCGTCAACATCGGATGGCCCCCGCCCTGCAGTCCCTGCTCTCTGACGTCGAAGCCAGCCCTTGCGTGGCGGGCAACAACCAATCCGGTGATGTTCGCCATCGTACCGCCGCCTACCAGAATTCCGCTCGTTTCCGGAGACATCCCCATTAACTCAGTGAGCCAGGCGAGCACCTGATGCTCGACCAGAGAGGGAGCTTGATTGAAACCTGCCAGGTGAGGATTCATCCCCGACGCCAGCATGTCGGCGAGCATTCCCAGCGGAGTACCGTTACCTTGAACCCAGCCCCAGAACCTGGGATGGCGATTGCCATTCGAGTAAGGCAGCACGTTCTGAACGAACTCCTGGTATACAGCGACGGCGTCTTCTGGTTCCGCCGGCAGCGGTTGATTAAGGTGACTCTTCACGCTTTCGGGAACAGGTTGCCATGCCGGCTTATGTCGGACGGTCGAGAGGTAATCCAACATGTCGTCTAGCATGCGGTGGCCAAGCGAGCGAAGCTCTTCCCAGTCCTGCGGGTCGAGCGACTCTTCGACCGCTTCGCTGTTGTCTGGTGTTGCGGTGTCACGCTGCAATTCAAGCCTCTCCTAAAAGAGTCTGGCAAATAGTTCAACTGATGCGATGGGCGGCAGCAAGGGCCTCCTCTGATGTTGTGACCTCGCCGTCCAGTTGCAACTCGTAGACGCTGCGCAGGAGCTTCCCCATCTGTGGACCGGGCTCAAATCCCGCTTGGAGGAGGTGGCGCCCCTGAAGCAGCGGCGCGGGCGGACCGTGCTCAACCCCGATGGCGCGCGCCCGCTCGATAAACCAATCTTCGGCGACGGTTGACGAAGCCGATCCGCGTCCCAACGCGCACGCCTTCGCAACACGATAAAGAAGGTCGATGTCGACTCGCCGAGCGAGTCTTCGAAAGTCACCTTCTGTGGTCGTGGCGCGACGTCGATAGAACTTACTCGGTTTCAGATGTTCGCGCACCAACGCCAGCACCTGCGACCGCACGTGGTAGCCGCCGATGGCATGGAGGCCCAGTTTGTTTAGTATTGCGCGTGTCGGTTCCCCGGCCGCTTTGTCGCGCTCCGGCGATGCTCCCGCGGCGTTCGAAGAGGTGGTCGGTTTCCCAAGATCGTGACAGAGCGTCGCAAGCATAACCGCTACGCGCTGCGGCTTCGTGAGATCGCTTGCGAGCCTTACCGCTTCATCCAACGAAAGCTTCGTGTGCGCAAAAGCGTCCTCTGCCGGATGACCGTCTTCCTCCGGCTTATAACTAACCAGCGAGCGGATCTCGGGAAAAAGTTGATCCAGCACGCCCAGTTCAAGCGACGCTTCCAGTCCGATTGATGGATGCTCGGCGAGCGTGAGCAGCTTTTCGATCTCGCCCCAGATTCGTTCGCGCGGAAGATCCGAAAGGTCAATGGTCCGGCATAGCTCTACAGTCGCGGTGTCGATGGTCATCTCAAATCTCGCGGCGAGCTGAACCGCGCGCAGTACGCGCAAGCTGTCTTCGATGAATGTGTCGGCAGCTACGGCCCTCAGCACCCGGCGCTCCAGGTCTGCGCCGCCGCCATATGGATCGCTGGTCTCGTCTGTTAGAGGGTCATAGAGCATCGCGTTGATGGTGAAGTCGCGACGGCGAGCGGCTTCCGCAAAGCTCATCGCCGGGTCGCCTTCGATTACAAATCCGCGATGACCATGGCCGGATTTGGATTCGCGCCTGGGAAGAGAAACGTCGATCTCGAATCTGTGTTGCGGGGCAGTGTGATCAGAAAGCGATTGTTCGGAGTCATCAATCTGAGGTGGCGCTGGCCGATAGAACACAAGCTTGTAAACTGAGAAATGCTCTCCAACCGTATTGACGGGGCCTATCTGCTCGAGGACCGTCCGGAGGCGGGACGGCTCGAGGCCGTAGACTTCGATGTCGAAGTCTTTCGAGTCAATGCCCAGTAGCCGGTCTCGCACTGATCCGCCGACCAGCATTGCCCGGCCACCAGCTTCGCGCACAGCTTCACACAACCTCAGGACGTCCGCGTTCATTCAGGTAAGAATAACCCTCCCGGAACGGGCGGGAAAGGGATCGGATCTGGTTATAGACTGAATGAGAGACCGAGCCTCTTGCCGATGATGCGTTCGATTTCTGAAACGGGGATGCGCTCCTGCTGCATTGTGTCGCGGTCGCGAACTGTGACTTGACTGTCCTCGAGCGACTGATGGTCTACGGTGACGCACAACGGCGTTCCGACCTCGTCCTGACGTCGGTAGAGCTTGCCGATCCCCGCTGTATCGTCGTAGACCGCGCGCATCGCGCCCGTTCGCTGAAGCCTCGACTTGATATCTTTGGCGAGGTTGACGATGCCTTCCTTGTTCTTTGCGAGCGGAAGCACGGCCACTTTTATCGGCGCGAGGTCATGATGAAGCTTGAGCACCACGCGCTTCTCACCTCGCACATCTTCTTCCTGGTAGGCGTCCATCATGAACGCAAGCACCTTCCGGTCTACACCAGCCGAGGGCTCGATCACATAGGGAAAGACGTGCTGATTCGATTCGTGATCGAAATAAGTCAGGTCAGCGATCGAATCGGGATTGACCCGTTTCCCTTCCGCGTCGGCCGGTTTTTTCGAATGCGCCTTCAGATCGTAATCCGTACGATTGGCGATACCTTCGAGCTCATCCCATTGCTTCTCCTCGTCCGCGCGGTCCGGGAAGAAGCGATATTGGAGATCCACACAGCGCTTGGCATAGTGCGCCAGCTCCTCTCGCGGCTGTTCGTACTTTCTTAGATTCTCGGCACGCATGCCCAGTGCAATGTGCCAGTCGTAGCGATCTTCGATCCACCGTTCGTGCCATTCCTCGTCAGTCATCTCGCCAGGCTTGAGCGTCTGTGGAGGCTTCACGAAGAACTCGATCTCCATCTGCTCGAACTCCCGCGTGCGGAAGATGAAGTTGCCGGGCGTGATCTCATTGCGAAACGCCTTGCCGATCTGTGCGACACCGAAGGGCAGCTTGCGATTTGTCGAATCGAGGATGTTCTTGAAGTTGACGAATATTCCCTGGGCAGTCTCGGGTCTCAGATAGGTCAAGCCCGATTCGTCCTCAACCGGGCCGACAGTCGTTCTGAACATTAGATTGAATTGACGCGGCTCGGTTAGATCCGTGGAGCCGCATTCGGGACACTTGCCGCCATCGATCTTGTCCGCGCGCAGCCTTGCTTTGCACTTGCGGCAATCGACAAGCGGGTCGGAGAAGGTCGCTTCGTGGCCCGAGTACTTCCACACGAGCCGGTTCATAAGGAGACCGGCGTCGAGCCCTACCATGTCATCGCGTTCGTACACCACTGAACGCCACCACGCGCGTTTGATGTTGTTCTTTAGTTCGACGCCCAGGGGGCCGTAGTCCCAGACCGAGCCGAGTCCGCCATAAATGTCGCTGGATTGAAAGGCAAAGCCTCGACGCTTAGCGAGGCTGGCTATAGTTTCGATATCGGTCATCTCTATCTTCCACCCTGATCAGTCAAGAAAATATCTGCGCGCTGAATCAGGAACTATACAGCATCGCCATGAAGGTTTGAAAGTTGAGCCGGCTTCAGCTCTCGAAGCCCTCATTTCAGTTGAAGATTTCTGCAATTGCGCCAATAGTAGTTGGAAGGCATATGGCCACGATCTCAACCTACTGCCCTCGATGCCAACGGTCTCTCGAAATCCCACTGGAATTCGACAACGTGATCTGTCCGGGTTGCGCAACGGGATTTTGGATACGCCGGCACCTGGGTGCGATAAACCTGTCTGAGATGTGGCCGGATACCGCGGATCCACGGCGATCGGAGAATGCCGCCGCGGTGATTGAATCGAGGCTGGCCGAGATCGATGAGTTGACGGAACAGGCTGAGTCGGAGGCCGAGAGCCTAAGAAGTCGGGAACAAAGTGCGCCACTGCAAAAGGGCTGCGCGTTCTTTGGGCTGTTTATGATGATAATAGTGGTAATTGCGGTATTCATGCTGTTGGGAAAGGGCTACTTTGGAAGCGGGCTATTCTTCTTGTCAGTCGCCTTGGTTATCCTTCTGAGCCTCGCCAGGATACGGCGGAAGCTGGTAAGCCCGACGCAGCTGGAAGAGGTGCGGCAAGACCGAATCCAGATCGAAAACGGGCTCGCTCAGCTCCAGGCGGAGCGTGACCGCATTCAGAAGCTCAAAGCCGGCTTGAGCCCGGAAGAACCCACGAACTAAAGCTTTATGTCTCCAAAGCTCACCCTTGACACGGGACCGGCATTTATGTAGAATAGTTAATGTCTATTAATGATTAATAGATATAAAGCTATGGAGATATGACATGAAGGCTGGCATGGAAGTGGCTGAGGTGGTCCTGGACGGATTCATCGAGGGGTTGTTCCGGCTGATGCTGGATCACCATCAGAGTCAGGTCGTTGAAATGGACCTGACGTTTGTTCAGGCCCAGGCGCTCAAGCTTCTACGTGCGGCTCCGCTTCCGACGAGCAGGCTTGCCGCGGCGCTGGGCATCTCAGCTCCAGCTGTCACCCAGCTGATTGACCGCCTTGGACGCAAACGGTTGATCGAACGTCACGCCGTCAAGACCGACAGACGCGCTGTGATGGTGGCAGTTACTGAGAAAGGAGAGAGAGTCATCGATCGGTTTCGACAGCGCCGCAACGAAGTATTCGCCGACACTCTTTCGCGTCTTAGTGCCGAGGATCGAGCAGAAGTAATCGACGCATTGAGCAAGGTCGTGGCGGTACTTGGTGGGCGCGAGCCCCTCCTGCGAGCTGGCATGAGCGCGACTGCAGCAAGGCAGGCGGACCAGCCGGCTAGGCGGACAGCGGTTGGGGCGCCGGAAGCATCCAACAGAGGTGGCCAGGTGCCCGTGAATCTGCCACCGAGAAGGATGAGAATTGAGTGGGATTGACTATAAACATAAGAAAGAGTTTCGACAGGAGGTAGCGAAAATGATGAGGCTGAAAAGCAAACTAATGGTTGTTTTGACTTTGGTGGTGCTGGCAGCATCGGTTGCCGTAGCCGGCGCCGCTCCACCCGCCCAACAGCGAACAATGGACAAGGTCCACAAAGAGCTGGTTACGCTTCCGTATTACGGCGTGTTTGATAACCTTGCGTATAAGGTCGAAGGGGATACCGTGACGTTGTACGGGCAGGTGCGGAACCCGATCACCCGGCACGATGCTGAGCGGCGAGTCGCCCGCATCGAGGGTGTGAACCATGTGATCAACCAGATTGAGGTGTTGCCTGTTTCTGGGTTTGACGATACGACTCGCGCGCGCGTGTATCGAGCCGTTTTTCGCAGCGGTAGCTTGTATCGATACGCA
>DATLWF010000671.1:0-5096 GCA_035576605.1 Blastocatellia bacterium | reverse complement strand
GGGGAGAGGTCGACTACGGTCACGCAAACCGGAGGGCTCCCATTGCAGCAGCGAGCGCGGGCAGCATGACGGCGACCCCCAGCTTTAGAAATCCAACCGCTGGTACATCAATGCCTTCGCGTCGTAGTGCCGTCAGCCAGAGAATGGTGGCGAGGGACCCCGTGACGACAGGTTCGGCCCGAGGTCAACACCTATCAGTACGGCGTTTGATACCTGGCCCGGCGCGTGGGCCGCAGCGACGGCATAGCCCGCAATCAGGCCAGCCGGCAGATTATTGAAGAGGTTGGCCACGAGCGCGACCATGAGTTGCGCGACCATGAATATCGTGGCACCGACGCATGAGTCCCTCGCCGTTCACGTCTGCTCACTGTGTCTGGTTCGAAGCTGCCCGTTTGTACGACGCATCCTGCGGCTCGTTCCGTCACGCTATCGCCCAAGCCGACTCATCGCGCATCGCCCTTTAACATCCGTTCGAGAACCTGGTCGAACTTGATGATCGCGCGATCCGGGGTCTCCTCAGGGAAGTTGATACGCAGACACTGAGTATCGCACCCGTAAGGCGGTCGGAGGCGTTCGCGCGGCGGCGGAAATCCTCAACTACCTCGTTGCGCGTCCGTTCGGTGAAGCTGCCGAGCACGTCAGACGCCTGTTCCGGGTCCAGGTCGCAGTTCGATCAATTAGCCATCCGCCGGCAACAAGAGCTGACCGAGCGTCGGCTGCTGATTTCACCTTGGCTCCGGCCGGTTACCTCAATCTCCGCGAGGCCTCTGGAGGCTCAAGGCAGAGCCGGTTAATGCGAAGCCCATACGAATACGTTCACGGTCGCGAAAATCCGAATGTCAGAAAAGCAAACTGAAGCCGCCACGTTCGGCGAACCTTGAACGTCGTCTCAGGCCGAACTCCCGCGTCCCTTTGCGAGTCGGCGAACGGCCGTTGTACCCCTGAATGGCCGCCGTAGATGTCGCGCTTGCTTGACGGGCCACAATGGGTCGTGCGCTGCCATTCACGCAACGCTCTCGCCGATTGCACACAGATTGGCAACTATCGGCCATCAAGAGACACCCACCATGCAGCTTCGAACGACCGGAGCGCTGCCGAGTCCGGTCATTCGATGGAGATGCGCTACTGTGCTCCGGCCTCCTGCCCTGAGCTACCGCAAACGAACGGCTTTGCGCTGTTGATCTCCTCATCGGTCACGTTAATGCTGCTCATTTTGAGCCAGAGGAGGAGTTCGTGATCGAATTGAGGCGAATGGCAGAACTGGTAAATCACTTCCTGGCCAGCATTTTTACAACTGGTTGGAATGCAGATCAATTTGACTGACAAATAGAGTGCGAATTCTGCCACTCTGAAATTCAAAGCGGTCAAGAGAACGAGGTACTTCCTTCACTAGCGCATGGAAGCTGAAGACGAACCTGGACTTCGGTTTCAGACTTGACCGTGGCCATCGCGGAGCGCCTCGACTGCTTCCAGCAGTCTTAGTTGGATGGCAGAATCTGCCCTGTTTTTGTCAGAGTGGTCCCCTTTGGAATCTGCAATACTTGGTTTGTACGTCTGAATATGAAGGCGCTATGACCCCAAATAGGGAGGCTCAGATATGTTGTTCACGCATCGCAACCCCGAGATGGAAGTTGACCACAAGCGCACGGCGCTCGTGCTGGTCGACATGCAAAACGAGTTTTTTGAAGAAAAGACCGGGACCTACTACGAGCTGATCGCGGACTCGCTGAAAGAACGGAACGTGATCTCACACACGGAACAGCTTCTCAAAACTGCGCAAGAGTTGGGCTACTACATCCTTCACTCCCCCCACTGGTACTACCCAACAGATCTTCAATGGGTGGTTCCCGGTGGCGCTATCGCGCATTACCTCGGAGGGATCGGTTTCTGCGGGCGCAAGGACCCGGTGGACCTGGAGGGCTTTGCTCACTCGCGGGCGGACTATTACGAGCCGTTCAAGAAGTATCTGATGGACGGACGCACCTGCAACACATCTCCGCACAAGCACTTTGGAACTATGGCGAATGACATGGTCAAGCAGCTCCGGATGCGCAAAGTGGAGAAAGTCATCATGGCTGGTCCGGCGGCGAATATCTGCCTGGAATCTCACATGCGTGACCTCATCGAAGCTGGTTTTGAGGTTGCAATGGTACGCGACGCGGTAGCGGGACCGAAGAACGAGGAAGGCGACGGCTATGTGGCTGCCATGGTCAATTGGCGCTTCATGGCGAACGGTCTCTGGACGACTGAGGAAGCAGTGAACAAGATGAAGGCTGCTGCGACAGCCGCTTAGCTTTGCGCTTGTGGCGGACGGCGCTGTGGGCAAGTCCGCTTCAACCAACCTGAGGAATAAAGAACTTTGAGTGATATCCAGAAAGTTGTCGTTGTGACGGGATCATCCCACGGGATCGGTGCGGCGTTTGTGAACGCTTATCGCGAGCGTGGGTGGCGAGTCGTAGGGAATGCACGCACCATTGCGGAATCGAATGATCCTGACTACATCACCGTCCCTGGTGATATCGGCAATCCTGAAATTGCACGGAAAGTCATCCATACCGCGCTCGACCGCTTCGGTCGCGTGGATACCTTAATCAACAACGCAGGAATCTGGCGTCCGGGAAGAATCGAAGATATCTCGGAAGAGACTTACCGCCAAGTAATGCGGACTAATCTCGACAGCGTCTTTTTCGCAACGCAAGCTGCAGTCCCGGCGATGAAGAAGCAAGGAGGTGGCCATATCGTCCAGATTTCGACCAGCCTCGTCGAGCATGCCCTGCAAACAGTTCCGGCGGTTGTTGCTTCACTCTCAAAGGGTGCCTGCGTTGCTGCTACGCGTGGTCTGGCCATGGAATTGGCCTCGAGCAACATCCGCGTGAACGCAATCTCGCTCGGCATCGTGATCACGCCGCTTCACGATGGATCAAATCCGGAGGACCTGAAGTCGTTCTCCCCTTTGAACCGTAACGGCAAGATCGAAGACGTCGTTCGCGCGATGAACTACCTCGAAGATGCCGACTACGTCACTGGCGAAATCCACTATGTCGACGGCGGTCGCACTGCCGGCCACTAGCCCGAAGCGTTCGAAGGCGCCCCCGCGCGCCTCCGACGCGAACCTTCATGCGACAGCGCTCATGGCGCGGCACTACATGAAAGGAATTTTCCGATGAAAGCACTTCAACTCACCGCTTACGGCGACCCCAAAAACGTGATCAAGCTGGTCGAGCAGCCAGAATACGGCGCATTGGCAGCCGATGAGTGGATTATCGACATGGAAGCCGCGCCGGTCTCGCCGACCGATCAGTACATCATTGCGGGCATCTATGGCGAACTGCCGCCACTCCCTCACGGTTTAGGATGCGAGGGCGTCGGGCGCGTGTCCGCAGTAGGAAGCAGCGTTACACACGTCAAGGTGGGCGATCGAGTCATCGCCCCCATGCTTCAGAACACAACCTGGTCAACCCGCATCAAGACCAAGGAGACGTGGCAGCGGGCTCTGCCCGAAGGTGATCTTTGCCAGATGGCTCAAGTCGGTATGAACCCCATTACTGCCTTTCTGATCCTGACTGAGTTCAAGACGTTGAAAGCTGGTGATTGGCTGATCTCCACGGCTGCCAATTCTGCTGTCGGCCGCTCGGTAATTCCTATCGCGAAGTCACGCGGCATGAAGACCGTCAATATCGTCCGTTCGCCCGATCTGATCGACGAGATGAAGAGGATCGGTGGTGATGTCGTGCTAACTGACGGACCCGATCTCGTGAAGCAGATCAAGGAAGCTACGGGGGGTGCAAACATCCAACTCGCACTCGACGGCGTGGGAGGTGCGCTGACTCAACAGCTAGTCGATGCGGTGGGTCTCTACGGTACGGTCGTGCTCTGGAGCCGTATGGGCGGTGTGGATCCCACCATCGCGACCATTCCGGTACTCTTCACAGGCAAATCGCTGCACGGATTCTGGATTGTCAATTGGCTAAAAGTTCCTGGAAACCGGGAACGGCTCACCGCCGCTTTCGAAGAGATCGCACCGCTCGTGGCATCTGGCAAGGTCGTCATCCCGGTTGCTGGCGAGTTTGAACTCGATCAGTATGTTGACGCAATTGCGTTGGCATCGAAGTACAACGGCAAGGCCATCCTGTACCCGAACGGCAGGCGCTGACTTGGTGCGATTCTGACGTCTGACTGACACGGGCTGAGCAATCTGGAGGCGTTCATGCCGCTCTCAGGGCACAGCCTGTCTGCTTGTATAACCACACTCTAAGAAAAGAAGGAGGAGCTCTTATGGAGCACGAACGCTCTCATCTGTCGAAAGGATCCAACGAAGTATTCTGGCGAATCGAGGTCGAGGTTCTTCCGGGGAAGCTGGAAGAGTTCCGAACCATCGTGCAGGAAATGATCGCTTCAAGCAAACAAGAGCCTGGCACCTTGGTCTACGACTGGTTCTTCGACGAAGCCAATATAATCTGCCACACGTACGAACACTACCGCGACTCTAGCGCCGTTGTCGCGCACGCAACTAAATTTGGCGAATCGTTCGTTGAGCGCTTCCAACGTTATTGCCGACAAATCGGTCTAGATGTGTATGGTGCGCCGAGTGAAGCCGCGAGAGCTCTGTTGGATCGCTATAGCGCCACTTATTTTGCAAGATGGCAAGGCTTCGAGTCCGAGTGAAGACCATCACTGCTTCCTCAGGTGGTCGCCGCGAACAGCTTTGCCGTTGCAGATCTCATGGATCGGTCCGCCGATCTTCCACCCTAACGAGCCAGCCCGGCTAGGGTAACTATAAGAATGAGACCCTCTCTTGCTGATCGATGGCCTGAATATTTGATCGAAGCCTCTCTTTTGGGTTGTTTCATGGCTGCGACATGTTTTCTCGTCGTCGCTTTCGAGTCGCCCCTACTTTGGTCGTTCGCGTACGTTCCTAGCGCTCGTATCCGAACCGCCGTGCTGGCCCTGGCAATTGGCCTCACGGCCGCTCTCTTGATCCACTCCCCTTGGGGAAAGCGCTCGGGTGCCCATTTAAACCCAGCCCTTTCAAGGTCTTGATCAAGATGTCCCGCCTTTGGCGCGTTTAAGCAGGCGAGCGGTACTGTGATGGGCAC
>DATLWF010000670.1:0-8749 GCA_035576605.1 Blastocatellia bacterium | reverse complement strand
CGAAGAGAGATTGGATTTAAGCAATGGCAAACAAGAACCTTTTCAAGTCGATAGTCGGCAAGTTGATCCCGGCAACGGATGCGGTCAACGACGAGCGAGCGCCTGCGTACGCATTCACGCCCAGGCACGCGCTTGCGCAGTACGCGGTGACCGGTTGCCTGAACGCGACTTTCTACGCGACTGCTGAAACGCAGCTCGCAAAGGTCATCGAGCTTTGCCGCGAGGTCGACGCCGAGTTCGTTGCTCGCACGGCGGTTTACGCTCGCGAGCGTGGATTCATGAAGGACATCCCCGCGCTGTTGTGCGCGGTCCTATCGGTGAAGGACCGCGCACTAATGGGACGGGTCTTCCCGCGCGTGATCGATAACGGAAAGATGCTCCGCAACTTCGTCCAGATCATGCGAGCGGGTGTTGTTGGCCGAAAGTCGCTCGGCACCGCGCCGAAGCGATTGGTCTGCGATTGGCTCGAGGCCCGCAGCGAAGACACTGTCTTCGCCGCGTCGGTTGGTCAGAGCCCTTCGCTTGCCGACATCCTGAAGATGGTTCACCCGAAGCCGCGGACTCCGGCTCGCGCGGCGCTGTACGGCTACTTCATCGGGCGCGGCCACGACGCCGAAGCGCTGCCGAAGATCGTTCGCGACTTTGAAGCGTTCAAGTCGGGTGACCGGCTTGAGGTGCCCGATGTTCCGTTTCAGATGCTGACAGCTCTGGAGTTGAGCAAGCCCGAGTGGGCTGAGATCGCTCGCCGTGCTTCGTGGCAGACGCTGCGAATGAACCTGAACACCTTCGCGCGTCACGGCGTGTTTGAACAAAGCGGTATGACCGAGTCGATTGCCGATCGGCTTCGCGATGCCGTGGCAATTCGAAAGTCGCGAGTGCTGCCTTACCAGCTCATGGTTGCTTATGTGATGGCTGAGCAAGGCGTGCCCGCGGCGGTGCGAGACGCGCTTCAGGACGCGATGGAGGTCGCTATTGCCAACGTGCCTGAGTTCGAGGGCAAGGTTTATGTTTTTCCCGACGTTTCAGGTTCGATGACATCGCCGGTGACCGGTCATCGAAAGGGCGCGACCAGCAAGGTCCGCTGCATCGACGTGGCCGCGCTTGTGGCGGCCGCGATCACGCGCAAGAACCCTTCGGCAGAAGTGCTGCCGTTCGAGGATCGCGTCGTGACGTTCCGGTTGAACTCGCGAGACAGCGTAATGAGCAACGCTGAGAAGCTTGCTTCGATTGGCGGCGGCGGAACAAATTGCAGCGCGCCGATGGTGGCGCTAAACGCGCGCAAGGCCGTTGGTGATCTGGTCGTGTTCATCTCCGATAACGAGTCGTGGGTGGATGCGGGCGGTGGCCGCGGAACGGCGACGATGCGCGAGTGGCAGGCGTTCAAGAAGCGCAACCCGAAGGCTCGATTGGTTTGCGTAGACGTGCAGCCGTACGGAACTACGCAGGCAACCGAGCGCGAGGATATCCTGAACATCGGCGGCTTCTCGGATCAGGTATTTGATGTGATCCGCGAATTCGCCGCCGGCCGATTGAACGCAGACCACTGGGTTGGCGTGATCGAGTCGGTGGAGTTGTAGGTAACAGAAGGCAGAAGGCAGAAGGGAGAAAGCAGAAGGCAGAAGGCAGAAGGCAGAAAGCAGAAAGCAGAAGGAAATAACTGCCTACTGCCCGCTGCTTACTGCCTACTGTTCCGGGGCCGAATGCTGTCGGGACTACATCACACTTGAAATGTGTGGCCGTTAGGCCGCTGTCTCGGCGATTCTAGTCGGCTCCAAGCGATCGGTTCCCGCAAAGAACGCGAAGCCTCGCGAAGCACGCAAAGAAGTCTTCGCGGTCTTTGCGGGTCTTTGCGGTCTTTGCGCGAAACAGTTTTGATGGCGAATGCAGGTGGGAGTACATCGGTGAACCTCGGCGACGTGAGTCCCGAGCGGGGTTCGAGTCCCCAGCTCTTGCCAAAACTTGTCGCCGTCAAGAGTCTTGCGTGACGAATGCAGGTGGAACTACATGGACTCCAACCCCGAGGACCCGGGTTCGAATCCCGGCGGCTCCAGTGGGGCCGTAGCTCAGTGGTAGAGCGCGAGGGTTTCACCAATCCTTGGTCGTCGCGGTTGTGACTTTGAACTAGAATGTGACAAGACGATGAGTAAGAAGATCACTGAAGAGAAGAAACTGGCCAATGCCCACAACTGGAAGCATCTCGCACGATGGAACGGCGAAGGCTTCTACGAGCTGCGCACTGAGGACACGCGAGACGTGCCGGTGAGGATGTTCCTTACCCCGCGATTGCTTCAAGACGCCGAGGACATTCTCTATCGCCAGATCGTAAACGCGACTCGGTTCCCAGGCGTGAAGCTCGTAGTCATCACGCCCGATGTTCACTACGGCTACGGCGTGCCCGTGGGCTGTGTGATCTTGACTGATTCGTCCGAGGGCGCGATTGCGATGGGGCCCGTAGGCTATGACATCGGATGCGGCATGGTCAGCGCGAAGAGTGACGTCCCAGTTGATGCGGCGACGCCCGAGCGAAGACTCGAATTCAATCGCGAAGTGATGAAGCGCGTCGACCTCGGCGCGGGCGGCAAGAGTTTCAAGCTGGGGACGGTTGGTCGTAGCGAGTTCGATAATCTGGTTCATGGCGGCGCTGAGTATTACGTCGAGAAGTACGGCGCTACGTTTGATCGCTCGCGTGCTGAACGGCATCGCATGCCGGTGGATGATGACTGGCAGCCTCCGCTTGGGGCCCGAGGTAAGCCCGAGCGCGGGTTCTCGCAGCTTGGTTCGCTCGGTGGTGGCAACCACTTCATCGAGCTCCAGCGTTGCGAAGAGACCGGAACGCTGTTCGTGCAAGCGCACACCGGCTCGCGAGGCTGGGGTCATGGGTTGGCGACTAACTACTTCGACCTGGCGCGCGCGGAGAAGCCAGCCGAGGTTACGGATCTCGACCTTGGTTACTTCACGCCCGAGTCGGAGCACTATCGCAGCTACTTGAACGCGGTGGCAGCGGGCGGGAACTTTGCGATAATCAACCGCCTGATCATCTTCGAGCAGGTGGCCGAAGCGTTCGAGAAGGTGTTCGGTTCTGAGATGGAGTTGATCTATGAAATCTCTCACAATCTCGTCCAGAAGGAATGGCACCCTGAGTTCGGTGAAGTGTGGGTTCATCGCAAGGGCGCGACGCGAGCATTTCCCGCGAAGCATCCGGCGCTCGAGGGAACGATGTGGGAAGCCGACGGGCATCCGGTGTTGATTCCGGGCTCGAATAAAGACTGGAGTTACGTGTTGCGGCCGGCAGCGGGCGCGGTGAACAGCGGATACTCGGTGAATCACGGAGCAGGCCGGCGCATGTCGCGCGGCGAAGCTGGAAGAACTTTGAACCAGCGCAAGATTGACGACGAGTACGCGGCGGCCGGCATTCTGGTGAACGTGGATGGCCGCGTCCCGATCGACGAAGCAGCGCCGTGCTACAAGCCGTCAGAAGAAGTGGTAGCAGCGGTAGTCGGCGCCGGGCTTGCGACGATCGAATACAGTCTGTGGCCGCTTGCCTCGCTGAAGGGTACTGAAGGCGCCGGTGGAAGGCGAGGAAAGCGTTCAAAGCGAAAGTAAAGCATAGGGATCTTTGCGGTTCTAGCGTCTTTGCGCGGAACCTTCTTCAAGATCCTGTTTCGCGCAAAGACGCAAAGGTTCGCAAAGACGCAAAGCGATTGCTTTGATGAATCGTATGTTGAGCATTGACGGATCATTTGGAGAAGGAGGCGGGCAGATTCTGCGCACGGCGCTGGCGCTTTCGCTGGTGACGGGCAAGCCGTTTCGCATCGAGAACATTCGCGCGGGGCGCAAGAATCCCGGGCTTCTAAGGCAACACCTCACCGCGGTGAACGCTGCGACTGAGATCTCGCGGGCCGAGGTCACGGGTGCGGCCATCGGCTCTCGTGAGCTGACGTTCGCACCCGGCAGCGTTGTAGCCGGCAACTACGCGTTTGCGGTTGGAACTGCGGGCAGCACGACGCTCGTATTGCAGACGGTGCTACCGGCGCTGCTGGTCGCGAGCGGTAAGAGCAAGTTGATCCTTGAAGGCGGCACCCACAATCCGTTCGCCCCGCCGTTTGATTTTCTCGAGAAGGCGTTTCTGCCGCTGGTGAATCGAATGGGTCCGCGCGTCACGGCCGAACTCGAACGACCGGGTTTCTACCCTGCGGGTGGAGGCCGGATGAGCGTGACGATCGAGCCTTCGGCTGAGTTGAACCGTCTGGATCTTCCGTCGCGCGGAGAAGTGCAAGCAAGACGAGCGAAGGCAGTAGTCGCGAATCTTCCGATCAGCATCGCAGAACGCGAGTTGAACGTGATTGCGCGGAAGATGTCGTGGCCTCGTGGCGGGATGAAGGCCGAATCGGTCGAACGCTCGCCTGGTCCGGGCAACGTCGTGACTATCGAGATCGAATGCGAGCGCGTGACCGAAGTGTTCACCGGTTTTGGCGAACGCGGCCTTCGGTCGGAAGCGGTCGCCGAGAAAGCGGTGCAGCAAGCGCGGCGCTATATTGCTTCGGAAGCAGCGGTCGCAGAGTACCTGGCGGATCAGTTGTTGATTCCGATTGCGATGGCCGACGGCGGGAGCTTCACTACGTTGCCGCTCTCGCGGCACGCGACGACTAACATCGCGGTGATTGGCAAGTTCCTCGACGTCGCGATCGAGTGTTCGCAGTTGGCTGACCGCGTGTGGAGAGTTGAAGTCTCCGGTTCTTGAGGGAAGCTCTGCGTCTTGGCGAGTCTTAGCGACCTTTGCACGGAACGTTTTTTAAGGGTGGTTTTGCGCAAAGACGCCAAGACTCGCAAAGCCGCTAAGAGTCGCGAAGACATCGAGAACTGAGCCAATGGAACTTATCGCGAGGACAGACGTAAGACATACTTCGAAAAAAAAGTTCTCGTAAAGTTTGCAAGACTCGTTTATAGTTTTCATTCTCTGAATCGCAGAGGAGAATTAGTTCGATGATGTTCAAGGGACAAAATACAAGATCGATGACGCGCATTGCGGCGTGGCGGTCACGTGCGTCCTTTGGGCTCGCCTTCCCGAGCGCGCCACAATTAGGCGTCAATACGCTGAGTTACGTGAATAGCATAGGCGGCACGAAATCGGTCGAACACCGGTTTTCCGATTGTTCACGACGGCAGCGTTGATCCAGCGGGAGCGGATTCCCGCTCCCAAAATCTCAAGACCCAGTTCGATAAAAGAGACAAAAGGAGCGGGCCGTTTCTGCGCTTTGTGTGCGGAAGGACCCGCTCCTTTTGTTTTTTGACAACCGAATAGAAGCAAGATCTTCGAAACGCTGAGCTGGCAGAGTGGCATTGCACCTGACTGTAGATCAGGCGACCCGAGCGGTCATTGGAGGTTCGATTCCTTCGCTCAGCATGGACTTCCTGGGAGCGCAGGCGTCCCGCCTGCATGCTTACGCGAAAGCTATCCCTAACGAGGCACGCAGGCTGGACGGCGGCGCTCCCAGGGAGTCTAGGCTACCACGGGAGCATGGTGTAACCGGCAGCATGGCGGTCTCCAAAACCGTTGATGGAGGTTCGACTCCTCCTGCTCCCGCTTCGCGGAGGGTTCGCATAACTGGCAGTGCACCGGTCCCGAAAACCGGCGGGCTTCGGCCTGTGAGAGTTCGAATCTCTCACCCTCCGCCAAAGAATCGAGGATAGAGGATTGAGAATAGAGGATTGCGACCGAGTTTCATCGTTCGATCGTCCATCGTTCGATCGTCAATCCTCAATTCTCGTCGCAGGAGGCGTCGCCTAATGGTATGGCAGTGCTAAGCCGCCGGGTGAATTCCTGTGCAGGTTCGACTCCTGCCGCCTCCGCTGAAAGTCGAGCGTTGAGGATGGACGATCGAAGATCGAGGAGCGCTTGCCATCAATCTTCAATCCTCGATCTTCGATCCTCGAGTTTACCGGCGTGGCCCAACCTGGCAGAGGCACTGGTCTTAGAAACCAGTTGATGAGGGTTCGAATCCCTCCGCCGGTACCACGGAAATTACGAATGCCGAATTGCGGATTTCGAATCGCACCCGGCTGCCAAATTCGCAATTCGAGATTCGCAATTCGAGATGCTTGTTATGTGCTGGCGTGACCCAATCGGTAGAGGTGACTGGCTCAAACCCAGTTGGTTGAAGGTTCGAATCCTTCCGCCAGCACCAGTTCAATTGCAGATTCCAGATTCCAGATTCCAGATTAGCTTGGATCGAGATCTGAGATTTGAAATCTGAAATCTGAGATCTGAGATTCGCTAAGGGGCTTCGTTGGTCTAGTGGAATGACATCGTCTTGCCATGGCGAAAGCGCGGGTTCGATTCCCACACGAAGCTCCAAAGGTACACGCGCGTAGCCAAGTTGGTTAAGGCGCCGGTCCGCAAAACCGGTCATCGTGAGTTCGAATCTCACCGCGCGTTCTTGATGCGGAGATGGAGCAGGAACCAGGCTCGGCTGGCTCATAACCAGCAAATCATCCGGTGAGACTCCGGACTCCGCTACCAATTCGTGGTACGTGAGACGTGATGCGCGATGCGTGAAACGTGATGGGTGGAGAGGAGAGTTTGCGGGAGTGATGCAACAGGCAGACATCACTCGCTTAAAACGAGTGTCTTAGGAGTTCGATTCTCCTCTCCCGCATTGAAATGTCCGAAACTTCAGTTTGCGCTGGTTTCCTACCGGGGGCGATCAGAATCAGCGACAAACGGAAGGTTGTCGGACTGAAACGGGGATGAATGCAAAGCGGTCGAGCAACAGGTTTTTCAAGCCTGGCTTAGAGAGTTCAAGTCTCTCCATCCCTGCCACGTTTACTTGCGAACGTAGCTTAGCTGGATAAAGCGTCTGGCTGTGGACCAGAAGATCGCGAGTTCGAGTCTCGCCGTTCGTACTTGCTCCGGGATGGTGTAACTGGCAACACGCCGGTCTCTGAAATCGGAGAGTGAAGGTTCGAGGCCTTCTCCCGGAGCCATTTTTTGAAGCACGCCGCCTTGGTGTAACTGGCAACACGTCCGCCCGATTAGCGGAAGAGTCCGGGTTCAATTCCTGGAGGCGGTACTTATGGCGTCGTAGGCAAAGTGGCTAAGCCGCCTGTCTCTCGAACAGGAGATTGCGGGTTCGAGTCCCGCCGACGCTGCCACGGGGATGTAGCAAAGCGGCCAATGCACCTGGTTGTCGACCAGGCTATCGAGGGTTCGAGTCCCTTCATCCCCGCTTGAATTGCTGGCGTGGCCGAGCGGAAGAGGCGCTGCTCTTCTAAAGCAGTCAACGCGGGTTCGACTCCTGCCGCCAGCACCATGCGCCCGAAGCTTTGATGGCGAAGCACAGGTCTCTTAAACCTGGGAGGAGGGTTCGAGTCCCTACGGGCGCACCAGTTGTTTGAATTACTGTTCTGCCGTGGCCACTCCATAGGAGTGACCTGTCGATAGAAGGGTGGCACAGCGTAGGAGCGACCTGCGATAGAAGCGTGGCACAGCGTAGGAGTGACTGTCGATAGAAGCGTGGGCACTCCGTAGGAGTGACCTGCCGATAGAAGCGGGGTGGTGATACCGCGAAGTAACTCCTTTAGGAGTTTCCGTCTCCCCTCCCTCTATCGCAGAGGTAACTCCTACGGAGTTACGGGACCTCACCGAGCATCGCGTTTCTATCGATAGGCCACTCCTACGGAGTGGCCCCGACGAAGCGGCGGCAGCTAGAAGAGTCCCTAAGTTCGACGTTAGAGCGGCAGCTAGAACAGTCCCGTAGCTCAACGGTAGAGCGGCAGCCTTATACACTGCAAGCGGCAGATTACCGCGTGATCCGAGTTCGAATCTCGGCGGGACTACTTGGGCCGGAAGCTCATCAGGATGAGTTCTCGACTTTTAATCGAGGGGTAGTGGGTTCGACTCCCACGCGGCCCATCCGACTGATTGCGAATTTCGAATTGCGGATAGCGAATTCTGGGTCGCATCGGTGGGAGCAGTTGAAAATTCGAGATCCGCAATTCGAAATTCGATTGACTGTTCAGCCCGCGAAGCTCAGAAGGCGGAGCGCTCGATCGGTAATCGAGAGACGGTGAGTTCGATTCTCATCGCGGGCTCTGGAGGGACGACCGCAGACGGACGACAGACGACCGTCGCCAGTCATTGGTCGTCGGTCGTCGGTGGTATTCCGTGGCTCGATAGCTCAGACGGTAGAGCGCCGATCTCATAAGTCGGTCGCCGGCGGTTCGATTCCGCCTCGAGCCACCACTATTGAACGATGAAAGTCAGTAGAGGCCGATAGTTGAATCGATGTGGGGTGGCCAAGCTGGTAAGGCGCCTGATTGTTAATCAGGAGACGCGCCGGTTCGAATCCGGCCCCCACAGCCATTTGTCGGGGTCAAGGCTTGATGGAAAGCCGCCTGCCTTGGGAGCAGGAGAGTCCGAGTTCGACTCTCGGGACCCCGACTTGAAAATGGGGACTAGATGTTGTTGGCGGCATGCGGGTCCTGCAAACCCGACGGATGGGTTCGAGACCCATAGTCTCCACCATATCGCTGCCGTGGCCGAATGGAGCAGGCGCGAGTTTCCTAAACTCGCCGATGCAGGTTCGAGTCCTGCCGGCAGCTTGGTAAGAGCCCGCGTAGCTCAACGGAAGAGCGACACCCGCGGTGAGGGTCTTATGCGAGTTCAAGTCTCGTCGCGGGCTCCAATTCTAAGGCAGAAGGCAGAGGCAGAAGGCGGAAGGCAGAAGGCGGAAGGCAGAAGGCGGAAGGC
>DATLWF010000669.1:0-6098 GCA_035576605.1 Blastocatellia bacterium | reverse complement strand
GAAGTTGAACGACCGTATCGTCAACGCCGAGCCCGGCAATCACCTGCAAAGCATGCATGTAGAGATTCCGATGGGTCATCATCACGCCCTTCGGGTTGGCCGTTGTACCCGACGTGTAGAACAGCTCGGCGAGGTCGTCGTCCTGGATGTCGGGAGGCGTGAAATCGGCTCCAGCAGCCGATATCAGGGTGGCGTAGTCTCTACCGTCGCCGTTCGGTTCAAGAGGGACGTACTGCTTGACTTCGGAAGCCTGATTGCGAACGCCATCGACGATGGGCTGTAAGTCGCGGTTATAGAACACCGCGACCGAGTCTGAGTCATTCAGGATGAACGCAATCTCGGCGGGCGTGAGCCTTATGTTCAACGGCAATAGCACCGCGCCCATTTGCACTACGCCGTAGTAGGCTTCGAGCAATTCGTGGCTGTTGTAGCCCAGCCAGGCGACACGCTCGCCTCGCTTGATGCCCAGATCGATAAGTGTGTTTGAGAGGCGATTTGCTCGCTGGCCAAACTCGCGGTAGGTCATTCGGACGTCGCCGTCTACGATGCCGACTTTGTTTGGAAAATATGTTTCGGCGCGCTGCTTGAATCTGATAGGTGTAAGAGTCAGGTTCATTCAATTGTGCTCCCGTTGATTGATTTGCTTATGCTCTAAGCTCTTCCGCGCGATATTCTGCTATAACCTCGATCCTTCCGACGATGTTACGGTTGAACTGCTCGAGATCTTCAGCGGGTATCCAATATTCCTGGTGTTCGGATCCACCCACCGTCTTCACCTCGTAGCGAGCCAGGAAATCCGCTGAAACGCCAAATCGAGTTACATACCCACAACGCTCAGCGTTGTACCTGGTGTTCCAGTCGCGAGCGATCTTAACGGCGTACGACTCGTTGAGCACGGGGTAAAAGAAAGGTTGTTCCGGAAGTCTGGGCGGAAATGCAGTGAAGCCGCTCGTCCTTATCAACGCGAGTTCCTTCTCACCAACTGGCCGGTATAGAATCGTGATCTCGCTCATCTCACTTCAATCCATTGTCGGCATCGCCACGCGTCTCGGATTCGTGTCTCACGCTATCGCTATCGAATCGACCTTCAAGAGCCAGCCGTCATAACACTCGGGAACTCGACGTTCGCAGGTACCGCGAGACAATAGCACGCTCCTCTGGCGTTACGTTTGCCTTTAGCCTGCTTCGCTATTCCTGTACCGGTCGCGAATCATACTCGGTTGCAATCATCTCAAACTGCAGAACAATGCCGCCGTTGCGTTTGGCTACTGAGTTGTAAATCAGCCCGGCGATAGCAGTACCGACAAAACCCACAAAAGCGTATTCGATTGGTAAGCTGACAAAGTAGAAGATCGCGAGGGAGAGATTCCGCTCACCCGAGTGCAACAAGGAAATGTCATAGATAATGCCAGCAAAGACGCCCATGACTGCCAGGGGGAGAGACACCCACTTCGCAATGGATAGAACTTTGACGTGTCTAAGAACCATTGTCGTCATATCCATCAAACTCCCTTCACAGAAGGCCCCGTCTCTGTCTCATTGACAGTCGTTGAATAAGCAACCGTCACGACCCATCTGCGTCAACCGATTCGTCGAGCTCGATCTTTCCAATATCGCTCCCGCAACTGCTTCTTCAGTATTTTTCCAGTGCCGCCCTTTGGCAATTCGCCCTCGATGAACTCGATCGACCGAGGCACCTTATAGTTTGCAAGTCGCTCCCGGCAAAACCCCGCGAGCTCTTCTTCCGTCACCTCCTGCCCATCCCGCAAAGCAACGCAGGCGTGCACGGCTTCTCCCCAATCGGGATCCGGAATCGGAATCACCGCAGCTTCCTTCACCGCCGGGTGAGCGTACAACACGGCTTCGACCTCGGTCGAGTAGACGTTCTCACCGCCCGTCACGATCATATCCTTCTTGCGATCGACCAGGTATATGTAGCCGTCTTCGTCGACGGTCGCAAGATCGCCGGTGTGAAGCCACCCATCGCGCAACGCGTCTTCAGTGTCCTCAGGCCGTTTCCAGTAGCCAAGCATGATGTTCGGACCGCGAGCGATGATCTCGCCGACGTCGCCGGGCTTCGCGTCCGAGCCATCTTCTTTTACGACTCGCACATCGACACCCTTCACGGGCTTTCCGCAAGAAGCCAGGCGCCGCTCGCTCTTCTCGTCAGTGAACAGATGATCCTCGTGGGTGAGCACAGTCAGGAGCGGCGAAGCTTCGGTCAACCCGTAGCCCTGCCCAAACCGGCAATTGAGAACCTTCATCGCCCTGCGCAGTAGATCGGGCGCGATCGGTGACGCGCCGTAGGTCAGATGACGCAGCGACGACAGGTCATACGAATCGAGGTCCGGCTGTTGAAGCACGAAGTTGAGCATCGTCGGGACAAGCAAAAGAAGCGACACGCGCTCACGCGAGATCGTTTCCAGTACCTGCTTCGGGTCGAACCGAGGTATGAACGCTTGCGTCGCTCCACGGGACGTGTGCGAGAAGACGGCGGCTCCGTCGGCCAGGTGAAACATGGGCGCCGCGTGAAGATAGATGTCCTCAGGCAGATAATTGTAGACGCCTTCCGAGTGCGCGATGTTCGAAAGCATGTTCTTGTGTGTGAGCATCACGCCTTTTGGTTCGGCGGTTGTGCCCGATGTGTAGAACAATCCAAGCAGCTCGTCGTCGCTCACCTCCGGCGCGTCGAAGCGGGGCGTGCCGCCGGCGAGCAGCTCTTCGTAGGCGAGATAGCCTTCGCGGCGCTCATCGCTCATCAGGATGAAATGCTCGACCGATTCAAGCTGCGGGCGAACGGGTTCGATGAGTGATGAAAGCGCCGGATCAACCGCGATCGCTTTCGCGCCTGAATGATCCACGATGTATTTGATCTCTTGCGGCTGGAGGCGAAAGTTTATCGGAACCACGATGGCGCCAAGTTGCGGCACGGCGTAGTAAAGTTCCAGAAACCGATGGCAGTTCAAGGAGAGGATGGCTACGCGATCGCCCCGCGTGATCCCGAGTCCGGTTAGCGCGCTCGAGAGGCGATTGACTCTCTGGTCGACGTCCTGAAAGCTGAGGCGAGTGCTGCCGCAGATGGCGGCGAGCTTCTTGGGACTGCTCTGGGCGCTGTTTTTTAGCCCCTCGACTATGCTCATCAGCCGCTTGCCTCGATTCGGCAGAACCCGAAACGGTCTCCTATCGTCATGATCAGTTGTCCACTTTGGATTGTCCGACAACCTGGGAGCGCAGGCATCCCTGCCTGCTGGCGTTGCGAGAGAGGCGGCAGGCAGGATGCCTGCGCTCCCAGGTTGTCGGACAATCAACGGCTTTTCGGGTGTTCGGTACAATCGCACAACCCGGTTGAGATTGTAAAGGCAAGGGTTTGCGGGATCGAAGCATTGACCGCAACAGCACCTGCGGCTATAACCAAATAAGGTCTTATGGTGACGAAGACGGCTCTTCCAATCAGCCAAACCGGCCACGCAGTCAGTCAGCAACAGGGCGGACACGCCGGGTTTCTGGACTACGCTGGGGTGGCCATTGACTCACTGCGAGCGAACAAGCTGCGATCGTTTTTGACATTGCTCGGCATCATCATCGGAATCACTTCTATCATTTCAGTCATATCCATCATCCAGGGACTTGATCAGTACTGGAAGCAGAAAGTTTCGAACTTCGGGCCGAACACGTTCGTGATCACGCAGTTCCCGATTACGACGAACCTGGACAAGTTCTTCGACATGATTCGCCGCAATCCGGATGTTCATGCGGACGCGGCCGATGCGATCAGGCACGCCTGCCCCGCGTGCGAACTGGTCGGAGTCGAGGTGCACAAGCAGGTCGTTGTTCGCAACGGAAGGCAGTCGCTCGACGATATCGATATGTCGGGTATTACCCCGAACATCCAGGACATCGAAGGCTACGGCGTCGACGCGGGGCGACCGCTTCAGGATTGGGACGAGGAGCATTCGCGGTTTGTAACTTTCATCGGCGCGGACGTTGCAGAGAAGGTTTTTCTTGGCGTCGATCCCCTCGGCAAGTCTCTGCAGATCGACGATCACTCGTACACGGTGGTAGGAGTAGCCGAGAAGAAAGGATCGGTATTCGGATTCTCGCGCGACAACTTCGCAAAGATACCGCTTTCGACGTTTCAGAAAATCTACGGCTCGCGGCGCACGGTGAACATCTCGATCAGGGGCGGCGAGGGATTGATGCAACAGGCGCAGGACCAGTCGCGGCTGGTGATGCGCACGCTGCATCATCTGCGCTATCACGAGGATGATGACTTCGGGTTGATCACCTCCGAAGGCGTCAATGCATTGTTCGACCAACTCACGAGCACCATTTTTGCGGTATCGCTGTTCGTCGTTGGCATATCGCTGGTGGTTGGCGGCATCGTGATAATGAACATAATGCTGGTATCCGTCGTCGAGCGCACGAAGGAAATAGGAATTCGAAAAGCGGTCGGCGCGCGCCAACAAGATGTGGTGAATCAGTTCATGGTCGAGTCGGTCGTCCTGTGTTGCGCAGGCGGCCTGGGCGGGATCGTTTTTGCGTGGTGCATCTCGTGGATGCTTGCGCGGTTCACGCCGCTGCCATCGTCTTTCCCGCTATGGGCGCCGGTTGTAGCGCTGACGCTTTCGACAATAATCGGAGTCTTTTTTGGCATATATCCCGCCCGACGAGCCGGAAAGTTGGATCCAATCGAGGCGCTGAGAACGGAATGAATCTGTCGGCCATAAGAGAAAATACCGCACTAGCGATGCAGACGCTGGTCTCGCACAAGTTCCGCGCGGGGCTCACCATACTTGGTGTGTTCATCGGCGTGCTGGTGATTGTAGCGATGGCCGCGGTGTTGAACGGCTTTCGCCAGTCGGTGCTGGACAACGCTGAGAGTTTCGGCACGCGCAACGTTTACTTGTGGCGCTACCCATTCATCATGACCAGCAAACCGCCGGCCGAAGTTCTCAATCGCAAACCGCTTTCGCTCGAAGACGCGTTGGCGATTGAACGCGAGGTTCCACAGGTCGAGCATATCTATGCCGGCATTCCTTACGTGATCGGGCTTCCCGGCGGGCCGCCTCCGGTCCCTCCCGAAGTTCGCTACCGGGATCGGGCAATGAATCGAACCCAATTGATAGGGAACTTCCCGGTGGCCGAGCTGGTGATGAATGTCCCAATCGCTGAGGGCCGCTATTTCAATGACTCGGAAAACCTGCATAAGGCTTCCGTGTGTGTCCTGGCGTTCAACGTTGTCGAAGCCCTTTTTCCGGCAGAGGACCCGATCGGCAAGACGATCAACGTTGGGGGCCAGGACTTCACCGTAGTCGGCACGGTTAAGAAACAGAAGTCAGGCCCGTTCGGCTCTGAGAACCAGGAAGACAACGATATCTTCATTCCGTACTGGACGTTTCACAAGATGTACCCTTCCAAGGACGATCACTTTCTCATTGTGCGAATGCGCGAAGGTGAAATGAAGGAGGGCATCGCAGGTATCGAACAGGTGCTTCGGCGGAGACGCAACGTCTCGATCGACAAGGATAACGATTTCGAGATCGGCACGCCCGACTCGTTCATCAGCACTTTCGACGATATCGTGGGGGCGGTATTCGGAGTGATGCTCATAATCTCGTCGATCGCGTTTATGGTTGGCGGAGTCGGCGTGATGAACATAATGTTAGTCGCGGTCACCGAGCGCACCAGGGAAATTGGCATACGCAAGGCCGTCGGCGCGCGCCGCTCGGACATAATCTGGCAGTTCCTAACCGAGGCAGTGACTCTGACGGGCATCGGAGGACTCGCAGGTTTGTTTTTTGGCTGGCTGCTTGGGGTTATCGTGTCGGCGCTGGTTCCGGCGCTTACGATGGCGATACCGTTGTGGGCGGCGGCCTTTGGCTTCTTTGGTTCGGTGACGGTGGGAATCGTTTTCGGGTTATGGCCGGCAATAAAAGCGGCGAACCTCGATCCGATCACTGCGCTGCGGCACGAATAGGTTCAGGGTTACGAGTTCTCGGACGAATGCTCAACTCGAAACCCGGAACCGGGAACCCGGAACCGCTTTAGTAGCTCGGGAACGCGTAGTCCTTTAGCATCTCCGCGCGCTCCTTCTCTTC
>DATLWF010000668.1:0-2538 GCA_035576605.1 Blastocatellia bacterium | reverse complement strand
CCGCTCCACAAATCTCCGAGCCGCGGGTTACGCAATCGCTCCACTTCGGCAAGATGGGCAGCGTGTTCGGCTTCTGAACGCAATAACTGGATCGCCTCTTTGGTCGTTGCGACTATTCCCGCCTCTTTGGTTTGAACCTCGATCCTGCTTGTCGTCGTGGTAACGGTACCGAAAATGATTTGTCCGTCTTTTAACAGGACATACAAGGGCCGGTCGCTTGATAGCAGTTCGATGGCAGCCCATTGAATCTTTACGTCACCTGCAAACTCAGTTTTTAGGCTCAGTGTTTCACCATCGGATTTGACTATGGTGCCTGATAAACGATCACCGTTCTTCAAGGTGACCTGGTCGGCAAATACGTCGAAACAGAGCAGGGCGCTGATCACAAGCGAAAAAGTGAGGATTCTTCGCATTGGTTTCTTCCTCCGTCATTAGCCAGTGAGGCTTTAGCTCACGAGAGGCGTCCACCAATCACATGAAATTTAGTCTCTAGCGAAAAGATTCTCAAGGAAACATTTTGAGGGTCCGCGATTGGGTTAGTGAGGACCAGTAATATGAAAATTCGCGAATGGGTATGAACTCCACGAAAATCGAAATCTGATGCGCAGCGATCAATTCCAGGTTTAACGCTGGAACGCCTCGAGGTATTTCACACCCGTGCCTGTGTTGAACAGCACAATCCGCTCGTTGGGATCAACTTCACCGCGATCGAGCAACGCCTTTAACGCAGGGAGGCAGGCTGCCCCTTCTGGCGCAGCAAAAATACCTTCAGCAGATCCAATTTCTCTAACAGCGGCAATCAGCTCTTCGTCGGTCACGGACACCGCGGTGCCGCCGCTTTTGCGTAAGATGTCCAGCATTATGAAATCACCCACCGCCTTCGGAACTCTTAAACCCGATGCCACTGTATGAGCGTCCGGGACGTCTGCGCCTGAGCTTGCCCCGGCCGCGAAGGCTTTCACGATCGGCGCGCAACCTTCTGCTTGAACCGTCACCATTCGCGGCCGCCGGCTGCCGATCCATCCCATTTGCTCCATCTCGTCAAACGCTTTCCACATTCCGATCAGGCCGGTGCCGCCCCCGGTCGGATAAAGAATCACGTCGGGCAGTTCCCAATGGAATTGCTCGGCAAGCTCGTATCCCATCGTTTTCTTGCCTTCGACTCGATAAGGCTCCTTTAACGTCGAAACATCGAACCAACGCTCCGCTGTTTTCCGTTCGGCGATGATCTTTCCGCAGTCCGTTATCAGGCCGTCGATCAGCGTAACGTTGGCACCCGTTTGCTGGCACTCGATGATGTTAGCTCTGGGAGTATCAAGAGGCATGAAGATGAAAGCAGGGATGCCTGCTTTCGCAGCATAAGCCGCAAGCGCACCCGCTGCGTTACCGGCCGACGGCACTGCGAGCTTCTCGACGCCTAGTTCTTTCGCCATCGAAATCGCAACCGCCATGCCGCGAGCCTTAAAGGAACCGGTCGGGTTCACGCCTTCGTCTTTGATAAACAGATTCGACAGGGCCAATTGCGCGCCCAACCGTTCGGCCTTCAACAGCGGCGTCATACCTTCGCCTAGCGTGAGCTTGTTCCGTTCGTGATCAAGCGGCAACACTTCGCGGTAGCGCCACAACGAAGGCTCGCGTCCTGCAAGCGATTCGCGACTCAGAGTCCGGGCTGCAGCCTCGAGATCGTAAGCCACCATCAGCGGCTTGCCGCATTCGCAAAGGTTGTAGAGCTTTCTCGGCTCATACGTTTTGCCGCACGCCGAACAATAGAGATGAGTGACGTTCATCTGACTCCTTTGAAAGAGTTCGTAGTTCAGCCTTCAGGCGGAAGTTTGTATCACTTTGCTGAGCCATTGTACGAACTTCCGCCTGAAGGCCGAACTACGAACTTAAGATGGCTCCTCGGTCGTTATCGGAACTGAGCAGTATATGGTTCCGGCGAAAGCGGGGCAACTTGTACGGCCGCCGCGTGCGATGCTAGAGTCTGTGAGACTTCAACAGAGAAGGGAAGAATAATGGCGAATCGAAGAGCAATTATCGAGACAAACAAAGGAAGCATCACGATCGAGCTTTACGAGGACAAGGCGCCGATCACGTCAGAAAATTTCATTGATCTGATCGGTCGCGGATTCTATAACGGCTTGAAGTTTCATCGCTACGAGCCGGGCTTTGTGATTCAAGGCGGCGATCCGCGAGGCAACGGTACCGGAGGCTTCGAGGATCCGCAGACCGGCCGCGAGCGCAGGATCAAACTTGAGGTCACGCCCGACCTGAAGCACGGCGACGCGGGCGCCGTTGCGATGGCCAGGTCTAATGATCCGAACAGTGCGTCGTGTCAGTTCTACATAACGCTCGGCCCGGCTGCGTTTCTCGATATGAACTATGCCGTGTTTGGAAGAGTGGTTAGCGGATTGGATGTAGCAAAGCAACTGCGGGCTGGGGATTCGATGACCAGCGTGACCCTCAGCGAGGCGTGAGGCGCAGTACTCGCTCGATTGCTCACATCGTCAACACGACTCGGCCAGTGATCTTCGCCGC
>DATLWF010000667.1:0-23117 GCA_035576605.1 Blastocatellia bacterium | reverse complement strand
GAGCCAGTAGCCGATCTCGGCCGACCGCCGAAACACATCGTCCTTCAACACAAGTCCGATCCCTCCGACAGCGGACCCGTCGACAACGATCGCGAAGTTTGTTACAGGCGTCGCCGGGTTCGCGCTCCGGATCCAGTGCTGAGCATTCGCGAGCGTGTATGGGTGCGGGAACGCATCTCGAAGGTTGCGCCAGATCACCCGGCTATTCGCATGCCGAACCAGGGACTCCTCGTCTCCGGGCTTCCACGGTCGAAGCCTGGACTTGCTTAACTCAAGCTCCATGTCGTTTGTCCAATATCAACGATCCTGTTCGCAAGGCCTCGACGAGCATTATAGGGCTTACGCGATGCCTACGACACTGATGACGCCGACGGAAGAAAACCGAACTCACGTTCGTCTAACCAATGAATTGAAGATGAACAGTGTGCCGGAACACCAGTAACCACTGAGCCACAGTGGCGAGAAAGGAGTCTAAAATGTCAGAACGATCATTAGTGAAGGGGTTGAATAGGAAGGCGATTGGAAGGTTGATAACACTTGCGTCGCTAAGCAGCGCTCTGCTGCTGACGATTGCTTCGCCTGCGCTCGCGGGAGGCTTCCAGCTCTCCGTCGAGACGCCGGCCGGCTCAGCCGACCCTCAGTTGAAAGACATCGTGCTGATCGCGCGCACCTACGGCTGCCATCAACCCGCGGACGCGAGGCTGTCAGCCACCGCCGAAGGATTCGTCAGCGGCGATCGCAGGTCTGTGCCGCTCGAGTTGCGCTCGATCGGATCGGGGGTCTACGCGATCAAACAGCAGTGGCCGTCCGAAGGGACGTGGGTCCTTGCGCTCACGGGCTCTTACAACGGCATGACAAGCAGCGTGCTCGTCGAACTGGGCCCGAACGGAAGAGTTCTTCCAGACACGCGACTGGAGGAAGGTAATCTGAAAGGAGTACACGCGAAAGGAGCCCGGAGAACGTGGATCGCCGCGGACATTGACTCTGCGCTTCGATCACAGGCTGGCATCACTAGCCAGACCGAGGGCGAACAGGACGGTTCCGTCTTTTCACCTTTCGGTCCGATCACCTGGCTCTTTGCCGGGCTTGGGGCATCGGTGTTCACGATAGGTTTCGTTAGACGGGCTCGGCGAGGCCGCGCTTCGGACAAGGTCTCGAGCTAAACGACGCAAGTTGCTACAAGAGCAGGAGGTCAGGCATCAGGAGGTCGCTCCTGATGCCCGGTCTCGGAGATGTATTTGCTAACAGCGGCAACGAGGCTGTAGATGTCAATAGGTTTGTACAAGACCGCGCTGGCGCCGGCGCGGAAGGCTTCAACCTCTATTCCTGTCGTTCCTGTCACCATCACTACCGGCGTATGCTTGCGGTGCTCAAGCGCACGAACGAGCTTAATCAACTCCACGCCGTTCATGCCGGGCACTTCGTAACTCACCAATACGACGTCGTAGTGCTCGCTTCCCCGCAACGCTTCGTCCGCGCCAATGCCGTCACTAACCGACGTTACCTTCCAGTTGTGGTGAGCGAAGACTGCGGCGAAAAGCCTTGCTACGCTCCGGGTGCCTTCAGCAATGAATATTGACTTCATCCGTTGAAAGGCGGCGACAAGCAAAAAAAGGAGGGAACGCCTGCGGGTCGGTTATCCCTGGGTGGTTCCAACCTTCCTGCAAGCGCACCCTCGTTAGCCGCTAAAGGAGAATTCAAATTCCAGAAGACTACAAAATACTTCAAGCAATCATCGACACGCGGCATACTAGTCTAAAATATGATGTGATGTCAAACAATATTGTGACGGGCCATCGTCAAAATAATGCTGGGCAGGGAACGACGGAAGACCGATGACCGACGACAGATGACCGACGACGGAAGGTACGTCTTCGCTCGTCCCGTCTTGGGTCGTCCCGTCGGTCGTCCGTCTTCGGTCGCCCGTCGATTTGCAAGCTGTCCGCGAATGCGATAGACTCCATTGAAATCTTAACCATTCACAGTGGAACTAGTCGTTTTGGGTCGCTGGGGCATGCGGTCCCCAAATGCGACGGACAAATTGTACTGGCGTTAAGTGTCGTTCATAGCATTGAATCGCCCGGAGGTTACCTATGAGAAACCGCTTCTTCCTGTTGGGTGTCCTCACTGTCGGCTTGTGCTCCTTGCTCGTGATCGGAGGAGCAGCTAGTGGACCCTCTACTGCTACGGCGACTTTTACCAGGGATGTCGCTCCGATCTTTTACAATCGGTGCGTCGAGTGCCATCGAGCCGGCGAGGTTGCGCCGATGTCACTGATTACCTACAACGAGGCACGCCCATGGGCGAAGGCTATCAAGCAGAAGGTCGTCGACCGGTCGATGCCACCCTGGCTGGCCTCTCCGGAGAACACTCATTTCAAGAACGACCGGCGGCTCTCTCAAAAGGAAATAGATACAATCGCGGCATGGGTCGAGGCTGGCGCGCCCAAGGGCAGTGACGAGGACCTTCCTGCTTTGCCTAAGTTCGAGCAGGGTTGGGCCATCGGCAAACCCGACGCGGTCATCGCGCTTGACGAAGACGTCGCCGTTCCCGCCGACGGAGTCGTCCCATACAAGTACCTCACGGTTCAGACGAATTTCAACGAAGACAGGTGGGTGCAGGCTGCGGAGATTCGGCCGGGCAATCGAAGAGTCGTTCACCACATCATCGTCTTCGTTCAGGAGCCGGGCGCAAAGAATGAGCTGTCTGGCGAGGGTCGCGGGGGCAGAGGATTCAAGCTTTGCGGCTTCGCGCCGGGCGAGCAGCCAAAGACCTTTCCGCCTGGAACCGCACGGCTGATCAAGAAGGGATCCAAGCTGACGTTCCAGTTGCACTATACCCCGAACGGCGAGGCAACGACTGACCGCTCATACATCGGGTTAATTTTTTCGAAGACACCGGTCCACAAGTTCGCGTTGACGGGTACCGCGACGAACGCCAGGTTTGTAATACCGCCGGGCGACGGCAACTATGAGGTGCGGTCAAGCTGGACAGCTACAGATGATGTGCGAATCATTGACCTGATGCCGCACATGCATGTTCGTGGCAAGGATTTTACATACACTGCGGTCTATCCCGATGGCCGGTCCGAGGTGGTGTTGCAAGTTCCGAAATATGATTTTAACTGGCAGCTTCTGTATCAGTTCAAAGACCCCTTGTTCTTGCCAAAGGGAGCCAGGCTTGATTGCGTGGCGCACTTCGACAACTCGGCAAGGAATAAGTACAATCCTGATCCCAGCAAAGAAGTACGCTGGGGCGATCAGACCTGGGAAGAAATGATGATCGGCTGGTTCGACTACATTCTCGATAAGGAGAATCTGATCGAACGAGCAAGCACAAAGTAATCGACAGCGGTACCGTGGACTGTCGAGTCTGCGCCGGCTTTGCACAAGGCCAGTGGAATCAGCCCGCAGACTCGACAGCCTACGGTTCATTCATCTTTGAAAGGAAGGGACGTTATGTGGATTCCAAAAGGGCTTAGAGATTTGAAAAAGGGTGTGGACTCCCCGATGCCGACGCAAGTGGTGTCGAACGAGGAGTTCATTCCGCGGCGGCAGACTCCGCAACAAAAAGAGGTCGAGTACTTGATCGGCCAAATGGGCGATGAGCGTGCCAGGAAGCTCGGCGTGTCGCGCCGCACCTTCATGGCCAGTTCGATGGGCCTGGCAACCTGCTTTCTCGCCTCCAACAAAGTCTACGGTAAGGTCTGGGAAGTAGACGAGGCCGAGACTTGGGAACCCGCGGCCTACGATGAGAAGTGGCCGAAGAGCGAATACTTCATCATGGACTGCCAATCGCACTTCACCAACGGGCTTGCGATCGGCGGCTTCCGCACGATGGACTTCGTCAAGAACATGGGGTTTGAGCTGAAAAGCGACGCCGAAGCCTACGGGTTCAAGAACTTCGTCAAGGAAATGTTCTTCGACAGCGAGACTTCGATGGTGGTCATCTCCGGCGTGCCAACCAAAGAGCTGTTGCGGGATAAGGACGGCAAGGTTCTCGAAGGCGCCGCGCGCACACCCGGACCCGGTGGCAAGGTCCTTCCAAGCTGGGTGATGTTCGAAGGTCGAAAGACAATCAACGAGCTGGCCGGGTCACAACGCGCCGTGAACCAGGGCAACCTCGCGCCGAACCATTACTGGGACAAGGTTGGTAACAAGATCGACAAGGCCGCCTGCATCGAGCAAATGGAGCGCGAGATCCAGGTTTACGGAATCAGTTCGTGGAAGTGGTACTGCCATACCGATCCCGGTCAATCGGGCAACGGCTTCCAGCTTGATGACGACAACTCGCAATGGTTCATCGAGGAGTCCCGCAAGCGCGGCATCAAACTGGTCAGCACTCACAAGGGTTATTCGTACCAGTCCCGTACATTGGGTCACCTGGCCAATCCGAAGGATGTCGAGAAGGCGGCGTTGCGCAACCCTGATTTCAACTTCGTCGTCTACCACTCGGCGATCAAGCACGGCTCGAACGAGGCGAACTGGAAAGAGAGCAACCAGTACGATCCGACGACCGGCGATTTCCTGTGGCACAGCGTGCTGATGGACATCAAGAAGCGCAATCCGCAAATGACGAATGTCTACTGCGAGATTGGCAGCTTCTTCAACACCCTGGCGGTGACTGACCCGGTCATGTGCCAACACGGGCTGGGCAAGAACATCAAGTATTACGGCTCCGACCACGTGGTCTGGGGCACCGACTGTCTGTGGTGGGGTTCGCCGCAGTGGGGGATCGACGCCCTCAAGCGCTTCCAGATCAGCGACGAAATGTGCGAGAAGTTCGGCTACAAGAAGATCACCAAGGAAGACAAGGCGAAGATCTTCGGGCTGAACGCCGCAAAGCTCTACAAGGTTGATGTGAAAGCCAAACGAAAAGCGTTGACCTCCGACGCGCTGGAGAAGATGAAGATTGCTTACGTAGACGGCGGCGGGCAGCGCAGCAACGCGGCCTACGGCTGGGTGCGATCCGACGATTAAGATGTTTCGTTGATTCCTTTCAAAGATGACCGCACGCAACCCGTCGATTCAGCGAAGTCGGCGGGTTGCGTGCTTCAACTTGCGTCGCAGCCATCACTGCTGCAGCTCTCAGAAATGACAAGCCTATGATTAAAAGCACATGCCACGGTAGAGATGCACGTCGCGCTGTTTTCGGGGTCTTGCTTGTCGGCGCGATAATGCTCCTTCTCGGCATCAACCCAAAAGCCGGCGGCTTCGAGCAAGCTAAGCCTCAGGAGTCGGCTCCTCCGGTTGCCGTCGCGCACTTTCATCATCTCCACCTGAACGCGACGGACCCCGCCGCCGCTATCAATTTCTACACGAGCAAGTTTGATTGCGAGAAGGGGCGCTTCGCCGGTTTGCTGGACGGCGTGTGGGCGCAGAAGTCATGGATGCTGTTCAGCAAGGTCAGTTCTCCGCCGCAATGGGAGTTAACTTCGGCTATTTGGCATTTCGGCTGGGGCGCTGAAGATATGAAAGCTACGTATCAGAAGCAACTCGACAGTGGGACAAAGTTCTTCACGCCATTGACTGATATCAGCGACATCGGCGGGAACAAGGGAGCGACCGGGTTGTTCTACTATGCTTATGTTGAAGGCCCGGATCACGCGCTCATCGAATTGAACACCGCTCAGCACCACCGCTTTGGCCATCTGCATATGTTCAGCGAAGACCCGGTGTCGGCCGGCGAGTGGTACATGAAATACTTTGGCGCGATTCGCAGAGGCACGGCCCCTCCATCTCGCGAACCGCGGTTCTACCGCGACGTTCCGATCGGACCAAGCATGTCGCTGACGATGGACAACGTAAACATGATCATCTATCCGATCGCATATTCCCGGAAGGCTTACCCGGAGCATTGGAAGAACCAGAAGGAGATGTCTTCGACCAAGGGACATGTGGTTGATCATGTTGGTTTCAGCGTAGACAATCTTTCTGAGTCGCTCGAAAAGTTGCGCAAGGACGGTGTGAAAGTAACCGATGAAATCAAGAGCGCAGCGGGCGGTAAGATCAAATACGCGTTCATCGAGGGGCCGGACAAGATTCGAATCGAGCTGGTGGAAGGTCAGGCGACGAAGGAATAAGCGTTTAGTATGGAACAGCCAATCTGGAACTTCGAACAAGAGCCTTCAGACAAGCCGATGGACGAAACAAGCGTAAATCTTCGCGCTTATTTCGACCGCATGTCAGACGAGAAAATGCAGCAGTATTCACCGGCCCTGACTGACGAGCAGTTGATGGAATGGGACGGAAACTTTAAGAACGACGGGGACTTCATGACTTTCTGTTCCGAGCGGGATGTCGACGTTGATGAGTACCGGGAAGTCCTGGAGGCGTGCATTCGCTATCGTGATCGGGTGCGCCCCGTGATACTGGGGAAGAAAGAATAGGACCTATAAGACCTATAGGACCTATTTTCCCTTCACCTAATATTCACACAACGCGCTGCTCACGGAATAAGCCTTATTCCCCTTAATCGGTCCATCGGCGTTATGGCAGTCATTGCATATCGCCGTCCGGGGCGCGCGCCTGTGTTTGACGCTCGAGCTTTTGTGAACATCATGGCAGCCAATGCATGTCGGAAACTCGGATCCATATACAGCCACATCGCGAACGTTGCGCAGGATGTGCCTGTCGCCGGGGTTTAAGCCCTCATCGTCAGCCTTTGAGAAGTCCACCTGGTAATCCTGAAACAGGTTGTCACCGGCGACAAAGTTATTAGGATAAGGCAATCCGGTTGACCGAGACTTACCCATTCGCAGATGGCACTGTGCGCACGCTGACGTGATAACTCTCGCGTCATTCCTCTGCTTCTTGGAAAGGAAGACCAGAGAAGTATCGTTGGTGTGATTCAAGTCGACTGCCCCGTGGCACGTGTAGCAATCAAGTCCAAAGGCCGTGAACGCCCTGGTTGAAGTGTCCACCGCGGTAGTGTGACAACCGGCACATCGATTCGCGAAACGGTCCTTATCCCAGGCTGGCTTCTGGATGTCGATCCACTTCTGAACCTGCCGGCCGCTTCCGAGCTCGGCCTGGGTGTTGAGTATCGCGAACTTTCCGTAACCTTCCTTCTTCAAGAAGCGGAGTCGATGACGGCTTCCCAGGAAGTACTCGATCTGAGGCGCGACGGCCGCCAGCGCCTGCTGACCTTTGAAAATGTTTTGCCATTCAGGCGCGTCTTCGCTCTGGCGAACGGTGATGCCGTGAGCGTTCTTCTGCCAGCCCGGGCCGATGTCGTTGCGATGACAGAAGAGACACTCATCACCGTGGACGAAGTCGGGGACCGGTTTGCCGGCGTGGTTGCCTCCCCACGCGGCAGGGTCGATGGACTTTTGAACCGGCGTGTTGCGACTCGCTTCTGCCCTTAAAGCATGTGCTGTAGCCGGCTCGCGTAACGCAAGGCCGAACACATCAAGCAAGAGCAAGACGGAAGGGGCGACCGCAATCAGTACCGCGATTTTAAGACTTCTCAGCATTGCCGGGCTCCCAACTTAGAAGATGAGCGTTTTTTTGCCAAACAGGCCGGAATCCTTGCTCGGCACTTTGTAGCAGTCGCCATCGGGTCGCGATGCTTCGGGAGGTTAGCATTTACGCTGCGACAAATCAAAGTTATCTCTCCTCGTCTATCTCTCCTCGTCATCTCTCCTCGGAGCCATATTCTTCCGACTCCGGAGCTCATCTAGCCGTGAGCGGTGGGGCACCAAGAAAACCGCAATACGGCATTTTTGAGCCACCGAAGCGGGTGCCTTCCGCATTTTTGAAAAGATGCGCTCCCTGTCCGAGTTTCGATTGACATTCTGAAACAAGAGTCGTATGGTGATGACCCGCGGTTGTCACCGGGAACCAAGATTACTTGACCTGATTGTCGATTTCCGGAGAGGAGTACACGGCCCTGAAGGGTGATTCTGATCGAAAGTCTCATGTTGAAAGTCGCATGTATTGAATGCGCTGATATCTCTTTGAGGTTCAAACGCGACAGATTAACTGAATAGTATCGCCCTTGAAGTCCGTCTTACCAGGTCAGGGAATTGGACCGATGACACGGAAAAGTCTCAAGTTCAACAATTCAACCGCTTGCAACTCAAAGGAGGAAACGATGACCAAACTACGATTCGCGCTCAATATAGCGGCAGTATTAGCCGCCTGTCTGTTCTGCAATTCAATCGCACAGGCGCAGGCGACACGAACCTGGGTGTCAGGGGTTGGCGACGATGCAAACCCGTGCAGCCGAACCGCCCCCTGTAAGACATTTGCGGGAGCGATTTCAAAGACGGCGGCCGGTGGCGAGATCAACTGCCTGGATCCGGGCGGCTTTGGCGCGGTGACGATAACAAAGTCGATAACGATAGACGGTCATAACACGGAGGCCGGGGTTCTTGCCGCTTCAGTCAACGGCATCATCATTAATGCCGCGGCTACCGACAAGGTAATACTAAGAGGATTGGACATTAACGGCGGGGGCGGCGCGGGCGGTCTGGATGGGATCAGGTTCCTGGCTGGCGGTTCTCTGCATGTTGAAGATACAACGATCAACAACATGACCAACGGTATCAACGTCGGGCTCAACCAGGCGGGAAATGCCGAGCTGTATGTTACGAACTCCTACATCAGGAACAACTCGAACGTCGGAATCTTTGTTTCGAACTCCGGCAACGGAATCATAAGCGCGGTCGTTGAGAGAACCACTTCCGAGAACAATGTCTTCGGGCTGATTGGCAGAAACAATACGCGCATCGAAGCTCGTAACAGCGTTTTTTCAGGAAACTCGACGACCGGCGTCCTTTCGGAAGTGCTGAGCGCTGGCCCGGTTTCGGTTATCAACGTGATTAACTCGGCAGTGACGGGCAACGGTACGGGGCTTTCAGCGGGGAATTCCGCCTCAGCAGGCCAGGGCAATCTTCGTGTTACCGGCTCGACGATATCCTTCAATGCCACAGGGGTGACCGCGGGCAACGGAGTCGCCTCGACTTTCGCCGATAACATATTGCGAGACAACACAGCGCCTGGAGCCTTCACTCTGCCTGCGCTGACAAAGAACTGAGGGGGACGTTGGCCTAACCGCCCCGCCTCTCGCCTCTTTTTAGATGGCGGGAGGATGCTGTCGGCATTTTGGGTAGCTCCACGCCCCAGAGTGCTGATATGCAATACGGTACGCAATAAACAGGGCGCACCGCTGTTCTACTCGCGGCAATTGCCGGAAGGAGAAAGATTATGAAGGCTCGGCTCGCTTCCCCGATTCAGTACCCAATTCGCGATCTGAGTAAGAGACGCTTCACTGCCACACTCGCTGGCCTCGCTATGGTTATTCTCATCGCGGCTATGGTGCGTGCGCCTCTCAGTCGTGCCCAATCGCCAGAGGCTATGGACACATTCGCGAGTGACTGCTTAACCGCAAAGACCATTTTCGTCTTGGGCGATACGGTCTGCGCAGAGGTTACGAACGCGCTAATTGCGGACCCGGCTGTCGGCAGCGGCGTTCAGCGACGATTTGAATGGGTCACTCCTGATGGAAGTCTCTTTCAACCGATAGGACCTGATATCACCAGCGCCACTCAAAACAACTCGATCACCATTCCGCTGACTGGACTTCTCGCTCAGGTTGGCACCTGGACAGTCAAGAGTGTCGATAGCTCAAACAATGGCCATGGTGTCGCAAGATTCGTGGTTCAGGACCCGGATCACCCCGCGGTTGATCTATGGTGTCCGATTTTTGCACCGTCAGACGTGTCAGCGGGATCGAACGTTGCGTTTAGCGTGTTTGTCACAAACAAGGGTCCTAATCCTGCGGAGAACGTCTCGTTGACGGTCACAGTGGGAACCAACTCGACATTCTATTCAGAAACACAAGTGACAGGTCCCGCGTTCAACTGCACAAACCCGTCGGTCGGTGGTACCGGGAGTTCGACCTGCACGATCGCCGAGCTGCCTGCCAGCGCTACCGCTCAACTCATCTTCGTCTTCCAGGTTGACGCTGGAGCCCAAGCTGGCTCAGCGGTGACAAGCACGGCGACTGTTACAAGCGACACCGCGGAATTGTTTGACACCGACAACACATTCACCGCCTCGGCGACAATTTCACCGGCCACCTGTGCAGTGACTTGCCCATCGGACATTACTGACGTAAAAGACGCGTCGCAGTGCGGGAAGGTAGTCCAGTTCACGACGCCGTCAGGCAGTGGCACGGGTTGCGGGACGGTAGCCTGCAGCCCCGCATCCGGCTCGGTCTTCACGATCGGAACAACCCATGTTGTTTGCGCCGGGGCGAGCGGAGCGTCGTGCGCGTTCAGCGTCACGATTCAAGATTCAGGGACTACAATCGCTTGTCCGGCTAATAAAACGCAGAGTGAGGGTTCCCCCGGCCTTGGTTCCGCTGTAGTCACCTATGCGGCTCCAACTTTCCCCGACGCGTGCGCGGTTTCCTCGGCATCTTGCAATCCGCCGTCAGGCTCCAGCTTCCCCGTAGGTACAACAGCTGTAAACTGTCAGACCACGAATAGCTCAAACAATCCGGTCTCCTGTAGCTTTACGGTGACGGTAACGAGCCAGGTCTGCATTCTCAACTGTTCGGATGACTTTGTTACCACGGAAAGCTCGCCTGGTTCGGGCTCGGCGACGGTCTCTTATTCGAACCCAACGTCGAGCGGTTGCCCGAGCGTGACAATCACCTGCAACCCGCCTTCAGGTTCCAGCTTTTCAGTTGGAGTGACGACGGTTAACTGCACAGCGAAGGATGCATCGCAAAACACACTTGCGAGCTGCAGCTTCCGAGTGACGGTCTCCAGTACTGCTACCTGCATGATCAATTGTCCGGCTAGTATTTCCCTGGCTGCGAATTCGACCTGCGAAGGCACGCCTTGTGCTGCAGTCACCTACAGCCTCCCGACAAAGAGTGGTAATTGTTCGGCTGATCCTGTCGTGTGTACTCCGCCTTCGGGATCGAGCTTCGGCTTAGGTACTACTACTGTCAATTGCTTCGCGTATGACCCGGCAGGCAACGCCGGTTCTTGTAGCTTCACTGTGACGGTCACAGGCGGCACCTCGTGCACAATCACCTGTCCGTCTAACGTCAGTCAACCTAGCGACTCAGGTGGGTGCACAGCAGTAGTGACTTATCCAGATCCTACCACGGCCGGTAGTTGCGGTGACCCTAACACTGACCCCCCGAATCCTCATCCCTGGAGTTGCAATCCTCCATCCGGCTCAGTTTTCCCTGTGGGCACCACCACAGTTACCTGCGCCACGGATGTTGGAGCGTCGTGCTCGTTTACCGTAACGATCACCGGTACTGATACAGTCGCACCGGTGATTACCACCTGTCCGACGCCTACCTTTGCCTTAACAGATTCCACCTGTCAGGGCCCTGTGCCAAATGTTACCAGCGATGTGGAAGCTACGGATAATTGCACACCAACAGAGTTGTTAGTCATCACACAGAGTCCGGCGGCTGGAACGCTCGTGGGCACTGGTACGACCACCATCACTGTGACCGTCAGGGATGCCTCGAATAACAGTAGCACGTGCACTACCACCTTCACGCTGTTGGAATTTACTCCGCCGACAGCATTGTGCAAGCCTTACACCGCAGTGTTGGATGGCACCGGCCATGCTTCGATCACCGCGGCCAATGTAGACAACGGGAGCACAGATAACTGCGCCATAGCCACGCGCACCGTAACGCCCAGCACTTTCACCTGCGCCAATAAGGGGTCAAACACGGTGACGCTGACGGTGACGGATCCTAGTGGCAACAGCAGCCACTGCACAACGACCGTGACGGTAGTAGACAACACGCCGCCGACGATCACCTGCCCGGCGAATGTGACGAAGAACAATGATCTCGGTCTGTGCTCTGCGATCGTCAGCTACCCCAATGCAACCGCTACTGACAATTGTTCCGGTGTCGGCACGCCGGTTTGCAGTCCAGCCTCCGGCACGACGTTCCCGAAGGGTACGACGACAGTGACTTGTACGGTCAGCGATGCATCAGGCAACCCCGCATCATGCTCGTTCTCGGTCACGGTCATCGACGCGCAGCCACCGGCTATCAGTTGCCCAGCCGATATCACGCTGGAGCCAACGTGTCCCTCCGGTGCAATAGCCACGTATACGGCGCCGGTCGGCACTGATAACTGCCCGAATGCTACTACCGCGCGGACAGCGGGTCCGGCGAGCGGCTCGGTTTTCCCGATCGGCAACACGACAGTTACGTATACCGTAACTGACGCGGTTGGGCTCACTGCGAGTTGTAGCTTCACCGTGAAGGTTAAGACGGCGGCCGCGACAATCCAGGATATGATTGCCCGGGTAAATTTGCTGGTGAATCAGGGCAAGCTAACTGGGCAGCAGGGTCAGGGTTTGAATAGTAAGCTGCAAGCGGCGCTGGATGCGGTGAACAATGGCCAGACGAATGTAGCCTGTAACAAGTTGAACGACTTCATCAGTCAGGTTACGGCTTACATCAATAATGGAACGCTTACATCGGCTGACGGACAGCCTTTAATCACTTCGGCTGCCCACGTACGGAATACCCTTGGCTGTACGTCCCTCGGCTGTTCGTGAGCAATCAAGAGCCCTGAGTGGGCAATGCACGCGGCTGTGCACGGAAGCACAGTCATTCACAAATTCACTAACAGCAGAAGCGCCGGCCTCGCCCGGCGCTTCCTTTTGCGTGCGCTCGCGTCGGAGCCATTTGCTGTAGCTCCACCACACGGAGAGGATAGTCACCTCCGCGTCTGATTTTACTCGGCGCAACCTCAGTCTCTGCGATGCTTTCTCCCTCTTTTTCGTCTATCCTAAAGGTGAGCCGGTAACATGAAGCGTCGCATTGAGAATGCATTCAATAATCACTTTCCGAAACATCATACGCAATAAGCTTTCGCAGGTGATCGCCGCGATAAGGAAGTCACCCCGCTTGCAGCCGATCCACCGGCGCTACGGCCCGATCAAATACAAGTACACACTGCCCGCCTATCAGCGCGTCGCAGAGTGGCTGACTCCGAAGTCGCAACGCGATTCCGGCACGAAGCTTTCCTATGCACAATGGTCAGCGCGGTGCGAAGCGCTGCGCTACGACGGCGATCGCGCCATCGAGCGCATCAACCAATTCGCCTACACTCCATTCATCAGCATCATCCTGCCCGTCTATGACACCCATCCGGAGCACTTACGCAAGGCCCTCGAGTCCGTGATGAATCAGTACTATCCGAAGTGGGAGTTGTGCATCTGCGACGACGCTTCAGGCGCTCCCCATGTTCGAGAGATTCTCGAGGAGTATCGAGACAGAGATCCGCGGATCAAGGTAGTGTTTTCAGAAAGCAACGCTGGGATCGCCCGCGCTTCCAATCGCGCCCTCGGCATGGGGACCGGAGAATTCATCGGACTCCTCGATCATGACGACGAGTTGACGCCGGACGCCCTTTATGAAGTCGCGGCCACGCTCCAGGAAACAGACGCGGACTTGATCTATTCCGACGAGGACCGGCTCGACGAGAAAGGCCAGCGCAAGGAGCCTGCGTTCAAGCCTGCCTGGTCTCCAGATCTGTTGTTGTCGTGCATGTACCTCGGGCATTTTTGCGTATATCGGAAAAGCATTGTGGATCGGATCGGAGGGTTCCGGGCCGACTTTGACCGCAGCCAGGATTATGATTTGGCGCTCCGCTTCACCGAGGCGACCACGAAGATCGCGCACATTCCGAAGATCCTCTATCACTGGCGGAGGGTCTCTTCTTCGGCATCGGGCCTCTCTGCCGCCCGGGGCGCGGTGACCGAAGCTGGCCGCCGCGCGCTGATCGGCGCGCTAAGCCGGCGAGCTATTGCCGGCGAAGTCGAAAGTGAAAGTGTTTATGGCTTCTATCGCGTCCGGCGCAAGATCGCGGCAGGCGGAGTCGTATCGATCGTCATTCCTACGCGCGACGGTCTGAAGCATCTGCGCCCCTGCATCGCCAGCATCGAATCGAAAACGGTTTATCCGAGCTATGAAATCCTGATCGTGGACAACGGCAGCCGGAGCAGCGCGACGCTCGAATACCTGAAACATTCGCCGCATCGCGTCATTCGACTGGATGAGCCGTTCAACTTCTCGCGCCTGAATAACGTCGCCGCACGAGAAGCAGGCGGCGATTACCTCTTGTTTCTCAACGACGATACTGAAGTGATAAAAGCGGAGTGGATGACTGCAATGGTCGAGAAGGCCGAGCGCAAGGACGTCGGCGCCGTCGGCGCTAAGCTCCTTTACCCGGATGGCCGTATACAGCACGCGGGGATCATTCTTGGAGCTGGCGGAGCAGCCAGTCACGCGCATTGCGGCGTGGATGGATTCAGCGACGCGGGTTATTTGAATTATCCGAGTACGATTCGCAACTACAATGCCGTGACCGGCGCGTGCTTGATGATACGCCGCGACGTGTTTCTAAACTCGGGCGGCTTTGACGAAGACCGCTTCCCCGTTAGTTACAACGACGTAGATCTGTGCTTACGCCTGAGGAAGCGCGGATATCTGATCGTTTATACGCCTTACGCAACGCTTTACCATCACGAGTCGGCGACCCGCGGGAAGCGTCAGTATCCGCGGGAAGAAGCGTCTCTGCGAGCTCGCTGGCAAAGCGACTTGGTTAGCGATTGCTACTATAACCCTAACCTCAGCGCCGACGGTGAGTTCTCTGTCGACGTCTCAAAGCCGGAAGCCCTGGTCTGCGACTTAGCCCAGGAAACGGCTGATGCAGTTGTCTGCAAGCTCGGTCCTGCGACAACTGTTGGCCAGGAGTTCCTCGTAGAGCACGACAATCTGTGTGCAATCGCGGTACGCCTTCAGCCCAACGACGATCAGGGCATTGTGCGCCTTCGCCTGCGGGAGTCGGCTGAAAGCGAATCTGACATCGCGGTTTCCGATGTCGAATCGTCGCAGCTACGAACCGGGCAATGGGGCCTTTTCAACTTCAATTGCGTCCGCTGCTCTCGCGGCCGGCGATTTTATTTTTTCCTTGAGCTTCACAATGTCTCGCGCGCCGGCGCAGTGGATGTATGGGGGCAAACTCTTACGGAGGAGACGATGGGCCCGCACTTCGAGAATCACGTCGCGGCTCAGGGGACTCTGGCGTTCCGAGTGCACACTCTCCTGCAATTCAGGTATGCTGCATTGTCGACAACGTCCCGAGAGCCAGGCTCCATTTAGAGGAACGTGTGGGTCCGATTAAGTCAAAACTTCAAGCAAGGCGCGCAGGAATTGTGAACCCGCTCGATCATCCGATTTGTCTTGCGTCGCCCAAGCGCCTGACCGCCGTCCGGTCCTGGCACGAGCACATTCCGTTTGCGATGTTCCTCGTTGATCTCTTGCGCCCAAAGGTTCTGGTCGAACTGGGCACGCACGCCGGCGACTCATACTGCGCGTTTTGCCAGGCTGTAAAGGAACTGAACCTAAACACGCGTTGTTACGCGATTGACACGTGGAAAGGGGACGCGCACTCGGGGTTCTACGATGCGCGAGTACTCGAGGATCTGCGTGCGCACCACGATCCCCTTTACGGCAGCTTTTCTTCTCTCATCCAGAGCACCTTCGACGATGCGCTTCAGCATTTCGCGGATGGCGGGATCAGCCTCTTGCACATCGACGGCTATCACACTTATGAAGCGGTCAAGCGCGACTTTGAACTATGGCTGCCCAAGATGAGCGCGGATGGCGTCGTGCTGTTTCACGATACGAACGTACGCGAACGAGACTTCGGAATAAGCCGTTTCTGGGACGAGATCAAACAACACTATTCCTCCTTCGAATTTCTCCACGGTCACGGGCTCGGCGTGTTGGCGGTTGGCGGGATTCGCTCGCGAGAACTGCAAGCGATCTTGAGCGCGAGCAAGGACGATGCGGTGAAGATTAGAAGCTTCTTCTTTCAGCTTGGCCACAGACTTTCGCTGAGAGACGAAGTGGAAACCTTGCAGCGCGAGATCGTGGAAACCGAGGATCAACTCGCCGCGTGGAAACAGCAAGCCCGCCCGCCGACAAACTGTCTACAAGTGTTTTGGGATCACGACAGTGGATTCTCTGAATCGCATTCGATCGAAGAGCCGTTCGTTGCGAACGGACAGATTGAGCAGCACGCGCTTAAAATTCCACCGACGGCGCGCGGACCATTGCGGTTCGATCCCGGGAATCGCTCCGCTTACACGGAGATTCTTCGGATAGAGCTTTATGCCGGTGAGGACCAGGCAGACGAGGGACGAGAGCTTCTGGCGATCTGGTCTTCGATTGACGGCTTCGGCGGCATATCCGCGGTCTCGGGAGTTGTACGATTGAGCGGTCGCGACACCTATCGTTTCATCGCCGTGGATGAAGACCCTCAACTCCTCCTTTCCGGCGTGCCGGAGCGAAACGATTCGCGCCCGTGGCTGCTGCTGGTGACGCTCCTGGCTTCGGAACGCCAGCAGGAAATCCTCTCAGCCGCAATCCACGACTCCGAAGCTGAACTCGCGAGCAAGCAGCAGCAACTGACTGAGCGCGATACTCAACTCACAAGAGCCCAGACCGACCTGGAAGGGCACAAGAAGACCGCGCAATGGCTTGCCGGGCAGCTCGAAGAACAGGCGAAAGTACTTCAGTTGCAATCAGCCGAGCTGGCGCGCGCGAACGACGCGATCTTGGCTGTAGAAGCGCAGGTCAAGGGCTTGCAAGTCGATATCGCGGAGCTCGAGAAACAGGCGCAAGAGCAAACGGCCGCAAGACGATCGCTGGAAGCCGCACTGCGTAAACGAGACGACTCCGAACAAGCGCTGCGCGCAGAGCTTGTGAACAAGGAACGGTCCGCAGAAGCGATGCGCAGCGAGATTGCTCGACTGACGGAACAGATCGACGCCGAACGCGAGCGTTCGGGTCGCGAGGCTGCTACCACCGCTCAGACCATTGAGCTTCTCTCTTCAGAGGTGCGGCAACTCGAGAGCCAGCTTCGCGACAAAGACCGCCAGGTTCAAGAGCGAGAGCATCAGCTTCAGCGGATCAGGCGCACCCTCGGATGGCGGTTGTTGAGTCGCTATGGTCGAGTCAAGTACGGCGTTTTACTTCCGGTCTATCGATGGATCCTGCATCTTTTTCAAGTCCTGCTGCGGCGCGCATATCATCCTGCCCTCGAGCCTATTCATGAGCTTCGACAGTTCGACGCCGATGGAGTATGGGAGTCGACGGGCCGAGATCCGCAGTTCAACCTGTCCGGTAAATGGCCTCGTGGATGGGTGGAGGTTTCACTCGACATCGAAACCGAAACAGATGTCGTGGGACGCCCGAGGCTATATGTTGATCGCGGCGCGGGCTACACCGAAATCGAAAGCTACGATCTGGGGACGGTCGCTGAGGGGAAAGGTTCTGTATGGCTTGGGCTGGACGTCGTCGCATTGCGGCTCGACCCGTTTGAATGCGCGAGTCGCTTCCGGATCAAAACGCTCGCGTTGAAACCAGTGCAGCCGTTCCGCGCGAGCCCGAAAGGCGCAAGTCACCGCGCGCGCGATGAATTCAGTCTTAAACAGTTTGCGAAGTTCGCTCGCGCTCGCGCCAGGAGCTTTCGACAGAAGAATGGTCGCGCGCCGGGTCTGTTTGAATTGCCCGCCGCCGTACGCCGAACGCTGCGCGCCTGGAATCAGACTCACCGGAACGGGTCGCTCTCAAATCTTGCGCCCTCTATAGCCGCCGCGTCTGCGACACATGCTTTCGCGCTTCCGGCTCCGCTCGACCCTTACGATGCGTGGCTCGAAGTCAACGAGTGGAATGCCCGCAGAGAGTCGCTGCTTCGCGAGCGACTGTCGGCGGCGCCCGCCCTTCCGCTCTTGAGCGTTGTGATGCCGGTCTACAATCCGGTGCCCGAGTTTCTCGACAAAGCCATCGCAAGCGTCGCCGATCAGGTTTATCAGAACTGGGAACTGTGCATTGCGGATGACGCCAGCACCGACCCGGCGATCAGAGAGATTCTGCGGCGCTGGATGAGTCGTGAGCCGCGCATTCGTGTGACCTTCAGAGAAGAGAACGGACACATCAGCCGCGCTACCAACAGCGCCGCCGAAATGGCCAGCGGCGATTATATGGCGCTGATGGATCACGACGATGAAATCACTCCGGACGCGCTTGGAGAGGTTGCTCTCTATCTTGCGGAGAACCCGGCAACCGACGTGCTGTATTCTGATGACGACAAGATCAACGCACAGGGCCAACGTTTCGCGCCCCAATTCAAGCCCGACTGGTCGCCGGAGCTATTGCTCTCCTATATGTACTTCAGCCATTTGTTCGTGCTGCGCCGCAAATTGTTCCTTGAGACCGGCGGTCTGCGCGAGGGCTATGAAGGCTCCCAGGATTACGATCTTGCATTGAGGGTCACCGAGAATGCCGGTTATGTAGGACACATTCCGAGAGTGCTGTATCACTGGCGCGTGGCGCCGGGTTCAACGGCGTCGTCGGGCGGCGCAAAACCGGATAGCTTTCGCGCCGGGTCGCAAGCCGTCCAGGACGCGCTCGACCGGCGCGGCGTCCACGCAAGGACCTATCAACCGGACTGGGCAGTGAGAACCAGTTGCGGCATCTTCGCGCACGAGTTCCCTGATGACGGCCCACGCGTCGCCATCATCATCCCTACCAAGAACAAGCTTTCGGTGCTGAAAAGCTGCATTAAGTCGCTCGAGAAGACCTCTTACCGAAATTACGAAGTCGTGATAGTAGACAACGAGAGCGACGAGCCGGATACCCTCGAGTTCCTGCACCGGACGCGTCACAAAGTCCTGCGTATCCCAAACTCAGACGGGAGGTTCAGCTTTGCCGCAGTCAACAATCGGGCAGCCGAGCAAATCGTCGCCGACTACCTGCTATTTCTCAACAACGATACGGAAGTCGTCACGCCCCAGTGGTTGACCCAAATGGCCGGCTACCTTGGGATGACGGGCGTAGGCGCGGTAGGCGCGCGGCTGCGGTTTCCAAACGGCAGGATCCAGCACGCAGGAATCGTTCACGGATATTACAACGGGAGGGCGGGGCCGGCCTTTAAGTTGTCGCCCGCGTCTACCCACGGTTACTTGAGCTACAAGATAGTGGCGCGCAACTACTCCGCGGCGACGGCCGCTTGTTTGCTGACGCGCAGAGACCTGTTCTTGAGTCTTGGAGGGTTCGACGAACGGACATTCGCCGTGGCTTACAACGACGTGGATTACTGTTATCGCCTGCGCGCGGCGGGTTATCGCGTGGTGTATTGCCCCGCTGCGGAGTTGATTCATCACGAAGGATACTCGAGGGGCTTTGGGGACAATCCGGCGGAGACGGCGGCGTTTCGCAAGAAGTATGCCGGGATGCGCGACCCGTTTTACAATCCGAATCTGTCGCTGGCGAACGAGCGCTTCGCGGTGGACGCGCGAACGCTCGCTCCTGAGACAACAAGGCGGATTCGCGCTCTGATGTGCGCGTTCAACCTCAACATGGAAGGCGCGCCGCATAGCCAGCTTGAACTAACCGTTCGCCTTAAAGAGACGGGCGTGATCGATCCGATCGTCTATTGCCCGGAGGACGGTCCTTTGCGCGCGAGCTACGAAGCGCACGGCATAAGGGTCAAAGTCTCTGCTCATCCTCTGGCTGGCGTGCACAACCTTCCGGCTTATGAGCGGGCAATTCAGGCCTTCGCAGAGAAGATCGGAAATTGGGACGTCGAGTTGGTCTACGGCAACACGCGCCAGACGTTCTACGCAATCGACGCAGCAAGGCGATTGGGGCTGCCGTCAATCTGGAACCCGCGCGAAAGCGAGTCGTGGCAAACCTACTTCGATTACCTCGGCGAGGAGATCGCCGCTCGCGCGCTGCAGTGTTTCCAGTATCCCTATCGGATTATCTTCGTCGCTGATGCCACCCGAAACAGTTGCGAGCCGTTGAATGCGCATCACAACTTCATAACTATTCACAATGGGCTGGATCGCGAGCGCTTTGCCGCAGCGCTTGAGAAATGGCCGCGACAGACAGCGCGAGCGGAGTTGAACATCGCGCCTGATGAAATGGCAATCTTGCTCCTGGGGACCGTGTGCGAGCGAAAAGGACAAATAGACCTGGTTGAGGCAGTGGCGCAAGTCGAAGAGCGACGGGCTAACAAATTGCGCTGCTTCATCGTCGGCGACCGGGACAGCGATTACAGCGAACGACTGAAGGCAGCGATCCGAACTTTGCCAGCCTCGAGACAGAACAGAATGGAAGTTGTCTGTGAGACGTCAGACTCGGCTCTTTACTACTCCGCCGCGGATGTTTTTGTGTGCGCGTCGCGGATGGAAAGCTTTCCTCGGGTGATCCTCGAAGCGATGGCCGCGGGGCTGCCCATCATCACAACCCCCGTCTACGGAATCGCGGAGCAAGTCCAAGAGAACATCAATGCGCTGTTTTACCAGCCCGGCGATGCGGCTGCATTGACCGGTCACATAGACAGGCTTTTGGGCGAACCGCGTCTGAGACAACGACTCGCTGACAACAGCCGCTTTGTACTCGAAACACTCAATGATTTTGAGACAATGGTCTCCGCCTATGGCAGCGCATTTCGAGAAGCCTGGCTGACTGGGAGGTCGCGTTAGTGTGCGGCATTGTCGGATTGATCGACATTGTTGAAGGGAGCGTCTCGCCGCGACTGTTGGACACGATGCGGGACGTGATGATTCAGCGCGGGCCGGACGGCGAAGGACACTATCTGGATGGTGCGGTCGCGATGGCGATGCGACGCCTCTCGATCATCGACATAGAAAGCGGCGCGCAGCCGTTCTTTAGCCGCGAGGGTAACGTGGTTGCGTTTCAGAACGGTGAGATTTACAACTACCGCGAGTTACGCGAGCGATTGAAAGCGCGGCGTTACAGGTTCATCAGCGAGAGCGACACTGAAGTGTTGGCTCACGGCTTCACTGAGTGGGGAATCGACGGTCTGCTCGAGCGATTGGATGGCATGTACGCTATCGCAATCCTGGATCGAACTGAGCAGGAGTTGCATCTCGCGCGCGACCGCTTTGGCGAGAAGCCGTTGTTCTATACCCATGCGAAAGGACGTTTCGCTTATTCATCGAGCCTGCTTGCCCTTGCTGCGCTGGACTGGGTGAGCGATGAGATCGATGGCGAGTCAATGGACCGCTATCTCGCGCTGCACTACGTTCCCGGCGACGCCACGATCTTCAAAGCGATCAAGCGTGTTCTGGCCGGCGAGCGGCTCGTGATCTCCACGAGCGATCCGGCGCCGCGCCGCCATCGGTACTACACGTTGAGGCTCGGCGATGAAAAAAAGACTTCGGACCGAGAGCTGGCGGCCATGGTCGAAGAAGCGGTTAGCTCCCGGCTTGTAGCCGACGTGCCGGTCGGGGTCTTTCTTTCAGGCGGTCTCGACAGCTCGGTAATCGCCGCGATTGCGGCAAAGAAGCAACCGCACATCTCGACGTTTTCGATGGGGTTTGATTCGACGAGCCACGACGAAAGCCGCTATGCAAAGACCGTTGCGAAAACGATCGGCAGCAATCATCACCATTTTCATTTCGATGAAGAGAGCTTTCGCTCGCTGCTCCCTCTCGTCGCATCCGCGCTCGATGAGCCGGTCGGCGATCAGGCGCAGTTGCCCCTTTACTGGCTCTGCAAGGAAGCGCGCCGGCACGTTACGGTGGCGCTGTCGGGCGAAGGCGCGGATGAGATCTTTGCGGGCTATGATTACTATAAACGCCATGCTACGGCGGTGACCTGGCTCAACAAACTTGGGGCGCGTGTCGGGCGGTCGTCTGCCGCAGAGAGCAGCCCGGCGCGGTTGATTGATAACCCGGAGCCAGTGACGCCTTCAGGGTTTCCGCTGCTTACAGACGTTGCCGGTCGCCAGCGGCTAGCTGGGGCAAACCGCGCTGAAATCACCGAGTGGGAAGAAGGTTTGATGGGATGGCTCGATCGCTCGGCAGACAGCCTGCAACGCGCGGCCGCGACGGACATGGCTACATGGCTGCCAGACGATTTGATGGTGAAGTTTGACAGAATGTCGATGGCGCATAGTCTTGAAGGCCGAGCGCCGTACCTGACGCCGCTCGTCGTTGCAACTGGTCTTGCGCTGCCGCCGTCGGAAAAGCTGAACGGCGCAACCAGCAAAGTTGCGCTGCGGCGCATCGCGGGTCGATGGCTGGCGCCGGAGATTGTGGAGCGGCCCAAGCAGGGCTTCGTTCTGCCGATGGGGAAATGGCTCGCACAGTGGTTCGACGCTGAAGGGTCAGGCCGCGAGTATTTTATCGCCCGCGCAGTTCCCGGATTGGACATGACAGAAGTTGCGCGGGTGACAGCCGATGATTTATCAGCGGGCGTTCGCCGCGAGCGGTTGCTATTCGCGATGTTGCTGCTCGTCGAGTGGTATCAATCTTTCAAAAGCAGACAACGCGAGCTTTCGAGGAGGTACAGAGAAGCGGCTACCGCCGCACACTCTGAACACGTGCCGATTACCGGATCAAAGTAGCCTACACTTTGGTCTGTATTCGGCAAACTCCGCTACAAGATCAATAGCCCGACACAAACTAAAGTCTATGCTACATACCGTGGGAGTCTCGAATGGGTAAGTTGAAGACCGCTTGGCGTGTTGCGCGCCAATCACTGTTAATTCTGCTGATCACGCTTGTTCTGGCCGAGATCGCCTTTCGTTTTTACAACCACATTCATCCCTCGTTTATCTTTTACGACAGTTCATACAACCGGTTTCGCGGCCAACCGCACGCGCCCGATTTTGACTTTCATCTGAACTCGAAAGGATTCAAAGACGTCGAGTTCAGTGCTCAGAAGCCGGAGAACACATATCGGATATTGGGGCTGGGCGACTCGTTTGCCTTCAGCGTCGTCCCCTACCGGCACGCTTATCTGACGCTGCTGGAGGAGATTGTCAACCAGGGCGGCAAGAAGGCCGAAGTCATCAACATGGGAATTCCCGGTAATGGGCCCAAAGATTACCTCGCGTTGCTGGAGAGCGAAGGTCTGGAACTGAAGCCGGACATGGTGCTCGTGTCCTTCTTCGTCGGCAATGATTTTGTCGAGGAGAAAGAGGAACGAAAGCTTTACGAGTACTCATACGTCGCCTCGTTCATCAACTATCTGATCACGATCAACAGAGGATTCGGGGGAGCGGTTCT
>DATLWF010000666.1:0-25018 GCA_035576605.1 Blastocatellia bacterium | reverse complement strand
GGCCTGGACCTGATTGTTGCCGGTGACGGTGAGTGTCGCGATGAACTCGAAGGCCTGGCGCGAGCGCTTTCAGTGAACGCAAGTTTCGTCGGCCGGATCGGCGCATTGGAGAGGGGGCGGCTTCTGTCAACGTGCGATGCCGTGGTGATTCCGTCTCGAGAGTTTGACGATGGCCGGACTGAAGGAACGCCCCTCGCGTGTCTCGAAGCGATGGCGGCCGGTCGAGTAGTAATCGCTTCGAGGGTTGGAGGACTTGCCGAAGTTATCGCCGATGGTGAGAATGGACTGCTCTTTGAACAAGGCGACGACCTGATGCTTAAAGAAAAGCTGTCGCTCGTTCTGAGCGATGATAGCCTGCGAAGGAAAATCGGCAAGAATGCGCGCCGTTCGGCGGCAGCTTATGACTGGACGCGGATTGGCTCGCGGTATAGCGCGATCATCAAGAGTGCCTTAAGGAAGAATGACGCCATTGGCAGAAGAATCGAGGCCCGTAGCATCAACCGATAACATCGCCGCGATCGCCGGGCGAGGCGCGATCTACATCACCGCCGCCAAGATTTGGTTCATCGTCAGCGGTTATGGCATAACCGTCACATTGGCGCATCTGCTCACCATCGAAAACTACGGGATATACAGAGTCGTCATTAACACGGTGTCGATCATCAATGCCGTCATTGTGACCGGCACGTACCAAACCGTGTCGAAGTACGTCTCGCAGGAGCCGGAGAAAGCCGACTCAATAAAATGGAAGGCGCTGGGATTGCAAGTATATGTGGGCGGGGCGGCGACTCTGGGATTCTTCCTGCTTGCGCCGACGGTTGCATCGCTGTTGAACGACCCGCGTCTTACCGGCTGGCTACGGCTCGCCTCGCTTATCACCCTTTCTTATTCCTTCTATTCAGTCTACACGGGCTACTTCAACGGTAAGAAACGATTCGATATTCAGGCCGGACTCGACATAAGCTACTCGACTCTCAAACTGGTCTTCATCGTTTTACTCGCATGGCTGGGTTTTGGCGTGACCGGGAGTGTCGGGGGTTTCGCCCTTGCCGCTGCGAGCGCGCTTGTCATCTCGGCGATCATCGCGCGTGGGGGTGATCGCAAGGGCGACGCGCGAGCTGGACAGTTGCTCAAGTTTCAGTCTTACCTTCTGCTGTTCACGTTTGTGCTGACGCTGCTTCAAAGAGTGGACTTGATGCTGATCAAGGCGTTGTCATCGCCCGACGCGACAACCGCGAGCGAGAACGCGGCTTATTACAGTGCCGCCGTTGACATCGCGAATATCACATATCAGATCATCGTGTCAGTCACATTCGTTATCTTTCCACTCATCTCGCAGTCGACTTTTGCGGATGATCGCGCCCGCACGCAAAGCTACATTTCGAAGACTCTGCGCTACACGCTGATGGTAATGGCGTTGACTGCGACTCTGTTTTCGTCCAGTGCCGGCGGAGTTCTGAGAGTGATATACCGCGAGACTTATCAGGCAGGGAGCCCGGCTTTGAGGATCGTCGCGTTCGGTATGCTGTTTTTCGGGCTGCTGTACATTGTCACCACGATCATTTCTGCCAGCGGCCAGCCAGGAGTATCCCTGCTGCTGGGCGTAATAACCCTGGTTACGAGCACCGCTTTGAATGCCCTGTTGATTCCCTCTCTAGGACTTGTCGGAGCGGCAACCGCGACCACCATCTCCATGCTGGTAGGAACCGTCCTGGCCTGCGCGTATCTGTGGAGAAGGTTCAGGACCTTGGTGTCTTTCACATCGACCCTGCGAATTGCAGCGTGCGCCGGAGTTGTTTATTGCGCGTCCCTCCTCTTCTCTCCTGCGTCGAAGGTGTTGGTAATAGCCCAACTCATCGGATTGTCCGTCACCTACGTGATCGTGCTTGTCCTCAGCGGAGAGTTCGGCCGGAGTGACTTGAGGTTGATTGCGAGAGTGGCCCGGGGAATTTGACCTCCGAGCGCAGACCTGGGAGCGCAATGTGGGAGCGCAATGTGGGAGCGCAGGCATCCTGCCTGCTTACTTCGGCGACTCACATTTTCGTTTGCGACCGTAGCTTTGCGTGAGACAGCAGGCAGGGATGCCTGCGCTCCCAGGGATCCGTCGCTCCAGGAATTACTTCGCTTCCCGCACCTCTCCAGTCGGGCCAAAGAAATACTGGCTCTCATCCGCATCCGACGGTCTTCTGACGGTAAGAACGTCTACGAAGCGGCCCAAACTGTTCTTCAATTTGGCGACTGTCTCTAGCGCGCGATCATAGAGGTTTCGAACCTCGGACGGGTCGTTCTTGAGATCGTAGAGTTCAAAACTGTACCAGTCCCGGTTGTAGATCAGCTTGAATCCGTCCTGAGTTATGATCATGTACTTCTTCTGTTGGGGGTCGACGCTTTGGTCGGGACGCACGAATGGAGAAACGTCCTGAGTCGTCTGTTCTCCGTACACCGGGGGGTGAATGAATGGCTGCCCACGCATCAACGGCACCAGGCTCACTCCCGCGCACTCTCTCGGATAATCGAGGCCGACAGCATTCAACATCGTCGGTCCGAGATCGATCGTGCTGACATAGTCTTTAATTGAGCGCGCCGGCACTCCAGGCAAGTGAATGATCATCGGGACGTGGGTTTGTTCATTGTAGAGCAGCGATGAATGCTTATAAACGCCGCGCTCGCCGAGCGATTCGCCGTGGTCCGCCATTATGACGATGATCGTGTCATCCATTCTCCCAGTTTTCTCCATCCAATCGAACAACCTGCCCAGATGGAAATCCAGATAAGAAATCTCGCCATCATAGAGATCGGTGATCGAAGACCCGTAGTGAAAATCCTGGTGCGGTTTATACGGTCTGTGAGTGTCGGTGGAGTACAGATAGGCGCAGAACGGATGATCCTTCGAAGCTCCCCCCAGCACCTCGATGGCTGAATCAATCGTTCCCTCAAACGTACCATCTCTGGAGGCGTCGACTATTCTCATTCCTTTCACATGCCGCCGCAGGGTTGAAATACGGCGCGGAAAGAGAAGCGCGTTATATCCATTGCCAGCCATGATCTCGGGCCACGCTTTAAGATGCGCATCCCAGTAGGCCCCCTGCGTGAACTTGGGCAGCGCCTCAAAAGTATTCGGCGCCGGTGTGTACGCGTTCTCGAATAGCGAAGATCGAGCGGCAAGACTATCCAGGTTCGGACTCGTTTTCCTGCTGTATCCGTAAGCGCTCAGGTGATCAGCCCTGCACGCATCGATAAACACGTAGATCACGTTCAGCCGCTTAGCCGATGTGTCGGGGGGCTGGTGCAGAGAACTATGCTCGAGGCCCCAGTCGGCGATCCCTTGTTGAGTCAACCCGCCGCCGATGCAATTGTGATCAATGCCGTCATCCATGATCTCGACGTGACCCGGATTGATGTCGGCACGACGGTCATCGCAGTCTCCACCACCCAGAAATGAGGAATACCCATCACGGTCGAAGTCAAGCACCCACTGAGTGAGTTTGAAATACTGCCTGGCCTGAGTCGTGTGAAAGAAAAGCTGAGTCTTGAGGTTTTGGTCTTTATCAAAGTAAACAAACGTAAAAGCTACCGAAGCAACCAGAACAATCGCGACGATTAGACCCGCGGCCTTTTGGCGTGGTGATGTCCGCGATAATCGACTGTGGAACCGCCGTGAAAAGACCGTCCCGATGAGTGACATGCTTAGAGCCGTGTCCAACAGAAACATCGAGCGGTGTACCGAGGTGCCGTATAGCTGTGTTTCAAAACGCGAATCGATGTAGTAGCCACACGCGATGAGAACCACGAGGGTTAAGAACCACGAGGTTCGGATGATTCGACTTGAACGGCTCAGCCTTCGAGTCGCCATCCAGAGCAGGCAACCGCCGACTACGGCAAACACCAGCAAGAGGTATGAGGCTGATCTCTCGTGGTTCAAGAGCGGCGCTGTCAGAGAGTCGAACTTCTCTGCTTCTCGTATGATCTCGATGACGAATCCGTGAATCTGTGGTTGCTGGTTAAGAAGAAAAGCGGCAATCAAAGAGACACCCGCGCCGGCTACAAGCTTGTGTACCGATCTTACTTTGCTGCCTCTCGCCATCGCTGTCTGAGCGGTCCTCTTCAAAAGCGAGGTCGCATGGACAAAGAGGCCCACCAACAACCCGATCACCAGGGCGCCTACTACGTTCAAGCTGAAGTATGTCCAGAAGAATACTCGCTCAGTGAACGATTGAAATACCGGCGTGAGCCTGACATTCAAGTCGACGAGTTCAACCCCGCTGAGTAACAACGCCGCAGCAGCAGCAACAAGCGCATATCTCCACAACGACGCTAACACCGGCGCCGGTTCTTCCGCGTCTCCGTCTGTTTGGTCTCTATGATTTTCCTGACTGGCGCTTCTGTCTGATGGTAGCGGATCTGTTGGAATGGACAATCTGCAGAACCTCGAGGAAAGAAAGTTGGTTGTTCATCGTAATGAGTCAGTTCCGGGAGTGTCAAACCTGTTACTGATACACAACCTCGACCGAATATCCGTTCGCAGTAAACATGCCTTCTAATAACTCGCGGGCACTCTGGCGGGCGGTTTCGGTTATCTTCAAGTCGCGGCTTGTTTGCTCAAGCTGTTCCCGCGCGCGTTGGAACAATGCATCACGATCGGCTGCATTGAAAGGATTCCAGAGCCCGCGCTGTTCATCGTAAGTTTTCATCTCCGTGATCTCAATTCCGAGAATGCCCGGTTGAGGTAGGGTGATCGTTATTCTCCTGGTTTTCTCATCGATCTGTACTGAATTTCCAGCGTCAAGGTTTATTCCCGCGAGCACTTTCCCGGTTACGACTACCAGGGATCGTTTGGTCGATCCATACCAGGTATCCTCGTATATGATTACATCACGCAGAGTCGTTTCACTCGAAACCAGCTTTGCTACTTTCTGCACTCTTTCGACGACGACGGAATGATTTACCGTAGTGCTATTGGGCGGAAGTGAAAAGCGGCTCGTTAACCAGGTGAGCCCGAGGATACCGACGCACACCACAACAACAGTCCCAGCTATTATCCACAAGAGTGGGCGTCGACACCCTTTCTCAACTTTGGTATCCGGCATTTATTCACACCTTCCCGACGCTGTCGATACCTCGGTTCAGAGCGTTTACTGAGGCAAGTCGCATCGAAGTGCCGCGGCTTTCATATCAGGTGTTGGTTTTACCTTCGTCGTCCACAATACTGAAGTCGACGCCGTCGTCAAAATCGCCGTCGTACACGGCCACGGCATCGGAAGAGCCAGTAACAGGCGACGGCTTGATTGATATTGCCACATCATCCTCTTCGGAGCTATTTAGAACGGGTACCTCCTCCGGGTCCACTAATATCCCGGCGCCGTCTAAAGAGTTCAATTTTTGGTAATCAGTCAAATCATCAACTTCCGGCTTCGCGGAGTGCTCGCGCTTAGGGTAGTCTTCATTCATAGGTCACCTTCCTCTGAGTTACTCTTGTAATTCTAGCGCAGCACGTCAGGCGCGAGAAAGTTCTGCGGAATGCAAATGATCTTAGATTCAAATTACTTCCTTTACGATCAACTTTGATTTCCTATATAATTCGCGCTCACAAGCCCACGTTCAATGAATCAGCAGGAGATGGATCCAGACGACCAATTCATTTGGCTGAGTGCGTGTGCGCCAGGGCGGTCTTTTGGGCGATAAACTCGGACGGAGTGATGCTAGTCATGAAGGCGAATTTCAACCTCACGCGTCAATCAAACCGGCTGCGATTGGCGCTCGGTTTGTCACTAATGTTGCTGGGCATCCTTGCAGCGGCCGGCCTGATGAGGCCCGGACAGGCCTCGTCGGCGACGCCGCTCGTCGCTCCACTCTCGGGAGACACCTGCGCGACGGCAACGGTTATCCCTTCGGCGGCTCTGTCGTTCGTCGAGAATTCGACTCTTGCGGGCGCGGCCAATGACATCGATCCGGGGCCCGCAGGTTGTGCGCCGGGCGCTGGTAACGACGTCGTTTATTCCTTTACTCCGTCCGTGACTGATGTCTATACAATCGGGGCGACTCCAACATCGCCCTTTGATCTGAGCCTGTACATCGTGACCGACTGCTCCAACCCCGTCGGCACCTGCGTCGCAGGCAAGAACGCCAGAGGTTTTGACAGCGGCGAATTCCTTACGCCGACGTTGAACGCCGGGACGCAGTACTTCATCGTGGTGGATTCGGTGATTGCAGATCCGAACGCCGCCGGTTTCCGTTTTTCGCTGCGCAGAGGACTGCCCTCCAATGATACTTGCGCAACCGCGCAGGTAATCGATCCCAGCAGACTTCCCTTCTCGGCGTCCAGCACCACGTTCGGCGCGGCGAACGATCTGGATCCGGGGCAATCATGTTTTACGTCAACGCAGTCAACTCACGGGCCGGATGTGGTCTACCAATTCACTCCCGCCGATACTCAGGTTTACAACATCACCGCGACTCCGGCCGCCCACTACGATGTGTCGCTATACGTCACGACAAACTGCTCGACCATTGCCGGCTGTATCGGCTCAGACCTCGGGGGAATCGGCGATCCCGAGACTATTATTCACAACCTGATTGCCGGAACGACCTACTTCATAGTTATCGACGGATTCGGAGGCGATGCTGGAGACTTTAGTCTTTCGCTCACGCCATCAATCCCACGAACCCCGATTGCGCCGAGCGATCTTACGGCGACCGCCGTTTCATCGACTCAGATCGACCTTACGTGGCACGACAACTCGAATGATGAACAGGGATTCCGCGTAGAGCGCAGCCTGGACGGCTTCACCTTTAACGAGATCGCCACTGTCGGCCCCAACGTCACGACGTTCAGCGACACCAATGCTTTCGCCAACACGTTTTTCTTCTATCGCGTGTTCGCCTTCAATGGCTTTGGAAACTCCGATCCGTCGAACATTGCCTTCGCGCAGACGCCACCGAATCCAATTCCACCTAACCCCGTTATTGTAGTCGATCCTACTGCGATAGCCTTCGGGTCGGTGCGGGTATCACAGTCGGACACCAAACCAATTACGATCACCAATGCCGGCGCCGCGAACCTGATCATTTCGTCAATCAGCGATCCGGGAGGTCAGTTCACAATTGTGAATAAACCGGCGCTTCCTTTGACAATTGCGTCCACGCAGAGCGTTACTCTGAACGTGCGTTTCGCACCGATATTCACAGGGCCCGCGAGTGCCTCGTTCGCAATTGGGAGCAACGATCCGGTTACGCCCACCGTTACGATCAGCCTGACCGGCACCGGCGTTGGAGCGCCCGTGCCGAATTTAGAGACAAACCCACTGTTCGTTGATTTCGGGACGAGCACCACTCCGATTATGTTCGAAATCACAAACACGGGAGAAGCCGACCTTGTGATTTCGTCCATAATCCAGCCACCCGCGCCGTTTGCTGTAAGCGGTGGTGCAACAGGAACATTGAAGACCGGCGAGAAGAGGACCGTGACTGTCACTTTCTCACCAACCACGATTGGCGTCTTTCAGAGCGGGTTCACGATAGTCAGCAACGATCCCGACTCGCTGTTGACCTTCATCAGGCTGAAAGGCACCAGTATCTCCCAGATAGTCGTGCCTAAAGTCGTTGGGCTCGAGTTCCGGAAGAGAGGGCTGCGATTCCAGGCTGCCGGCTCGAATGTCGTGTCAGGAGCGACCTTGATCGTTGACGGCACCGAGACATTCACTCTGGAACTGAGCGGCGATTTCTGGGTCGTGGGCAAGAACGCCAGAAGCACCCCCGGCAACAAGAGGGTGCGCGATATCTTCATTTCACCCTCGACACACTCGGTGGTGGTCAAGAACCCGAATGGCGGGACTTCGACTCCTGTCAATCTAACGGTTTAGAGTTGGAGCGCCGGCAAACCGCACAGGACGACAAGACCCGCAGAGGAATATAGACCTCTGCGGGTTTTCTGCGTCTTACTCGATTTGTTCACTACGCTTGAGTTTTAGAAACGTGGCGGGCGTGGATTATTCTCAATCCTTCAAGCGTGATATCCGCGTCTACTCTTTCGATCAACTGAGAACCTCTGCTGATTAGCGGCGCCAGCCCACCCGTCGCCACGATGCGCGTATCAGCACCGAGCTCTTCGACCATTCTCCTGAGCACCCCGTCCACGAGTGCGATATTGCCGTAGTACAAACCCGATTGAATGCTCCCGGTAGGATTGGTCCCTATCAAGCGCTCCGGGCGCCGTATCTCCGTGTTACGCAATCTTGCAGCGCGTTGGAACAACGCGTCGGCGGAAATCTGAATACCTGGATAGATGATCCCGCCGAGATACTCTCCGGCGGCCGAAATCGCATCGAATGTCGTGGCGGTGCCGAAGTCAACAACGATACAAGGGCTGCCGTAGCGAGCGAGCGCCGCAACTGCGTTGACAATACGATCGGCGCCGACTTCTCCCGGATCATCGTACAATACAGGTATTCCCGCGTTGGCCGCGTTGACGAAGAGCGGTTCGATCTGAAAATAGACCTGCGCCATTTTGTTCAACGTAAAGTCCAGTGGCGGCACGACTGATGAGATCGCAATGCTGTTTATGCCAGAAGAATCAAGCCCGGCGAGTTGAAGAAGCGTGCGGCACATGATGCCGTATTCGTCCACGGTTCGCTGGCGTTCAGAGGTAAGCCGCCAGCTATGCGTGAGCGTTGTCCCTTCGAAAACTCCGAGCGTCGTATTGGTGTTTCCTACATCAAGAACTAACAACATGATCACCCTCTTCTTCAGCGCTAGGCGCTCACCGCTCTCACCTTCACCTCACCGGAGACGATCTCGCGTCGTTCGCCGTTCGCAAGCTCCACGATAAGGGCTCCGGTTGCTGTCAGTCCACGGGTGACCCCTTCGACCGACCCATCGAGGGATTCGACTCGAACGAGACAGTCGTGAGCCGACGATGAGAGCTCCCCCCATCGTGCGATCACTGCGTCTGCCTGTGACATAGAAACCGCGTACCAGTGATCGAGCCGCGGAAGCATTACCGCCGCGAAATCCTCCGGCTTGATCGCCCGGCCCGTTTCAAGGAAAAGAGAGGTCGCGCCTTCGAAGATCGGCTCCGGAAAGAGGCGTTGTGCAATGTTCACTCCGATGCCGACTACGGCGTACTGGAGCCGGTCGCCTTCAATCGCCGCTTCAACCAGAATCCCGCAAATCTTGCGACCCCTCACCAAAACGTCGTTCGGCCACTTGATGTCTGCGGCGGCTTGAAAATCCATCGTTAGCGTCTCGGCAACGGCAACTGCTGCGGCGAGGGTTATCATCGCCGCGGCCGAAGCTGTGACCTTAGGACGCAGGATCAATGACATGTAGAGTCCTTCGCCCGGAGGCGATGACCAGGAACGCCCCTGACGACCGCGCCCCGCCGTTTGCTCGCGCGCGATGACGCACAGCCCTTCGCCTGCGCCCGCCAGGGCCAGCTCTCTGGCCACATCATTGGTCGACGAGACGTTGTCGAATCGGACGAAGGATCTGCCGAGCATGTTCTTCATCTTCTATTTCTATTTCTATTTCTTATTCTCTATTTTTTATAGTTGTTTATTTGTCATTTGCCACTAGTCCGTGGTCTCCGCTGGAATTTTGAGGGTAACCGGAGTGTTGGTTAGTCTCCGAGTCGGAACCGACCGCTTACAATGAAAACTATCAAATGAAAAATAGAAATAGGAAATAGAAAATAGAAAATGAAAAATAGAAAATAGAAACCGGGCTACTCTCGAATCGCAAGCTCAAACATTCGATTCGTAGCATTGAGCACCGCCTTCACCGTGCAGTCCACTTCACTCCCGGTGATCTGACAGCTCCCGAACACCTGAACGTCTCTGCCCTCAAACTTGAAGTCCACGAGAACCGCCATCAGATCCTTGCCGAGGGCATTCACGTGATCGAGGTCCGATAGCGAACAGGTAAACTTGTTGGCGGCTGCTTCCTGCACAGCCTCCAAAGTGGCTACTGCAGCCGCTTCCAAGGGACTACCGGTCCCGCCAGCAGCGGCGGCGTCCGCCTCGAAGATGAGCTGGCCAAGCGTCAGCGTCACCCGCACCCGGCTCTGTCCGTCCGCTTCTTCAGTTACTTCCGCGTGGTCGAATTTAAGGCGCCTTCTGCCATGGCTTGTCGACATAATTAATTAGCGGCCAAGAGTTTTGACTCTCATCGCTTTCGTCAGATGCAGTTTAGACTACCTTCAGTCCGTTGCAAAGGGAACATTCGTATCTCGGGAAACACCTGGCTGAGAAATGTAAATTGGCATAATTGGACGCCATCAACTTCGTCTTCTGGACAATTCACCTCCTCGCGAAATCATTTCTCACAACCGTCGCGCCCTTCATGACGAATTGCACATGCTGCAAAAGCCCGATGTCCTGCACGGGGTCCCCTTCGACGGCGATTATGTCGGCGAATTTTCCTGCCGCCAGTTCCCCCACTCGGTCAGGCCAACCCATCAGCTCCGCCGCGATCATCGTCGAGCTGCGGATGATGTCGATGCCAGGCATGCCTTCGTCCTGCAGTCTCTTTAGTTCAACGAGTGTTGCTTCACCTCGTGTCTTGCCTGGCAACAAGGCCCAGGCGTCGGAACCCATTGCGATCTTTACGCCGATTCTCATCGCCCGCTGCAACCTGTCCTTCGGCGCCGCTGCCACGAAGATCTCGGTCGCAACCAGGAAGATGCCCCGGTCCTTCATCTGTTTGAGCTGCTCATCCGTCGCTGTCCAGGCGTGTTCGATGGAATCCACACCCGCATCGATCGCCGTCTGAACCGCAACGTTATCCCCGGCGTGAGCGGCTACCTTCATACCGAGACGGTGCGCGTCCTCCACAATCGCTTTTCCGTCTTCAACCGGCATGTATCGAGTCTTCCAATTGCGTCCTGCGTCGGAGTCCACAACGATTTTGATCAGGTCAGCGCCGATGGCGAGGTTTTCGCGCACCGCCGCACGAGCCTGATCCGGACCGCTCACTGTCAAAAACTCCTGAGCTAGGATTTGCGCTGCCACAGCGGACTGCAAAGTTGTTGCTTGTCCGCCGATTCCAGTTATCTTACGACCCGCAGCTTGGAGCCTCGGCCCCGAAATCCAGCCGGCATTGATTGCATCGCGCAGTGCTACGTCACCGTCAATTCCGGAGTGCCCCACAATGCGGGCCGAGGTAATTCCGGCCTCGAGGTCCTCCTTTGCGTTGCGCGCGCCCAGAAGCGCACGGAGTGATGGGCTCGTCTGCGTGAGTGTGGTCGTGAGGAGCTCGCCTGGATCGAGGCGGCCCAGATCACCGGAGATGAGCAGATGGGCGTGGCAATCGATGAGCCCGGGAAGCAAAGTAGCCTGGCCGAGGTCGATCATTGCGATGTCCCTGGGCGCATGAGCTTGCACATCAGACCAGAGGCCGATCTCTTTGATTCTCTCCCCTTCCGTCAGGATCCCCTGATCGAGCAGATATCTTCCGCTCTTCACATCGAGCACCCGGCCTGCTCTGATCAACTTCGAAGCCGGCGAAGGAGCCGGTTGAAGCCGCATCTGAGCCAACGAGGAAAGCGAAATCGCAAGCAAGAGAAAGATTAGTGTCGAAGCCCTTCGCATAGCGAATCTGTCCCTCATCGCTTGATTTGCTTCTCGACATTCTCGGCGATAGTGGTGCTTGGAGTGACCTGCGAGTTCCGCACAACGCAATTTGGTTGACCGTCAATAGAACACGGATTCGGCGGATTCAACGGATATTCACTGATCAAGATCAGTGCCGATCCGCCGAATCCGTCCGATCTGTGGTCTATTTCGATCCTTCACGTCTATGCGCCGCCAGAGCCAGCCACGCGGCGGTTGCGGCAGCCTTCTCGTCAGCTCGCCAGGGACTTCCGGCTCCGCGGCCCATCTCCGCAAGCTGCGCCTTGATCTTCGCAATCGGAAGCTTCAGTTCCAACTCGGCCGTCTCATCCAGGTCTCGTTCATTGAACAGTCGATTCGGCAGATCGTTTGCCTTCGCTGCTACTTCGAGGACCTCCCGGAACAGCACGCCCTCCGCCGCGTGCGCTCGGATGTGCGTGCTGCCGATCTTTTCAAGATTCCTATCGCCGGCCCCGACGATCCCGACGCCGCTCACGATCAGTCCTTCAGCCAGCGCTTCTCGAACCAACCGGGCAAGCTCTTTCGTAGCCACCTTCTCGATTCTCGTAGCTATCTTCCGCACCGACACCTGTGCCTTTCCCCAAGGCAGGTCCAGGACCTCGTGATAAGGCTGGCTGGTCTCCGGAAACGCCGGATCGGCAAGCTTCAGCTCCACCCGCCTCAACACCCGCGGCGAGTCAAGCTGACCGCCCAATACCACCGCGATGGCGCGCGCGGTTTTCGCGCGCAGCCCAATGCTAACCGATTGTGACTCCTCGATTCGCGGTTTCATTGCGACAGGTTTATCTCTCACTCGACGACTCCCGAGCGGGCGGTCGATACTCCTTAAGTCTCTCAGTCGTGTGCTCGCTGACACTTGGAACCGCGCCGGATATCCATTCGTTTTGCGGTGGCTCAGGCAGCCTGAGCGGTGCGTCGGCGTCAATTCCCGCGTTCAACTTCTTCAGACGGCTGCTTCGCTCCGAAAGCAATCTGAAGGGCGTCGAGAACAAGAGGATATTGAACCTGAGTGTGAAGACATTCCAGATCACGAGGGATAGAAACAGATCGATAAATGAGGTCAGAACACCTCTGCCAAGGAGCTTCCACGAATTGCTCACACTTCGATCGGTAGCTTTGGATGGGGCATCCGTAAAAACATGTTCAGCGTACTTGGCTATGAATTGATCAAGCCCGGTGTCTATTCTGGTAAAGAAATCGTTCCCGGTTCCAGAGAGCATCTGAGAGACACTTTCAAGGTTGGTCCCGCAAGAAGCGCAGAACCTTTGCTCGTTCAAGTTATCTCTTCCGCACTTCGGGCAGTACATATTTCACCTCAGCAAGTCGGACCGAGTTACGGCGATAGTACGCCGGACGCGGCGTCGAATCAAATCGCGTCGAATGATGGTTGTGCGGTCGCGGCGGCAGGACGGCCTGGTTCCAAGTCACGAAGCGACGACCGTGACTACAATCTTTCTCTCGCGCGGGCCATTGCACTCTACCAGCAAGATGCTTTGCCACGTGCCGAGCTGAAGCTTCCCGCCGTCGATTGGAATCGTCGAGCTCGCTCCGACTAACGAGCTGATCATGTGATCCGGTGCGTGTGAAGGATCGTGCTCGTGGCGGAACTTGATCCTGGGAATGATTCGCTCGAGCACTTCCATCAGGTCCTGATCAGTGCCTTCCGTCGATTCTCCGGTCGTGAGCCCGGCTGTCGTGTGAGTGACGAAGACGTTGCACAGCCCTTCAGCGACTCCGAGCTCCGAAACGCACTTCTGTACGCGATCGGTGATGTCGAGCACCTCTTTATCGCGCCGAGTGGATATTGTAATTGTCTTCGACGGCATGCTTAATCAGTATCAGCAGCGACAGGTCCGAGGCAAGATCGAAAGCGCACAAATCGCTCGCGAGAGCTATTCGGAGAAGTCGCAGGGCGAATCGGACCTCTCCAATTCGCGCTTTGTCGCGTGCGCCTGCGGTGATAGTATGACGGCCATCAAGCCTACAACTCAGGAGGTATCGACATGAAGGTATTTGGAAAGACATTTTCTGAATATGTCAGCTTTGAAAAGGTCATACTCTGGTTGATCGTAGTTGTCGGTCTCGGTCGATTGGCCCTTTCTCTTGCCGGTGTTCCCAACTCCACCGCAAAATGGCTGAGCGTAACGGCTGTCACATTTATCGGACTCCTGTACGTTTCGATCAGGGTCCATACCAGCGGCTTCGGCAGTTACAAGCACTTGTTGCCGCTCCTGTTCATTCAGACCGCGCTGGCGCATCTCATAGTCATTGGTGGGATAATCCTGTCGATAATCAACGGCAAGGACAACATCTTCAGCGCACCCGAGTTCAGCCCTGCAGGAAACGGCAAAACGTGGGGCCACGTTGTTGCACACGTGATCGCTGGGTTCGTGGCTCTCCCATTGTTGGGTTGGCTAATCGGTTCGGTGATTCTGTGGGTGACTAAGAAGACAGCATCGGCGAACAAAGCTACAGCGGACGCTTGAGCGGCGAGGTGACGCTACCAGGCCACTTCGGCGTCCCGTCTCGATAACGAGCATCAGTCCAAAAAGTCCTTGATTGAGACCTCAGACGTAAGCGTCTTGTGCACCGGACAGCGCTGGGCTATCTCGAGCAATCGAGCCTTCTGGTCGCCGCTGAGCGGTCCCGAGAGTGAGATGTATCGCTCGATCTGATCGATCTTGCCTTGCGTCGTTGTGCAGTCGCGGCAGTCTTCGGCGTGAATGCGAGAGTGTCGAAGGCTCACTTCAACTTTTTCCAGAGGCCATTCTTTTCGGCGAGCGTAGATCTGCAGAGTCATCGCGGTGCACGCTCCAAGCGCCGCCAGCAAAAAAGAGTAGGGATCAGGCCCGGCATCGCTGCCGCCGGCCTCGCGAGGCTCATCGGCGATCAACGTGTGCTTGCCCGCAGTGATCTCCTGCTTCAAGTAAGCAATCGAGGAGACGACAACCTCCGCCATGAGGATTCCTTTCTATTTTCTATTTTCCATTTTCCATTTTCCATTTGTCATTGAAGAGAATCCGACAAATGCCAGATATCAAATGGCAAATGAAAAATGACAAATGGAAAATGGAAAATTGGGCCGACCTTCACCGACCTGCTCATTCGTGTTCCTTTATGTCCTTCGGCACCCGATCCCGCTTTGAACCCTTGTAATACTTCCGCCCCTTCAAGCTTTCCGGCAAGCAGTCCATATCCTCCGCCTTGCCGGACTCAAACTCGTGCGCGTACTGGTAACCCTCGCCGTAGCCGAATCGCTTCATCAATCCTGTCACAGCGTTTCGCAGGTGCAGAGGCACCGGCTCGCGTTCGGTTTCGACGGCGTCCTTCATCGCGGCGCCGTAAGTTTCGAGCACCGAGTTCGACTTCGGTGCCGTCGCCAGATAAAGGGTCGCCTGAGTCAGCGCGAGCTTCGCCTCGGGAAACCCCACAAAATGAGTCGCCTGCATCGCAGCGACCGCTTCGACCAGCGCCATCGGATCCGCCAGCCCTATGTCCTCCGACGCGTGAACGACGAGCCGGCGTGCGATGTAAAGCGGGTCCTCGCCCCCTTCGACCATTCGGGCCAGCCAATAGACGGCTGCGTCAGGATCGGAGTTGCGTATCGACTTGATGAAGGCTGAGATGAGATTGAAATGCTCTTCGCCGGCTTTGTCGTATCTGATCGCCGCGCGCTGCATCGCTTCGCGAAGCACTTCGTCGGTGATGACCCTCGCTCCGATGGAATCGATATCCGCAACCGAAACCGCAAGCTCGAGGGTGTTGAGCGCGACTCGCGCGTCGCCTGACGCATATACCGCGATCGCGCGAAGGATGTCTTCGGTGACATCGATGCGCTGGTCCCCGAGTCCGTGAACCGTGTCGGCAAGCGCTCGCCGGAGTATCATCACGACGTCATCGGTGGTTAACGGCTCAAGCACGAAAACCTTCGACCGCGACAGCAGCGCCGAGTTTACCTCGAAGGAAGGATTCTCAGTCGTGGCGCCGATCAATATTATCCCCCCGCTTTCGACATAGTGCAGAAACGCGTCTTGCTGAGCCTTATTGAAGCGATGTATCTCATCGATAAACACGACGGTTCGCTTCCCGAGGCGGCGCCGATATTCGTCGGCTTCGGACATTACCGCTCGTACTTCCTTGATGCCGGCGGACACTGCGCTGAAGGACACAAAGCGCGCCGCGGTTTGCTCGGCGATGATGCGGGCGAGCGTCGTCTTGCCCGTCCCCGGCGGGCCCCAAAAGATGAGCGACTGCAAGCGGTCCTCTTCGATCATCTTGCGGAGCGCGCGGCCCGGTCCAACGATCTTTTGCTGGCCCACAAGCTCATTGAGAGTCCGCGGCCGCATCCGGTCCGCGAGCGGTCGGCCGCTTGATTCATCGTCGCTCGCCCCGATGGCTTGGTCAACCGGCTCTTCAAATAGGCTACCCGGCTCCTCTCCGGGGACGGTCGCCCTCTTAAGTCTCGGCATATTCGGCTCCTGTGAAGAATACTAAAGGCCCAGACATCACTGCTGCAACGGAATCGAGCCTGGGAGCAGGCGTGACTATTTGGACTGGGCGGCAAGTCGCTATTTCTTTTGTGATTCCAAGGGGCCCGGAAACCAAGCGGCGTCGCAAAGACTTGCCGCCGCAGTCCAAATAAGTCACTTGCCTCTCAGGGGTTGCCCGGACTCCCAGGCACGCATCGTTGACAAGCGTTTGAATACTTTGTTAGCGTTCAGTCTTGCGCGGTTAGCGATGGCGGCCTCCGGATACAGCACGATAATGTTTAAAAACCTGCTCGGCATGAAAAGCGCTCGATATTCTTTGTTCTTGTTGATTACGGTAACGTCTCTGCTCGGCTCGGCCTGTTTGTTCGTTCACCGAGTGAGCGTTAATGAACTACTTCCGGTCAAAGAGCAACTATCGACGGACCAACTGATAAATCGGATCAACGCCTACAGCGAAATCCGGACTTTCTCGGCGCAAGCCGACGTGACTGTCTGGAATTACTTCACCGGAGAGAAGGAAAAGGCTGACGAGTTCCCGCAGGCGACCGGGTTGATTCGATTCAAACGGCCTGAAGACACCCGGATGAACGTGACTTTCATCGGTGCGAAGGTTGCTGAGATGGTTAGCAACGGGCAAAAGTTCAAGCTGGCAATGTATCGCCCGCAAGACAAGCGGCGCTTCATCTACGGCAGCAACCTGACTGATATCGAGCGGATGAACGCAACCGAGATTAAACAGACCAAAGACCCTCAGTTGACCAAGGCGGGCGGGCTGGTGAATATGCGACCGCAACACATAACGGATTCGTTTCTTATCAAGCCCATCGGCGAGAGCGACCGGCCTAATGCCTTTCGGGAAGAGGTCCGGCAAGTCGAGCCAGATACGCGCCCAGGCAAGAAGAATCGGTTGGTCGAGCGAAGCTACTACGTCGTATACGTCCTGGAACGCGACGAAAAAGGTCAAGTCAAACTGCGCCGCAAGTTTTGGTTCGATCGGAACCAAACGGGCACCCCTCTCGTGCGCCAGCAGACCTTCGAGAATGGTGTCGGCAGGCTTGCCAGCGACGTTACCTATTCGGACTGGTTTACAGCACCCAACAGCAGTTCGGCCTGGCCCGGACACGTTATCATCGACCGCCGCAATGACGGGTACCGCCTGGATCTGAGGCTAGTCGCCGAGACGGTTGAGGTGAATGCCGATCTGCCAATCACTACGTTCGATCTCGAGAATACCGAGAAGCTGGAAGAGCTGAATCTGGATGCGCCGCACAGGGCGGCAACCGAACCACTCGACAAACCCAACGTTCCGTTACCCGCCAGGATGCAGCATGCTGGTGAAGTCGTGTTGGTTGACGCGACCAAGAACGAAATAGTCATTAAGGATGAAGCCGGAACGGAGGCTCACCTTCTGATAAGGACATCCACTAAGATCACGAGATCGGGCAGACCTATCACTCTTGCCGATGTGAAAGCCGGCGACAGAGTGACCAGCGAGTGTGAGGCGGCAGCTGGCGGCTGTGAAGCCAAATCGATTTCGGTGACTTCGCTGGCGCCATGAACAAATAATGGACAGCCTCATAGCAGCAAACATCGGCCAGCGGCCGCTGCGCACTGCCATAAGCGTCATCGGAGTCGCGCTTGGAGTAATCCTGGTCACCCTGTTCGTAGGGCTCGCGCGCGGCATGATGCACGATGCCGCGCGGCGTCAATCGAATGTCGATGCCGAGGTCCGCTTTCTTCCGGGCGGTAATGTGGCGCTAGCCGGTAACCCCTTGATGCTGTCAGCACGATACGCTGATGCGATCCTTCACGGCGTTCAGCCCACCGCCGACGATCCTGACCTCGAGCCTAAGCCCCCCATCTACGGCGTCGCCGCAACTTCAGCCGTCGGCGAATACGTGCAGAATAGCGTCGCGGGGATCGGCTTCGAGATGGTGGACGGCTTGGACTACGCCAGCTTCATCAACACGACCCACCTGACTCTTGCAAAAGGCCGAGGGCTCGGCGACGGACTCGCGCCGGATACTGAATACGAAGCCATCGTCGACCGTTACTATGCTGACCTCGGAAAGGATATCGACGGAAAACCGGTTCGAATCGGCAGCAAGATTACGGTGCTCGCGCACGAGTTCACGGTTGCCGGTATCTACGAACCTGCGGTGCTCGCGCGAGTGAAGATACCGCTTCGCACTATGCAACAACTACTGGGCGGTCCTGAGAATTGCACGTTCGTAATGGTCAAGTGCGAAAGGCCGGAGCTGGCGGATCAGGTGGTAGAACAACTGAGGCGTTATTATCCCGGTAATCGCGTCATTCTAACCAACGAGATCCCGGCGTTATATTCGCAGGGCCTGGCGCCGGTGGAGATTTTTCTGAAGGTCGTCATCGGGCTGGGCCTGATCATCAGCGTGCTCGTCATACTGCTTGCAATGTACACCACCATAATCGAGCGAACGCGCGAGATAGGAATCCTGAAGAGCCTTGGGGCATCGAAGCGCTTCATAGTGATGATCATCGAGAAGGAGGCCGCGTTGATCAGCGCGATGGGGGTGGCGCTCGGCTTCGCTGTCGCCCTGCTCGGAAAGCTGTGGCTTGAGGCAAACACCAGATTGATCGTCGAGCTGGAGCCCAAATGGCTCCTGATAGCCGCGCTGATAGGAGTTTTAGGTGGGATCATCGGTGCGCTGTACCCGGCGATGCGCGCAGCCAACCTCGATCCAGTCGAAGCGATAAGCTATGATTAGTCATTGGTCCGTAGTCAGTAGTCCGTAGCTTGCCGTGCTACGGACTACTGACTACGGACTACGGACTAAGGACCAAAAATGAACTCAGTCCTCGAAACGATTGACCTCAGGATGGTCTACCACGTAGGCAAGATGGAAGTGCCTGCGCTGCGTGGCGCCACCCTGCAGGTGGAAGCGGGCGAATACGTTGCGATCATGGGTCCCTCGGGATGCGGCAAGTCAACGTTCCTGCATATCGTCGGCGGCATGCTCAAACCCACGTCTGGCCGCGTGGTCATCGAGGGTGAAGATCTCACGGCGATGACCGACGCCCAGCGCACCGATCTGCGGCGCCGCAAAATCGGGTTCGTCTTCCAGCGCTTCAATCTGTTCCCTACTCTGACGGCCGAGGGCAACCTGAAACTGGCTGAGCGAATTTACTCGGGCAAGAAGACACAAGACCCGGCGCGCCGACAGGGGGTTCTCAGACTGCTTGGCCTCGAGGACAAGACGCACCATAAGCCGCTCGAGCTGTCGGGCGGCGAGCAACAACGCGTGGCGATCGCTCGCGCGGTGATCAATCGTCCGGCTATACTTCTTGCGGATGAACCGACCGGCAACCTGGACACAGAGAACTCTGATGTCGTTCTGAATATGATGGTCCAGCTTAACAAGGAGTTCCGGCAAACCATCATAATGATCACTCACAATGCCGAGGCAGCAGCGCGCGCCGATCGGGTTATTGAGATGCGAGACGGACACGTCGTTCGCTCGCGTGTGCCTGCGGGAGCAGTTCAGGGACGGCCATGAAGATTATTCTTACGACGTTGAAGAAGATTCTCTTTTGGTCCTACGAGCGCGGGAGCTGGCAGTACGACATAATGTGCGTGCTAATCCTTGCCTTCATATTTCTGTCGTCGAATCGCATCTTTCAGAGCCGCCTCTCGGCAGCGCCGGTCATCGTGCGTGGCACCCAGATCGGACCGGTCGACCCGACCAATCTCGAACAAGCGATAAGAGACTATTTGGAGCGCCAAGGACACGCAGTGAACATTTCGCGCATCGAAAAGGCTGAAGATAGTTCTGGCGAGACCAACTACGTGGTCTATCAGAAGTAACTGAATTGGCAAAGAAGCAATATGAAGCGAAGTAAGCTGATCTTTACAATTATCGCGCTGACTACGGCGGCAGTCGTGCCGACGGGCCGATCGCTCGCCAACGGCAAACTCGATGAAATCCTCGCCAATATGCAGAAGGCTGCCGGCAACATCACTTCGATTCAAGCCAAATTGGACCAACTCAAACGCGACCTCCAAATCGGCGGAATTGAGAAGTACAGCGGCGAGATCTTCTTCAAACACGTAGCGAAAGGCAATGACAAGGTTAAGATCGTCTATTCGATTCCCGATGGCCAAACGATCTGGGTGGTGGGCGAAACGATCACGCTCTATCAAGCTAAAATAAAACAGGCAATCATTACGACTCGATCGGCCGCCGCCGCTAAGGGGGACGAGTTCGCATTTATTGCGACGCCTTACTCATCAGTGCCTGACTTGAAGCGCCAGTATGACATCGTGTATGCCGGCGACGATCAGGGTATGGCAAAGCTCGAATTGACTCCTAAAGCAAAGTCGTCGATCCGGAAGCTCACCTTGTGGGTCGATCAGTCGACCTGGTTGCCGATGAAGTACACCGTAGTCGAATCCGGCGGGAACCCAACGACCTTCACCTTAAGCGGGGTGAAGAAAAACCAGGGGGTTTCCGATTCAACTTTCAAGGTGGATCTGCCCAGAGACACTAAGATCGTTCGCAGGTGACCTCGACGGACAAGGCTTCAACGCACGGCGTAAAGCGCAACCAGAAGCGCGCCAATCGTTCCGATCACAATCAACCAGAACAGCAACTCTCGGATAACTACCCGGTTTCGCGACTCGCCCTGTCCCGCCTTCAGCTTGCGCCCCTTCGTAACCAGCGCCGAATGGGACAGGTACACACCCACGGCCAACGCGCCAAGCGCCATTACTCGCAACGGCCACAAGATAAAAATCCATTGCATCTCGACTAACAGAAGAAGCGGAATCCCTAACCCGAAGCACGCAATCGCGCCCATCAGCAACCCCGCGAAATCCGGGTCGGCAACCGGTATCCCCAGCGTTCCGGCTTTCGATGCAGCCTCGGGATCGAACGCCGCCGGTGACGCATAAACTGCGCGCTTTGGTCGACGCTCTGCATCGTATGCCTTGCGAGTTTCAGGATCGCTCAAGATGTCATGAGCTTCATTGAGAGCCTTCATCTCCTCTTCGCTGCCGCCGCCGTCAGGGTGACGTTTTCGCGCCTCGCCGCGATAAGCGCGCTCGAGGTCCTCACGGCTCGCATCTTCGTTCACGCCGAGCACGCGGTAGTAATCTCTGCTGGAGTCAAACTTCTGCAGCGCCATTCGACTCATTATAGTTTCCCGGTCAGCCTCGGCAATAGCGGAGTGATAGGACCTATAGGACTTATAGGACCTATCGGACCTATTCTTTTGTGTTATATTTTCGCGCATGGCAGTTACACCAAAAGACGCGGCAGCGATAATCCTGTTGAAGGACCGGCCTGACCCAAAAGTCTTCTGGGTCAAACGAAGCCCGAAGCTTCAGTTCATGGGTGGCTATCATGCGTTCCCTGGGGGCCAGCTCGACAAGGAAGACAGCTCCGTCTTGGTCACGGGTTGTGAAGGTGAGGAATCGCTCATGCGAGCATGCGCCGTCCGCGAGTTCTTCGAGGAGGCAGGCGTGCTCCTGGCGCGTGGCGCCGACAGGTTGTCTCTTGAACGGATCGCGGCAAAGCGGCGTGCGATGACCGAAGGAACGAAAACGTTCAAGCAGGTTCTCGATGAGGACAACCTTGAAATTGCCTGCTCGGATTTCGAACCGGCCGGCCGCTGGGTGACGCCCGCCTTCGCACCGCGCCGTTTCGACACGTGGTTCTTTCTCGCCTGGATGCCCGATGGCCAGGAGGCGTTGATCGAAACAGGTGAACTTGAAACCGGTGAATGGATCAGGCCTGCTGATGCTCTTGACCAATGGAAGCATGGAGAGATAACGCTGGCGCCGCCCACCCTTCACATCATTCGAACGCTTGCCCAGCACGCCGATCGAATCGAAGAACTGCAATCCGCACTCGCCGCAATCCCCGAAGCGAAGCGCGCAACGGTTCGCCGCATCGAGCTTCGGCCGGGCATTTTTCTTTTCCCGGTAAGAACGCCGACCTTGCCTCCGGCTACTCACACCAACTGCTACATCATCGGCGGCGACGAGCTCGTCGTCATCGATCCGGCCTCGCCCTACGAAGAAGAGCAGCAGGAGCTCGACACCTTTATCGATGGGCTGATGGGAGAAGGGCGGCGAGTGAGAGAAATTATCATCACTCATCTCCACCCGGATCATATCGGCGGCGCTGCGCATCTTCGTGCCCGGCTCGGTGTTCCGGTGGCGGCTCACCGATTGACCGCCGATCGAATCGGGTATTCGGTCACGGTTGACAGGCTCATTGAAGATGATGAGTTGATAGAGCTCAAGGGCGATCCCGGCTGGAGGCTTCGAGCGCTTCACACACAGGGACACGCGCGCGGACATCTATGTTTCTACGAAGAGATCACCGGCGCGATAATCACGGGGGACCTGGTCGTTGGTATCGGCACGGTGGTGATCGACCCACCCGAAGGCAATATGAAGCAATACTTCGATTCGCTACGCCGGCTGCTGGCGTTGCCGAGACTGTCAATCCTGTTCCCTGCGCATGGGCCGGCCATCGGCTCGGCTCGCGAGAGGATTGAGGAATACATCGAGCATCGCACGATGCGAGAGGATAAGATTCTTGCGGCGGTGCAAGCGGGCGCCGCGCTTCCGCACGAGATCGTCGAAGCGGCATACACCGACGTGAACCCCGCGCTATGGGGCCTTGCAGAGCGCTCGACTGTCGCTCACCTGGAGAAACTCGAAGAGGAAGGCCGAGTCAGCCGCTATGACGGTGGCCGCTACCGATCAGGATAGACAACGATGACAAAACACAAAGCCAGCAAGTCACAAAATTGTGGGAGATGTGTCAGTCAGCGGCCTCAGCGGCAGGGTCTTTGATTGGAGTCCCGCGCACCGCTCGCCTCCAGTGCAGTATCGAATCGATTAACACGATCAACACACAGCTCATCATTATTGCGCTAAGCGTTGCATTCATGTAACCCCGGAACATCGTCTCGGGCTTTTGCGCTTCCTGCAAGAAAATGTCGAAGATTGAGCGCCATCCGGCGATCAGCGTCGTCGTGGCGACGAAGGCCAGCGGGGTGATTGTCACCCACGCATATTTCCGTCGCCCTGCATTTATTATCACAGTCGTACCCACACACAACGCAATCGCGGCGAGCAATTGATTTGCTATACCGAACATTGGCCAGATGGTCGAGATTGAGCCCGTCCGAATAAAGTACGCCCACGCCGCCACGACTACAGCGGAGGTTATGATCGCGCCCGGCATCCAGTCGGGCCGTTCGAGAGGTTTATAGAATCTGCCGAGAAACTCTCCAACCATGAATCGCGCGACGCGAGTGCCGGCATCGATCGTTGTGAGGATGAAGAGAGCTTCGAACATGATCGCGAAGTGATACCAATACTTCATCAGCCCGCGCATTCCCGGAATCGCATTGAATATCTGCGCTATTCCGACCGCAAGCGTGACTGCCCCACCCGTCCGCCCGCGAAGGTTCTTCTCGCCGGTCTCCTGCGTCAGCTCTTCCAGCTTCTGCTCGTGCAAATCGAAACCCTCGGCGCTGTTGGTTTCAACGAACTGCACATAGTTGGTTCGCGCCCGATCGACGTTGATCGAGAAGTAATCGCCGGGCATAAGCGACGTCGCTGCTACGAGAGCCACGACGCCCACGAGCCCTTCCAGCAGCATGCTGCCGTAGCCGATCATTCGCGCGTCGGTTTCGCGATTCAGCATTTTTGGAGTGGTGCCTGAGCTTATCAGCGAATGAAATCCGGAAATCGCGCCGCACGCGATCGTGATAAAAACAAACGGATAAAGCTTGCCGGCGATGATCGGCCCGCCGCCACCGACAAACCGCGTTGTGGCGGGCATATTAAGATGAGGCGCGACCACGATCACCCCAATGATAAGAAACGCAACCGTACCGATCTTCATAAACGAGCTAAGATAGTCTCGAGGGGCTAGCAGCATCCACACCGGGAGCACCGACGCGACGAAGCCATAACCGGCCATTACGTAAGTGATCGTGCTCTCCGAAAGCGTAAAGCTGGAGGCGAACGAGGACTCCGCGATTCGCCCACCCAGAATGACTGCACCAAACAAACCGATCACGCCGATTATTGTCGCTTCGGCAATCTTGCCCTTGCGGAAGCGATACATATAGAGGCCCATGAACAGGGCGAGCGGAATGGTAAAACCAACAGTGAAAGTGCCCCATGGACTTTCGCCAAGCGCTTTGACGACGACCAGTCCCAGCCCTGCGAGCGCGATCACTACGATGAACATAATCGCAATCCCAGTCACGAGTCCCGAGAGCGGGCTGATCTCGGTGCGGGCGATCTCGGCCACCGATTTACCTTTTCTGCGCACCGATGACGCCAATATCACGAAGTCGTGGACGGCCCCTCCGATGGTCACTCCTATCACGAGCCACAACAGTCCCGGCAGAAAGCCAAATTGGGCGGCTAGCACCGGACCGACCAGCGGCCCCGCTCCGGAGATCGCCGCGAAGTGATGCCCGAAGAGCACCCACTTGTTTGTGGGATAGTAGTTGTGGCCGTCGTACATCGTGTGCGCGGGGGTCACGCGCGTATCGTCCAGCATCATAACCTTGGCGGCGATAAACGCGCTGTAGTAACGATAGGCGATGGCTAACACGCACAGCACGCCAATCATTATCGGAAGTGCACTCATGCGCTCTCCTTGGCAATCCTCTGGGCGATAAAGCTGATCAGAATTCTGTTCGACGCTGATGCTACGGGATGAAAACAACCCGTGTCAACGATAGCTATGGTGTTCCATCGTGAGATGAGAGGGTGCGCGTCAGATTTTCGCCCATACCCACCTTTTCGCACTATCTCGTGACGAGGATCCGGCTAACCGCGTAGCGGTGACCTCTCGATAGCACGGCGCGCATTAACAACGGCGGGCCGCGTAG
>DATLWF010000665.1:0-10557 GCA_035576605.1 Blastocatellia bacterium | reverse complement strand
CTAAACTGAAACGGGCTAGAGACCATTATTACATCCGGTCTGGCTGACGGGGACGTCCCCACGAGAGTATATCCAGGGTAATTTCTTTGTCCAACGTTTCAGATACCCGGTTCCTTCTTGTTCCAATTTGGCTTTGCGGTTGCGCTGTGCTTTTGCGCTACTTCCTTTTTGCGCGCTTCAAGTAACTGCTTCAAGCTGGGGTTTATTTCGAGACAGCGGCCAAAGTCTTTGTCCGCCTCGGCCGTCTCACCTTTGAGCAGGAGGGCCATGCCGCGATTTAAGTAAGCCAAAACATACGCGGAGTCAGTTTCGATAGCCTTGTTGAAGTCCGATATTGCTTCATCCAATCTTCCCTGCTCCGTTTTGACGATACCGCGATCATTGTATGCCGCTGTGAGGCGCGGGCTGATACCCACGGCTCGATCAAGGTCGCGGATCGCACCTTCCATATCTCCTAATCCCAGACGGATTGCGCCACGATTGTTATAGGCTTGGGCCAGGCGTGGGTTGAGCGCTATGGCTTTGTCGAAGTCAGCAATCGCTCCGCTATGGTCTCCGTTTAACTGTCGAACAGCGCCACGATTGACATAGGCTGGAGCATAACGGGGATTAATCTTAATCAGTGTATCGAAATCGGCAAGTGCCTCATTCATTTCCCCCTTGCTCAGTCGAGCATTGCCTCGCCCGTCGTAGGCTGCTCCAAAGCGCGGGTTAATCTCTATAGCCTTACTGAAGTCGGCGATGGCGCGGTCCAGGGCTCCATTGGCTAGGAGCGCTATTCCACGATTGTAGTGCGCATCTGCATTACTTGGATCGAACGTGATGGCTACATCGAAATCGGCAATGGCTCCTTCCTTATCTCCATTAGCATAACGGTCGTTGGCACGCTCGAGGTATTTGACAGCAGAGCGAGAGGTCTGTGCTTGAGATGTAGCAGCAGTAACAACCAATAATAGAAGCATCATTGCCCAGGATTTGTCAGCGAAATGAAAAACAGTTACAAAGAGCATTCTCGCCAGTTGCATAACTTCACCTCCCTTCTGATTCTCAATACCGGTTGGCAGCAATTTGTTCTTTCCCATAGCGTCCGTCTCCTTTCAGATTCATGCGATTTCGGTCCTCGCATTTCTCTTCACACCACCTCCTATTGTTTTGCCCGGCGAATGGCGTTGCATTACAATGAGGGCGGCCCAAGGACTCCTGAGCTGAACATCGCTATTTGTACTTATTCACCTCGCGGCAGACAGTAGTCGAAAGGCGGTTTGAAGTCTTCAGAAAGTTATCCAAGAATTGTCTTAAAATTCTCCAGAAGTCTGAGAAGCTGTATGAGCAAGCAAGCTAAGCCCTTATACGAGTTCGGGCCTTTCCGCTTAGACATGGCGGAGCGCCTCTTGCTTTGCGACGGCGATCCTGTGGCGTTGACCCCTAAGGCATTGGAAACGCTTGTGGTGCTCGTCGAGCGCCGCGGTCGCTTAGTTGAAAAGGAGGAACTGCTCAAGACTCTATGGCCTGATAGCTTCGTCGAGGAGCACAACCTTGCAAATAATATCTCGACGCTGAGGAAGGCGCTGGGTGAAGCTAAGAACACCGCTCAATACATAGAGACTGTGCCTAAGCGAGGCTACCGGTTTGTGGCTAGTGTGAGGGAGTTGCCGGATGAAGTGACTGAGGCAACACCGCAAAGAAACACCGGATCGAGCGGGGTTATCGAAGAAGAGACAACGGCTCAAGTCGACGAGGTGGTAGCATCACGCAACCCATTGATCCGACCGCAACCCTTCGCCGTTGCTGACCAGACGCCTTCGACGATACGCCGTTATCCTCGGTGGCAGGCGAAACGGTTAATATGGGCGTTGGGGTTGTTGCTCTTCATCAGCAGCGCCCTATTGCTCTACTTTTCTCGGCACACAACTGAACCGCCGCCGCCGATGAAAGTCGTTCCCTTTACCACTTTTCCCGGCAATGAGTACCTGCCTTCTTTCTCGCCCGATGGCAATCAGATCGCTTTTGGCTGGGATGGTGAAAGGGGCAGCGGCCGGGAAAATTCATCCATCTATGTGAAGCAGATAGGCTCTGAAAAACGTCTGCGGCTCACCTTTGATCCTGCCAACGATTTCGGTCCGGTCTGGTCACCCGACGGTCAGAGGATCGCTTTCACACGAATCACCGAAGAGGTCGCGATTTTCATCGTTCCTGCGCTGGGTGGCGCCGCGCGCAGGATACTAACTTTGGGACCAAACATGGCATTTGGCGGCCTCTGTACCTTAGCGTGGTCTCCCGATGGTAAATTCATCGCGTTTACATATAGAGATCCCAAAGAGGAGCCGGCCAAAATCTTTTTGGTCTCGCCCGACACGTTTGCCAGGCATACCTTAACGTCAGCGCCAGCAGGGAATGTGGGCGATTTCAATCCCGCATTCTCACCGGATGGTCAGAGTGTTGCCTTCGTTAGAATAGGCTCTGCAGAGTCAGCAGATATTTACATTGTGCCGAGCACCGGCGGTGAACCCAGGCGTCTTACCTTTGACAATACAGGGTTGGCTGGCTTGACCTGGAGCGCAGACGGACGCGAGATCATCTACTCGTCAATCCGCGCAGGTGGTGGCGATCGGCAAGACAATAATGATTATCGAACCGTGGTTACCTCCAGGCTGTGGAGGATTCCAGCCTCCGGTGGCGTCACAGAACGTCTTTCGATAGATAGTTCACATATCTTCTTTCCAAATATTTCTCGCCAAGGCAACCGTCTGACATATGTGCAAAAGGCCCCCGAAGATTGGAATATCTATGGAGTTGAGATATCCGGCACGACCGTCTCAAAGAATCAGCCGACCAGGCTTATCGCCTCGACGCGATACGATGGCGCTCCTCAGTTCTCCCCTGATGGCAGAAGAATCACCTTCCACTCGGATCGCTCAGGACCAATGGAAATATGGATGTGTGATAGGGATGGCACGAATCTCGTGCAGGTGACCTCTCTTAACAAAAGATCAGGCTCGCCGCGCTGGTCTCCCGACGGGCAACAAATCGTTTTCGATTTTTACGAAGAGGGCAAGGGCGATATCTATACAATTAGCGTAGAAGGTGGCCTGCCGCGACCTATCGTAACAGGTGATTCGGATGACCATTGTCCGAGTTGGTCAGCGGATGGGAAGTGGATCTATTTTGCTTCCGACCGTAGCGGCAAATATCAGGTGTGGAAAGTGCCCGCTCGAGGAGGCGAGGCCGTACAGATGACCAGGCAAGGAGGCCAGGTACCCTGCGAATCGCCCGACGGGAAGTATGTTTACTACCGCAAGGGTTCCGACACTCGGGGCCTTTGGCGAGTGCCCGTGGAGGGCGGCGAAGAAGTTCGTGTTTTAGACTCCTTCATCTCAGAACTTGGGGTGGTAGTAAATGACGGCATTTACTTTATCGACCCGGACGCGAAGGGCGGAGTCGCTATAGAGTTTTTCGACTTTGCGACACATAAGCAGAGACGTGTTGCCGAACTTGGCAACGTAAACATCGTCCCTGTTTGCGTAGCCGTGTCTCCGGACCGCCGACAGATCCTCTATACACAGGACGATCAAATGGGCGCCGACATCATGCTGGTGGAGAACTTCCGCTGAAGCGTCTCCCGCAGCACTGCGCAACAAGGATTTTAGTGAAAAGAGCCAAGTCTGTTTTCATGACATCAGCGCTGATCGTAATCGGTTTGTGCACAAGCATAGCGTGGGCACAAACGCCTAGATGGCCGGAGCAGAAGGCTAACGCCTGGTACGCGCGGCAGCCCTGGCTGATTGGAAGTAATTACGTTCCCAAGTCGGCTATCAACCAGTTGGAGATGTGGCAGGAGGCGACGTTCGATCCGGTTCAGATCGATAAGGAATTGACCTGGGCAGAAGCGATCGGCATGAACACCATGCGCGTCTTTCTGCACGACCTCCTCTGGGAGCAGGATGCCGCCGGTTTTCAGAAACGTATCGATCAGTTCTTGACGATCTCGTCGCGGCATCATATCCGTCCAATGTTTGTGCTCTTCGATTCATGTTGGGACCCGTTACCTCATCTGGGCCTGCAGCATCCCCCGGTTCCCGGGGTTCACAACTCAGGCTGGGTGCAGAGTCCCGGCGCGACGGCGCTGGCGGACGCAAGTCAATATCCACGTCTGAAGGCCTACGTGCGAGGAGTGGTGGGAGCCTTCGCGAAGGACGACCGCATTCTTGCCTGGGACGTGTGGAACGAGCCCGGCGCCGATAATGGCGGAAGCTATGAGAAGCAGGAGCTGAAAGATAAGACCGCGCGGGTGCTGACGCTTTTGCCGCAGGCGTTCGAGTGGGCCCGCGAAGCGAATCCCGTACAACCGCTCACCAGCGGAGTGTGGGCGGTCGATACCTCGCCGGACGGAGCAGACCTTGGTGAACTGCAGCGGTTTCAACTGCGTGAGTCTGACATTGTCACCTTTCATAACTATAGCTGGCCGGAGGACTTCAAACGCGAAGTGATGTGGCTGAAGAAGTACAACCGCCCGGTGATCTGCACGGAATTCATGGCTCGCCCGGTGGGAAGCACCTTTGACGCGGTGTTGCCCATCGCGAAGCAGGAGCGGGTCGGGGCGATCAATTGGGGATTCGTCGCCGGCAAGACGCAGACGTATTTGCCGTGGGAGTCGTGGCAGCATCCTTACATTCTCAACCAGCCCCCGGTGTGGTTTCACGAGGTGCTGCGTCCCGACGGAACGCCGTATCGACAGGCGGAAGTGAATTTGATCCGGCAGCTCACGGGAAAGCAGTAGAATTGGTTGCAACCACGCTTCCTTGCTATACCGACAAAGATCGCTCGATCTCCAACAATAAATCATCCAATCTGACTGCTTCGACGATGATCATGTAGCCGATAAAAAGATGTTCCGTGATCACCTTAATCGCCTCAGCATCGCCTGGGCGCCCGCAAGCTTTGGCTAGCTCTGACCCGGCACCAGACAACAGATCCGTAAATCCCTCCGTAGATGCTCCGTGGGTACCACCAATAGCATTGGCATATTCGGTATATTCGGTGATCCGTTCATTCAGGTTCTTCGTAAGCGCAGTAGTTAGACCTGCTTTGGCCTCTTCGGTACACTCAGCGTAGAAGTAGTTAATCACACCCTCAGAGGCGATAGCCGCAATTTGCTTCTGCACGTACTCGGGCTGAACCACGGTCAGGCGTGGTGTTGCGAAGGACATCATTAAGTGCGCGTAAAAAGAGAATAGCCCGAGGAACACAGACATCTCCCTCTTAACGCGGTCGTCTTCACCAGAAGTAAGAATCTGATTTTGGAGCTGCTCAAAAAACAGGAGGGCAAGTCGCATTATGAGAAGACACATGGTTCCCAGCGGGTCACCTTCTGTCTGAAGTCTCTGCGACAGCTCATCGGGTAGTCGCGCAATGCCTGGCTTTTCGCGGCGGCGGCGCATCCTGGAAAATATGCTCATGGCGTTACCGGATCCAGTGGGGATTGGGAGGACCTCCCCGAGGCAGTCTATTCATGCTTCGACCCATCCGCCAGTGCAGGCACCTTTTAAGTCGACATTTATGAAAGTTGTTGAGCACTCAGCCTCTCTCTTTGGTGCTGGCTCTCGGTGTTTGTACTGGCTGTCTTTACAACTCCTGCCGCGCCCGTGTAGGCTGCACCAACTGGATCGAGCCGATCTCCACAATGTTTGATCGAAGGGACTCCAGGGCGTTACTTTAATTGATCAGTGCCAGAGGACTTGACGGTCTAAACTGGAGGCCTTGTCTGTTGTACGTCGGCCAGCCGGGGGGGAAGAATGATCGGACAGAAGCTTTCGAATCGATACGAAATTATTTCCGAACTCGGTCGCGGGGGCATGGGTGTCGTCTATAAGGCTCACGACCCGCTACTGAATCGAGAGGTTGCGGTCAAGCTCATCCCGCCCGCAATGCTCAGCGCCGAGGCCGAGCAGCGCTTTCAGCGCGAAGCTCAGCTCGTGGGCCAGATGGATTACCCCGCCGTCGTCCCGATCTATGACTTTGGCAAGCACGAAGGATCTCTCTTCTTTGTCATGCCCGTAGTGCAAGGCACAAACCTCCGAGGCTTTCTCCGCGAACAGACGCTTACGCTCGGCGAAGTCATCGACATCGGAGTTCAGATTGCAGAAGCGCTCGAATATAGCCACGCACGGGGAGTGATCCATCGGGACATCAAACCGGAAAACGTAATGGTGTCTCGAGAGGAAGGCGGCAGAGTGAGAGTCCGCATAATGGACTTTGGTCTGGCACGAGCGGCCGCCGAAAGCCGAATAACCAAGACAGGGACGATCGCCGGAACGCTTGCTTATCTGAGCCCCGAGCAAGTTGCGTCGGCTAGCGGCGTTGATCATCGTTCCGACATCTACGCGCTCGGCACCGTGCTTTACGAGTGTCTGACAGGCGAGCCGCCTTTCTCCGGGGAGCTGCAATCAATTCTCTACCGCATCGTTCACGAGATCCCGCAGCCGCCGCGCTCGCTTGGGGCGGCTATCAACGAGGACCTTGAAACAGTCATCCTCTCCTGTATCGCCAAGGATCCGTCGAAGAGACCGCAGCGCGCGAGCGAAGTGGCGGACTCTCTACGGCGGTGTCAGTCGAAGCTTCACGACAGCGACCTGACAAAATCGGTCTTGCTCACCCGTACGCTGATGCTCCCGCGACCGGCGCTTTCTCCTTTCATCGGGAGAGAAAAAGAGCTGGCCGAATTGCAGAAGCGGCTCAACGCAGCCATCAGCGGCGAGTGCCAGTTCGTTGTTGTGGGGGGCGATCCCGGCGCGGGCAAGACCCGTTTGCTGGACGAAATTGAGAACCTGGCAAAGGCGCGCAAATTGATGGTGCTTCACGGACGCTCGGTGGAACAAGATGGCGCCTTTCCTTATCAAGGCTTCTGCGAAGCGATTCAGGAATACTTCCGCCAGCGGGACACAACAACTTCGTCGTCCGGCTCGATTGACCTTTCGGATTTGGCTTCTGATCTCGTTGCATTGTTTCCAATGCTCACCGAAATCAGCGATATCCGCTCGGCTGCCACCGGAGAGTCCAAACTTACACGCGTCGGCGAGTCACAAGGGCCGGAAAACCGAACACACATCTTCGAGCTGCTCGCTCGGACCCTAACACGAATCGCCGGAGGAAAGCCCCTTATTGTTTTCCTGGAAGACCTCCACTCGGCGGAGGTTTCCATCGAAGCTCTGCAATACATCGTTCGCCGCCTGGGGCCGACGCCCACGTTGATTGTTGGTACTTATCGCTCGACCGAGGTGGACGGCCGGCATCCGCTCATCCGCATGCTCGACAGTTTCCGTGGCGACCGGCGCTTTTCGTCCATCGCCCTCGGACCTTTTTCGCCGTCCGACCATCGGCTCTTCCTCGAAACATTGATTGGGGGACCCGGGCTTTCCGCGGCCTTGACCCAACGATTATATGAAGGAACCGAGGGGAACCCATTCTTCACCAAAGAACTGGTTCGTTCGCTGCTTGATTCCGGCGGGATCACCAAGGACAACACCGGCTCCTGGACCCTCTCGGCCGAAACTGGCGTCTCAACGGATGCGCTGCCGGCGACGATTCAGCAAGCAGTCGAGAAACGCATCGAGCGATTGCCGGAGGATCTACGGGAAATTCTTTCGATCGCTTCGGTCATCGGCAAGACCTTTGACTTTGCCGATCTCGAGACGCTCGCCGGAGAAAGCGAAGATGTCGAGAATGGCGTTGACCGGCTGGTCGAAGACGGGCTGATTGAGGAAGAGCGCGAGTCGCGCGGCGATCGCCTGACCTTCTCCAGCGCTGTTGTTCGCGACGTTCTCTATGCGCGAATCTCGCGCCGCAAGCGGAGATCGCTTCATCGCAAGTATGCCGAGCACATAGAGAAGCGTCATCGCGGACGACTCGAGCGCGTCTACCCCAGATTGGTCTATCATTTTTCTCAAGGGGACGTTCCGGACAAAACGGTCGAGTATGGCCTGCGCCTCGCGAAGTCCGCTCTCGACGCCTTCAGCGCGGAAGAGGCCACCCGCTCTGCGAAGACCGCGCTCGAATTCCTGGACGAAGAATGGGAAGGGCCCCGATCAACCGAGGGCGAAGCGCGGCTGCTGTTGGCCCAGGCGCATCGGATGGCGGGTGAGGTCGACGGAGCGCTGAAGGAAGCAGAAGCGGCGGTCAAGATCTTCGATCGCGAAATGCAACCGCAGCGTGCTTTGGCTGCGCTCTTGCTGGCAACCGAAACAGCCTGGCAAGCCCGGAGGGTCGAAGAGACAACACGGTGGGCGCCTCGTGGGATTGAGGCGGCCAGAAATGCCGGGGATGCTGAGAACCTCAGACATCTACTCTCGCTGGCTGCGACACTCGCCAATTTTCGTGGTGAGTATGAGAAGGCGAATGAATATCTGGAAGAGGCAGCGAAGCTCGCTCCGGGGTTGAAAGAGGCCGATACGCAGGAAGATATCCCACGTGGCGGACGACTCGTCGTGGCGATCGCCAACCCCGTTCAGGCGCGCGAACCCATCAACATGGAGCTGGTAGAAGATGCAGAGATTCTTACCAACGTGTTCGAGACTCTGTTGGCGACGGATCAGGATGGCAATCTTGTCCCGGGCCTCTGCGAGAGATGGGAGGTGGACAATGAAGGAAAATCGTTCGTGCTCACGTTGCGCGACAATATCCGCTTCCAGGATGGTCATTCGCTCACCGCGGGGGATGTCAAGCAATCATTCGAGCAAGCGATCCGCCACGCCTCTCAAGAACTGCCGGCTGCGATGTCGGCGATCCACGGCGTTCGAGAATACACCGAGCATCACGCAAGTGATCTGGCGGGAATGGTAGTTCATTCGAACTATAAGCTTGGGATTCACCTTGACGAGTCGCTTTCGATCTACCCGGCGCTGCTGGCCGATTACAAGACCGGCATCACCCGCGCAAGTTCCGAAAACAACAAAGCCGGCGGGCTTTCCACAGGCACAGGTCCCTTCCGCCTTGCATCGTACGAGAGTGGCCGCATCACACTTGAATGCAATCAGGAGTATTGGAAGGGCGCCCCAGCCGCGCTCGACGCGATCGAGTTTCGGCACGGACTGAGCGCCGCAGCAATTGCCTCCGGGGTGCGCTCGGGTGAGATCGATCTGGCGCGCGACCTGTCGCCTCAAGACCTGGAAGAATTCCTGCGAGACCCTCGCTTCCGCGGGGGACTCGTGGAAGCGCCGCGCAAGAACACTTATTTCGTGATGTTCAATTCGGTCACCGGCCCAATTGCACAGAACCTGACTCTCCGACGCGCGCTTTCGGGCGTCGTACGTACACACGATCTCGTGTGGCAAACGCTCGGCCGATTCTCGCAACCCGCGGTCTGCCTGATTCCACCCGGAATGCTCGGCTACGATCCTGGAAGGAGACGCCATCTGCTCTCACGCGAAGAGGCGCTCGATATGTTGCGTGCGGCCGGCCTGAGTGCGCCTATCCGCCTCCGGGCTTCGGTGCATCCATTACTGCAGGATCGGTATGGATCCCTGCTGAGAACCTTGTTCTCGATCTGGTCGGACCTCGGAGTGGAAGTGGAGATCGCGACAACCACCATGTCGTCTTACCTGGAGGCCGACCAACACAATGAGGGACTCGATCTTCGAATTGGTCGCTGGAATGCCGACTACGACGATCCCGATAATTTCACTCACAGTCTGTTTCACTCGCGGGTTGGCCTCTATCGCAACTATGTCGCTTCTGCTAAAGGCGATCAGATTCTGGAAGAAGCTCGCGCCGAGAGCCGGCCCAGCGTCAGAGCGTCCCTTTACCGGCAGTACGAGAATCATCTTCTGGAATCGGGCGCCATCCTTCCACTTTTCCATGACATTGATCACCGCCTGGTAAGCCCCAAAGTTCGCGGGCTCAAGCTGCAGGGCAGCGCTCCTTACGTGAACTACTCAGAACTGGCCAAGGTGGAGTCGGCAACCGCGGCGACGGAGAGTCGCCCGATGAGTGGTGGAATCATCCAGATCCCCATAGCGGGGGTGGTGATTAGTCTCGATCCTTCACGGTCAGCCACGACCGAGGAAGTAGAGGTCCTTCCAAGTGTCTTCGAGACGCTGACCCGCGACGTGGGTGGCAGAATTGTTCCCTGGCTAGCGGCGGAATTCGTGGCGGAGGAAGGCGCCAGGAGATATCGCTTCCGTCTGCGCGATGATGTTCGTTTCCACGACGGCCGCAGACTGACCGCGCGAGACGTCCGGTACTCCTTCGAGCACCTGCTGCAAAACCACGACAGCGAGTGCCGGTGGTTCTATTCCTCGATCCGAGGGGCGAAAGCACTGCTCAACGGAGAAGCAGCAGACCTGGCTGGATTTCGCATTCAGTCGGCCAGTGAATTCACCATCGAGCTCGATGAGCCCGTTTCACTATTCCCTGCCCTCGTGTCTTACGCCGGATCTGCCATTGTCCCCGAGGGTAACGACCAGTTCGGTGCGAGCTGGCAGGACGGCTCGGTGGGAACCGGACCCTTCCGTGTAGTCAAGTTCCATCCGGGTCAGCGACTCGAGCTTGAACGCAACAAGATCT
>DATLWF010000664.1:0-4215 GCA_035576605.1 Blastocatellia bacterium | reverse complement strand
ACCGAGAATCCTTGTGCGGCTCACAGTGGTTAGAGGGGTGCTTGGGGTGGCGCCGATAGATTCACCGAACAACGGCTTCGGCGGCGGCCGAGGCGGTGGCCAACAGTTCGGGAGGCGACCCCAGTGAAAGATTGACTTATTGATTCATTGATCCATTGACCCGTTGTCTCAACGAAATCAATCCCCTTGTTATCTGTTCCAGCAGGTGCGGCTTTGACCCATCACGCTCGAGATGAGGGAATCGCTCGCCGTCGTCCACCTTGTAGGTCTTCACCATCTCACCGTTTTCGATCAGCAACTCGATCGGTTCTGAGATCGACTTCGCCGCGCGTACCGCCTCGCGCAAGATCTGCAGCGAGTAGCGTCGCCCGTTCACAGCGGTAATCTTCATGCCGGGACCTATGCCTGCCAGCGCTGATGCTGTATCCGGCACCACATCGGTGATCGAGCCGTCCTCGGCGACCAGCAGCCCTATCGAGAAACTGAAGGCTGCGGTCTTCTTCGCTCCCTCGTAAGCTTGAGGTAGTCACTTACGTGCGGCCCGCTGCCAGCCTGGTCTGCCCATCCTCTTGACTCGCCTTCGCCACCGCCATACGATGTCACCGCAACTCTTCTCGAAGGAGCAACCCACCATGCCGCTCAAAAAGTCTCTACTCCTTGCCTTCAGTTTGTTCTTACTGAGTCTCGTTATACCCTCGACGACCGGCAGTTCACCGAACAACTACTCGATCGCCGGCACCGTAACCGACCAGCAGAAGAAGTCGCTCTCCGGCGTGATGATCACCGCCTTCGATGCAGTCGAAGACAAGACGATAACGGTCTTCACAAAAGAAGGGGGGCGCTTCAAACTGCCGGGGCTGACCAGTCGCGACTACAAGCTGCGAGCGCGATTGCCCGGCTTCGAGGATGAATTGGCGAATGTCGCTTACAAATCAGGAAGCAGCGCACCCGTCGCATTTCGTCTCAGACCGGCGGCCAATCCGAAGATGCAGGAAACAAGCGTGGACCGCATTCGCCTGATCAAATGGCCGAATGACGAGGCGCGATTGAATTTCAGAATGGCTTGCGCTTACTGCCATCAAGTCGGCACCGAAGGCTTTCGTGCTCCCAAACAAAAAGCCGACTGGGACGTCATGGTTCGTGACGTGATGTCGAGCCGCATCGGACTCGGCGCCTTCCGCCTGCTTCATAAAGAGACTCAGCAAACACTACCCGGGATGTTGTACGAGACCTACAAACAAGGCGCGGAAGCCAACTGGCCCGCTTACACGCCGCCGCCGGCTCCATCGGGCGACGCCCTCAACGTCGTCATCACCGAGTGGCCCGTCGGGCACGAGAACAGCGCGCTGATGCACGACCTCGAAATTGGCGATGACGGATTGATCTATCTTGTCGATATGGTGCACGACGCGCTCCGCACGCTCGATCCGAAGACCGGCGAGCGAAAGTCTTACTCGATTCCCGGCGGGGTGAAGGACGGCTCGGGCGACTATCCTCTCCAGGGACCGCATTCGATTGAGAAGGCTCCCAACGGCGATATGTGGATCACGTTGGCGCTCGGCGGCAAGATGGCCCGCTTCGATCCGAAGACGAAAGAGTTTCTATTGATCGAGAGCGGCGAAGGCGGCAAGCGAGGCGGCTACCCGCACACATTGCGCTTCGATCAGAACGGCATCTGCTGGTACACCGATGCCGCGATGAACGCGATCTTCCGGCTCGATCCCGCGACGCTCAAGATCAAACAGTATCAACTGCTCAAACCCGAGCAGGCGTCGAATGTGCCGACGATGGGCGAGACCGGAGGAATCACTCCATACGGTATCGACATCGCGCCTGACGGTAAGGTTTGGTACACGAAACTCAACGGCCAGCGAGTCGGAGTGATCGACCCGGCTACGGGCAAGATCACTGAGTGGAAGCCGCCGGTCTACGGTCCGAGACGGCTCGAGGTAGCGGGCGACGGGGTTGTGTGGATACCGGGCTACGGCAGCGGCGACTTCTGCAGTTACGATCCAAAGAAAGATAAGTGGAAAGTCTATCCGCTTCCGGGCAAGGGAGACGACATTCCCTACGCGATAAACGTCGATCGGCGGACGGGACAAGTTTGGATCTGTGGCGCGGGCAGTGACACGTTGATGAGGTTCGATCCGAAGACGGAAAAACTGACGGTGATTCCGATGCCGACGCGGGTGACCTACACTCGCGAGCTTGAGTTTGCCAAGGATGGAAGCATCTGGACTTGCAATTCGAATCACCCGGCGCGTCACATCGAAGGTCATCGCCAATCGGTGATCAAGATTGAAGTGGCAGAGGGCGGTTAGTTCGCGCGGTGAAAAATTAGAAATCCCACCCGCTGGCATTGACTGGGATACACCGCGTAGCGGTGACCTATCGATAGAGGCGGTGCTGGCATCACAGTCCGGGCCGCGTAGCGGCCACCTGTTGACAGGGCAGTGCGCGGATCAGGTAGCCGCTACGCGGCCCGGACTGTGCCAGCATTCCCTATCGATAGGCGGCCGCTACGCGGCCCGTACTGTGCCAGCACTCCCTATCGATAGGCGGCCGCTACGCGGCCCAACTACCGGACTCGCTTATATCCACTGACCACTGACAACTGACCACTGACAACTGACCACTGACTTCTAATTCTTCGCGATGTTTGCTCGAAGCTCCCCAATCGTCTTGCCCATGTTGCTGAAATGCGAAAGCAGGTTCCGTGCGAGCAGTGAACCTTCCGGCGCGCCGGCTGCCGCTTTTTGAAGGTGCGCAATATGACTGCCTGTCCTATCCCACTTCGCAAGAGCTGCGGCGAATTCCATCGCGGGATCGCCTCCACCGAGAGCAATCGCCTGGACCATCAACCCGCAGCCGTCAACGCCACCGGCAAGCTTCGGACCTTGTGAGCCGTCGCCCGCTTGTTTGTAGCTCTCAACCAGGTACCCGTAGTCAAACAGCGCCATCGCAGTCGTCCGCTTGTCCGACTTGATTCCGGGATTGGGAATTCGGTCCTGCAAACTCGATAGCAAGTCGCGTGCAATGGCGGCGTCCTTCACCGGGGAAGTCACCGTTCGATCAGCTGTGGGCATCAAGCAATACACGGTCGCCCTGCGAAGCGTTTCCATCCTCACCAGCACCGGCGTGTTCGGCGTGAGCAAGCCCAGCGTATCTTCGACCAGGCGGTTGATGTTGTAGTCTTTGTCGATGCGGCTCCACACGGGTCCGCTCCAGGGCAGCGAGCGTGCATTGCCTATGTCGAAGGGATGACAAATCAGAGGCGGACCGGCAAACGCGGCTTGCTGGAAAACCATCAGGGACAGCATTGAAGTTAGAGTTAGCGAAATCGAACGAAGCATCTTTCGGCGCATATTGAAACCTCCAGTTTCATTGAATTTCAGAGTTGGCGACTCGAAGCTTATCTTCGCGTCCAACCCTTAGACGGAGGTGATTGATGTTTTCTTCACTCTTCCACTTCTAACACTACCGGCCATCATAGCTATGCGCTGCATTCGACACCTCACTTGCTAATTTGCCGCCGTCAATTCTCTATCGGAGGCTGAATTACGTACGTGCTCGTCACTGTCCCCTCCGACAGCACCAACAGGTCGAAGATATTCCAGTTACCGGCACCAAAACACCGGTGGGTAAACCTCCACCAGATAAAGCGCCGACAATCTCTCATTTCTTAACAGCCGGCCATTCTTGACGCCCGTAGAGGACCCTCAGGAAATGAATCGCGGTTTTCTTCAAGCGATATACAATCAGGTATTGCGTTCCAGATACAACCAGTTCACGAGTGCCCTTCATTCTTCCGGTGCGGACACTCTCCGGGAACTGAATGATTCGCTCACTCGCGTCCACGATGCGCAGAGCGATTTCGCGAGCGGCGTCGGGGTTAAAACGGGCGATATATTCCCGAGCGCTGGCAAGATCACGGACGGCGGCCCGCACCCATACCGGTTTCATTTCGGCGCTGCCTTCTCTTGATCCGTACCCCAACTCTCAAGCCAACGCCGGACCTTTTTGTGATCTAAGACGCGGCCTGTTTCACTGTCGGCTATGGCTTCTGCTACGGACTGGAAGAACTCGTGGCGCTCGCGCATCTCTTGAAACGCTGTGCTGAATTCAAATCTATCAAAAGGTCAAAAGATGCGAGACATAAATGTATCAGAAGGAATAGTTCCTCTCGGCGAATTCAAGACCAAGGCATCGAAGATA
>DATLWF010000663.1:0-5024 GCA_035576605.1 Blastocatellia bacterium | reverse complement strand
GAACTTTCCGATAGTGCAGGCTAGCGTCTATGAAGGCGCCGCGGCCTCACGGGTCTATGCGACGGGCGATCAGTAGCTGAGAAGCTGTACGGGCGTCCCTCCGCGGGCGCTCGCTAAGGTACGATGGTTTGCATGTGAGGAGAGGCGGCCCGCGGAGGGACGCCCGTACAGGTGCGGGATAATATATCCCGGTTTTGCTGATGAAAAGACTGATCGTCAACGCAGATGACTTCGGATTCACTCGAGGAGTTAACGTCGGCATACTGCGCGCCTATAAGACGGGCATCGTCACCAGCACTACTATCATGGCTAATGGCGACGCTTTTGAAGACGCCGTTGAGTTGGCTCGCGCAAATCCCGGTCTCGGAGTCGGGTGTCACCTGGCGGTTGTTGGCGGGCGGCCAGTCGCTCGACCTTCGGAGGTCCGCTCGCTGGTGGACGGCGAGGGGGTCCTGCCGGCGACGCTTACGCAGTTGGTGATCAAGCTCGCGCGGGGATCAGTCTCAACCGATGAGATCGTGCGCGAGTTTCGCTCGCAGCTCGAGCGCGTAATGCTCACCGGCATTAAGCCCACGCATCTCGACACGCACAAACACTCGCATACTCACCCTCAGGTTATGAACGCTCTTGCGCGAGTGGCCGTCGACTTCGGCATCAAGTGTGTGCGAAACCCCTTCGAAAGCGTGTTCACTCGTGCGAGACGAAGCGATCTGTCAAAATGGGGCTATCTCAAACAGTACGCCTTGTCCACCGCGATTCAACCGGGTGCGATACAATTCAAGAGGCTCGTACGGGGGAATGGGCTCAAGACACCGGACAGATTTTTCGGCGTCAAGCTGACGGGTATGCTGGACAGCGCAGCGATTCGAAGTATGATGGAGTCCCTGGCAGAAGGCACGGCTGAGTTGATGTGCCATCCGGGCGTATACGATGACGACCTCGAGCGCGCGCGCACGCGGCTAAAGCGCGAGCGAGAGCGTGAGCTTGAAGCGTTAAGCGACCCGAGCCTGAGGCTATTTGCTAAGGAGCAGGGAATCGACCTGATCACCTACCGGGAGCTGTTGTGAAGATGTATGTGAATGAAGGCGAGAACCCGAAATACTCGGTCGTAGTCCCGTTTCACAACGAGCAAGACAGCGCGCGCGAGTTGTATCAACAGCTCTCGGCGGTGATGACCAACCGCTATGAGCCGGTCGAGTTCATCTTCATTGACGACCACAGCACGGACTCAACCCCTCAAGTGTTGAATGAGATTGTGAAGAGCGACCCGCGAGTCGTGGCGATTAGATTGAAGCGAAACTATGGGCAAACCGTCGCGCTCGCGGCCGGCTTCGACTATGCCGAGGGCGACGTGATCATCTCGATGGATGGGGACCTGCAGCATGATCCGGCCGACATTCCACAGATGCTTGCGGCCTTCGAGGAGACCGAGTGCGACATCGTCAGCGGCTGGCGCAAGAAGCGCGTGGACAACTTTCTGCTGCGTCGCGCGCCGTCGCGGGTGGCGAACTGGCTGATGTCGAAGCTGTCGGGCGTCAACATTCACGACTTCGGCACGACGTTCAAGATCTATCGCAAGGATACGATCAAGCAAATCAGGCTATACGGGGAGATGCATCGCTTCATTCCGGCGCTTGCATCGTGGAACGGCGCGACGATTGTAGAAGTACCCATCAAGAACATTGAGCGGCCGGGTGGGCGCTCTCACTATGGGCTTTCGCGGACGGTCCGAGTGTTGTTTGATCTCCTGACGATTCGGTTTCTTCTCAAATACGTAACTCGGCCGTTGCACTTTTTCGGACCGATTGGTCTGCTGAGTACCACGCTCGGATTCCTGATCAATGTCTGGTTGATTGTCGATAAGGCGATTTACGGAACTGCGCTGTTTGACCAGCACGGACCGTTGATGCTTCTTGGAGCGGTGCTGATACTGGCGGGAGTCCAGCTGGTGTCGTCCGGCTTGATCGGAGAGATGCTGAGCCGGACTTACTTCGAGTCGCAAGGGAAGCCGATCTACTCGATCGAGAGAGTGATAACCAGCAAGAACGCTTCGACCGCCAAGCAATAGTTGAGCCAGTACCGCGACGCCGATCGGATTTGAGCTAAACTACTTCCCCTTTGATCCACTCTTTATTGCCGCGGCCGCGCGCCTTTTCTCATCTTCGGTGTTTAGTCCTCGATGATGATGTAATCCGCGCGGCGAGACACTTCTTCCGCTCGGGTCTTCTGTAATCGAATGGTGTCGTGGTGGATCACATTTGAAACAACGAACGAGTCCTTCTCCCCAAACTCGAACAGTGCGTGCAGGGGCTTATTGTCGAAGCGCGCCGAACCTTCCGCGTGCCTCAGGACTGTTGCACCGGTCGAATCAACTACCTGCTGGAAGAGCTCCACGCTGCGCACTTCGCCTGAACGGCTGACAACGAGTACCGGGACCCGCCCGGCATCCCCCTTTCCATGAATGTTCTGTGACCCGGAAACTTCGGGGCCCAGAGCACGGACCTCTTGCGCTCGCTCGTTCAGGATGCGGGCTAACCGCGTTAGCAGTTCCTGGCCTAGCACCTCGGTTGCGGGCTTGAGCTTCGCGAAGCTGCTGTCTTCCCAGTCGCGAATCATCTCCCATGCTCTTGCGGGCACTTCGCCGGCGGAGTCTTTCGCAGGCTTGTAGTCAGCCGCCGCGTGCTCGGCGCGAGCGTACTGTGCGATTGCCTCGCCGCAAGAACTGCATTGCGCCAGATGGCTCGCCACAATCGAGCTCTCTGCGCGCCGCGATTTGGCATAAAAGAATGACGCTAGCTCGCTGATGTCCGGATGCTGTCCGGAGGTTTGAGACCTGAGATCCGAGGCTTGAGATTGACCTTCCCGGTCCCGTTCTGAAGCCGATGTCTTTAGCCCGCGAACCAAGCCGGCAACCGAAGCGCACTCGGCGCATACGGACAGATGCGCTTCGATTACCTGTGCGGCCTTCGTGTCGAGGCCGCCGCTCAGGTACTCGAACAACTCGATGTCCGGATGTGCTGACTTTTTCACCATCTTATTTCCTGAACGCGGGAAACCTCGTTACTTTCCTGGGTTATTTCTCGCTCACTTATTCCAATTTGTATTGCTCGTACAGGCGATCCTCATTCAACTGGAGCTTCTTAAGAAACTCCCACGGGCTTTGATTGATCTTCTGAGCAACGCCATAGTAGTTGTGGTCGTGGCCCGGTACTTCAGTAAGTTCTACTGTGAAGCCCTGCTTGTTCAAATCGTGAACCCTCCTCGTTAGAACGGCATCATTTCGCCGCGAGCTCGGTCAGCAGCGAGTGGGCCGAAGTGATGCCTCGCTCATTCAGCCATTTGACCAATCGCACTCTCAGACGTCTGGCGCGCTGGTAAACGAGATCTTCTGAGATCTCGTACTTCTCGGCTATCTCCTTGCCGCTCTGATTGCCGATTATATACTCGTTCACGATGACGCTGTCCTTCCAATCGCGGCAAACGTCGGCGAGCAAGCTGTCCACAATCTCGCGTTGCTCGCGCGCGACCAATTGCGCCTCAGGCGAAGGCTCTTTTGAAGGCGCAGTCTCAACTGGAGACGGCGCATCCGAATCAGGATCAGCCGGAGATTGGCGCGGGTTCCATGACTTATCGCGACCGACCCGCCGAAGTGTATCAATCATCTCGCTTGAAGCAATCCGAGCGACGAAGCTGGAAAGCTTCCCCTCCCTCCGCCATTGCGCGAGTCCCCGATAGACTTTAAAGACCACTCGGGAGATCACATCGTCAGCCGAATCCCACGCCGGAAAGCGATATCGCGAGTTGCGCACGACGTGATTAATCAGCCAGTGGTAACGAGCGATGATTACTTCGAAGCACAGATGCGCGGCGCGGCGGTCGTTCTCCGAACGCGAGAGGAAGGTGTCCACGAGCTCCTCGTCGCTCAGGTTGTCGAGCCAGTCTCTATCAAGCTCGGCTCCCGCTCCTGACCCGTTTGCCATGCGTCCTCTCTTGTGAGCGCATTCTAACATCGGGTAAGAGCCGCTCGAAAGCCACTCAGCTAGACGGTTGAGGTGCTGTCGGCCTGACACCTGGGTTTTTGACCAGGGTTGTTGAAAGGGAAAGGGCCTTACGGGTTCCTGAGGAGACCGGCGAGTTTAATTCCCCAGCCTGACGTATGTGATTACGGTACAGGTCAGCCTGTCTCAGTGGAGCACTCGGCTATTCCGTGTGATCAGACGGTCATCTACTTGTGACCACCGGTTTACTCAACCGCTTGGCGATCTTGTTGATCGTGTCGCTGAGTTTGATGATTCCCTCGAGATCGTGAGCCGCAACAGAACGAAGCTCGGCATCATTTGGAGCGCTGACGCGGAACACAGGGCTGCCGAGAAAGCTGGTGATCGCGCGGCTCAGTTGAGGCAGCATTGCGCCGAGCTGGCTGGCGTCCGCTTCAAATCGGATCTTCGTGCCCGTCTTGTCATTCAGCCCGAGTGGACTATAGAACTTGATTCTCGTTGCGTGGGCCCTTATCTCTGCTGACGCTTGCGCTAGATTCCTGTAGTCCAGCGACTCTAGCGACGTCAGCGGAACTATCTGCTGGGCATTGATCTGCCCAAGCTGCTCAAGATCCTGAGCCAGCTGGGAAGCTAGCCGATGTCTTTCTCGTTCCAGGTCTGCTATCGAGATTCTTCTGGACATCAGAATTGACATCTCGAGCGTGGCCTGTTCCGCGGTGCGGAAGTTGGGTGTCGACGTGGTTGCTGAATCCGAAGACGGCGGCTTGGGCGTGGTCGAAGGAATTGGTTTGCGGTTTTGAGCGCTGAGTAACGCCGGCGCTGCCAAAATCAATGCTAATGCGACAAGGACAAATAAGAGGTGTAGTGTCTGCTGCGACCGGAAATTGCTCATATCCGACCCCTCCTGAACGTGAACGGTTGTTGCGGATGAGTATAAACCAGGAATGCCGGCAACCATAAGAGTTTCTGGAATGTTCCGCTCCAAAGGCGTCGGCCATTCACTGCGGACGACGGCCCACGGACTAC
>DATLWF010000662.1:0-6708 GCA_035576605.1 Blastocatellia bacterium | reverse complement strand
AGTCCTGAATCAAATCGAGATGCGAATAAGTCGAGCGGTACGCGTGTAAGATTGATAACCGTTCGGAGGCGACTGCCGAGAAACCTTCCTTGCTGATGTACCAGCGAACCGCGTGCGGCATCGTCCCGGACTTCGCTCTCTGCCCGCGCAACCCCGGATCGACCCGCTGATCGATTCGGCCGAGCGTCTCAACATCGAGCGGCTCCTTAGAGTTTATCAGCGCGATTACCCACAACACCTCATTGGCTTCGGTGTAGATGCCTCCCTCGAAACCGGTGGCCGTGAACAGTCGCCAGTTCACACCTGGTTCTTCACCCGACCCGACGTCGTGAACGAGCACGATTTGCGGGAGTCGGACTCTCTCCTCCTCGTCATCCAACGCCCGCCGCACCTGCACACGGCTCATCCCGCGATAACGATCGTCATAGGCAACGTGATCGAACAAGCTGGCGGGAACGCTTTGAAAATCGAAGCCTGACAGCAGCTCGACGAGCTGCGATTCAATCTCACGATTGTAACGAGACATCATCAGGCGATATGAGTGTTTGAGCTTCTCGCTGAGCAGCTCTTCGCCTGCCACCGGTCTGACCGCGCCGCCAACCTCGCTCCGATACTTCGCGCGCGCGTAATCCGCCAGCACCGGGTCGGCGGACGCCGTCACGAAACCGTAGCTTATGTCGAGCATCTCGCGTGAATCCATTCGGCGGAGCAACGCATGGTTATCAGAGGTATGCTCGCCCATGCGTTCGGTCACCGCGTCGATAGGAACGGGTCTGCCGGCTTCGCCGACGAGCGCGAGAGCTTCGAGCACCGCGCGGCCTGCGCGAGAGTCCTGGGCCACGTCGCGTATCAGCGCGTCGAGGTAGTGACCGATCCGCCCGCTCAGAACTTCGATCGTGTAGAGCCGCTCGAACTCAATGAAAGACTTAAGCGACAAGCCACGCGAAGCCGCCGCGGTCAGGATCGCGCGTGTGTAAAAGAAGTCACAATTGAGTTGCTGAGTCATCAACTCGATCGTCGAGTCGGTTGTTTCGATGCCGAGCAGGGCGGCCTGGCGGCGCGTGAGCTTTTCCACAGTATCGTCGCTGATTCGCTCAACCTTAACCACTTCGATTCGGTCAAACATTGCCTGATCTGGCGGGATCAGTTCGGTCACCAGCCGGCGCAGGCCTGTAAGCACATACGCTGTTACTCGTTTTTCCCAGGTCCAGCCGGCGCCCAAACTTCGAATGAACCGGGTGTGAAGCTCGGTCGCTGCAATCAGGTGCCAGTTATCAATCATCACCAGCGGGTTGAGTCCAGCGTGCGTGGCCGCGGTGGACGGAGCTGAGAGAGCGACGCGCAACAGCGAATCGGTGTTGCCCGATTGCAAGGCCCGCGCAAACGAATCGACCATCGACCTCACGAAGACGTAGTCTTCGGCCGGGGCGGCTCGATTGAGCACAACCAGCGGCTCGTCAGCAACAGCAATCAGCGTCGGATCATTGCGTCTGAACGCAACGAATTGCGCAAGACAATGCGAGAAATAATCGTGCGCGAACGCTTCGGGATCGAGGCAGGAACTTCGAAGCGCGTAATAGAAAGGCAGAGCCTCGCCGCCCTCGTTGAAGATGCGGTCAAAACTCTTCCGAAGGATCTCAGTCTTGCCGGCTCTCGGCGCACCGAGCAAGAGCACATTGGAAACCGAACCGTGTGCTCGCGCTTCAGGACCGGTTCGCGCCAGGGCCCAGACTCCGGCCAACTCAACCTCTCGGTCGGCGAAGTCATCATCGGAGAGATGGCTCAGAATCTGTCTGGAGTTGGATTCAGTCATCATGTTCAAGCACGTACCTTAATCAGCCGCGTGCACATCTTCATAGACCGCCACGCAGTTGCGGCCGAGCGTTTTTGCTTGATAGAGAGCCCGGTCGGCGGTCTCCATGATCGCAAGAGGGCTTTGACGCGAGCGGCTGAACGAGGAAATCCCCGTGCTGATGGTCACCTGTCCCATCAGATCCCCCTGCTCTGTTCTGTACTCCGTGTCGCAAATACCTTTGCGCAATCGCTCGGCTATGCGCGCGGCGTCGCCGAGCTCCGTTTCGGGCAGCACGATGCAGAACTCATCTCCAGCGAATCTCGCAGACATATCAATCGCGCGAAGCGAACCACGAAGCAGCTGAGCAGTCTTGACCAACACACGGTCCGCATTTGTGTGTCCGTAAATGTCGTTGTAAGTCTTGAACCGATCTACGTCGATGATCATGAAAGACAGGGGCGTGTTGTAGCGCTTGGACCGCTCCACTTCCTCAAACAGCCTGTCCTGAAGGTAGCGCCGATTTGGCAATCCAGTGAGGGGATCGGTCAAGGACATCTGTTGAAACGTTTCGGCCTTTTTTGCCCACTCTGTGCGGTCGATCATCAGCGCCAGGTGAGGCGCAATCATCTCGAGCATCATCAGGTCGTCGTTCTCGAAAGGAACGCCGTCGGCTCGGTCCGTCAGATTGATCACGCCAATTTTGCGCAGTCCCAGAGTAATCGGATAGCTGATGAATGATCTGGTCTTGTAGCGCCCCGGTCTGCGGTGAGGGATTCGTGAATCGGTATCGGCATCACGCACTACCAGCGGAAGTCCGCTGGCCAGCACCGCTCCGGCGATTGGGGCGCCAAGCTTCAACCGAACCGGTCCGCCAGCCTCCGGATCAGCTCCCAGAACCGCTTCCAGGGCAAGCTCGTTGGATTCCTGGTTCAGAATCATCAGCGAACTGCGCTCGGCTTTCATCATCTCGCTGAATTTTTCGAGCAGCGAATGATAGACCTTCTGGGAGTCAAGCGTGGACGATACGCCCCGAAGAAACTCATAGAACTGCCCGATTGATCGTCTCCTGCTTTCAAGCTGATCGGTGAGCCGGACGATCTCGAGTTGCGCATTTACCAGAGTCGCGGATCCTGCGGCGACGTCGACCGGCTGCGATACAGACTTTCGGGCATTCTGAAAGTGGTATGAAGCGGTCGAGCCTACGAGATTTGCGGCCTCTGCCAGCTCCCGAGCGTCGATGAACTTAATGTTCTTGAGGCAGTCACCGCTCTCGACGGCTGCCATATCGCCGTACCCGCGCAGGAACTCGGTGTACTCGCTGGTGTTCGCAAACGACCTTCCTCCCAGTATGACCAACTGTTTCTGGTCTATGGCCACCGGGATGGCAAAACATCGTAGGCCGGCGTGACAGGTGAAATCGAACTGCTTGTCTGCGGCGACCGCCTTGCTGTAGGCAGCCCCGCAATCAGCCGCGCACAACGGACCCTTCTCGGCAGAAACTCGCATTGCCCGGCAGATGCTGGTGTCATTCTCGATACGGCCTATCACCGCACCGTCACGACTGAGCGTAGTGAGGGTGATTCCATTCTTCTCGGCGAGCGATTTCTGAAGACGCAGCCACACCGCGAGAGAGTTATCGGGATCTAACTCACCCGGTGAGGACCTGGCTTTCCTAACGGTTTCTTTGCTCAAACTATGCCGGAGCTTTCAAGCTCCAACCTCCCACTACATCAGCGAAAAGAAAAACCGGCTGCTCTTTCCGCCAGCCACATCTGAATGGGCCGGGTGGCAGCTATCAATTCTGGTTCCCGCGGTCAGAATCCAGACGAATAAAAGCCTCTTAGAGCATGAGAAGAACGAAACAACCGCGACACTTCTGAACGGGCGACCCTCTGCGTCAAGCTAGCATAGCAGTAACGTAGTCTTCAATAGAAAGACAGAGTACCGGTTCAGGTAATGCCATTGGTTTGACGTGCGTGAGTTCAATCTGGCTGGTGCACAACCCGATGGCCAACTCGCCACACTTTCCTTCCCTCAGGTCCTTGACGCTGGGCAACCCCGTCTTCTGCTTCAAGTATCCACAGAAAGCTATTGATACCGAGGTTGCAATTGCATAGAATGAACTGTTTTAAGGAACTTCCCCAATCTGTGCCACGACCCGGCATGATCCCCAGCATGTCTTTTTGGCGCTTGTTTCGCGTGATTACCTGAGCTTTGCCTCCGGCGCGAAGGCTTGGGCTGATTTGATTCTGAAGACGGACCTCCATCGGGCGGTGCGGACTTTGGCGACATCGACCCATGGCCTAAGTGGCATTTGTCCCCGCTGCGATCGGACACATTCGTGACTAACTCTATCTGAATGGAGATTTGATATGTCAGACGAAACGGCACAGAGCTTGCGCTCCTCATCATGTTCGGAGTCTCCGAGTGAGGATGCTATGAAAATACTAGTCGTCGACGACGAAGAAGGTGTTCGCGAACTGGTGAAGGCCGCGATGATGGAGCAGGGCTACCAGGTTTGGGTCGCAGCCAACGGAAGGCACGGGCTGGATCTGGGCGGCGAGTTCGAGTTCGATCTTATCTTTTGTGATGTGGTGATGGACGGAATGAGCGGGTTCGAGGTCCTCAAGGGCTTTCGCGGAACGCTGCGGTCGGAGGCGGAGATTGTTCTGATGACCGGCCAGGCGTCCGTTGAGGCCGCCATAGAAGCAGTCCAGCGCGGTGCGAATGATTATATTTGTAAACCATTCTCGATCGGCGTCCTTCAAGCGATCGCTTCGGCGGTCGAGCAGCGCCGCTATCCAAGTAAACTTGTGGCAATTGAGACCTCAAGCACACCGCAGCAGGAAATACTCGGAAGCAGTCCCGCGATGATCGACGTCGTCAAGACCGCCGCCCGCGTAGCAGCCACCGATCTGCCGGTAATGATTCGAGGCGAGTCCGGAACGGGCAAGGAGTTAATCGCGCGCCTCATACACCGCAGGAGTCCGCGCGCCGAAAGGCCCTTCGTAGCCGTCAACTGCGGAGCGCTCCCAGACACACTGCTGGAGTCTGAGTTGTTCGGCCACACGCGGGGCGCGTTCACCGGAGCTGAAAATGCGCGTCGCGGACTATTTGAAGAGGCCGATGGCGGAACGCTCTTGCTGGATGAAATGACCGAGACAAGCCCGTCGTTTCAAGTGAAGCTGCTTCGTGTATTACAAGAGGGCGAGTTTCGGCCGCTTGGCACCAACACCAAGAAGCGCGTGAACGTTCGAGTGTTGTCGGCTACCAATCGCGATCCGCAGGCGATGGTTGACCAGGGACTCTTCCGACAGGATCTGCTTTACCGTCTTCAGGGCGTTTCGATCATGCTTCCGCCGTTAAGAGATCGCCGAGAGGACGTTCGTCCGATGGCGCTGGCGTTTCTGGCGCAATACGGCGCCGCCGTACGACGCTTGTCGATAACCAAGGATGCGTTGCTCGCGCTGGAGCGATACGCCTGGCCCGGCAATATCCGCGAGCTGAAGCACCTGATGCAGCGGCTAGCCGCGTTGAGCAGTGGCATCATCAGAATCGAAGACCTTCCGCCAGAGTTCGTGTCGACGCCGAGGGTCGCGTCAGTGATGAACGATATTATCCCCGAGGGCGAAATGCCTACGCTGGATCAGCTCGAGTCAAGCTACCTCTTACGGGTGTTGAGCGCTGTAGGAGGAAACAAGTCTCGTGCGGCTCAGGTAATGGGCGTAGATCGCAAGACGCTGTACCGAATGATCGACCGACAGGTCAACCCCGCGCCGGAGAAGAGGAAGGTTTCTTAGTTGGTGATTCTATCTTCCATTTTCCATTTGTCATTTTTCATTTGCTATTGAAGAGACTTTTCCGGCAGTTGGACGACTGCCAGCTCGAATCGCTTTTGACTCAGAACCCGTTTGAGCGAAACTGTGCTCACGGTCCAGGGTGTACTTCGCCAATTCAATTGGCTCCGCTTTGTCGGTCGATTGTAGATGACTCAGAAGCCTTTCGCGCCGAACCCTCTCTCGCTCGTCATTCATCGACGCCGAGATCAGCGTCTGCAGGTCCTTTTCGGTCTCTTCCCTTGTCTCATTCTTGAGGCAAAGCAACGCGAGTCCGGCGAGCTGAAAGCGGTCAAATCCTTCCATCAGGAAATCGCGCAAGGCGGGGCTGTTCCGGAGGTGGAATCGAATTGTTTGCTCGACGCTGCGCACCGGATATTGCGGAAATGCCGCTGAGTGAATGATCGCTGATGCAAGATTGTTGAGAATTAGCTCCGCCATCGCTTTGACTTCATCGGCGCTCGCGGCGTCTCCCGCCGACCAGGTTTTGTTCTCATAGAAGTAGGGGCGCAGGTAGGGTCTTTCGAGAAGGATCCTGAGGTGGCCGGAAGTTTCATCCATCGCCCGTTGCACCAATTGAATTTCGGGCTGCTGCCGGGCGCTCTCCAGTTGCCGCCTTGCTGTCTCTAGCTGGTCCCGTGCGGCGCGAAGTTGCCGGACGAACACGGAGAAATTCAATAGGCCTGTGACGACCAGCAACAGAGTCCCGCCGAAGGTGAGCAGCGAGATTAACACTTCAGAACTCACAGGATTCCTCCGCGGCGACAAAACTCGGATAGGCGTTGCGGGCGGGTCAGGCTTGAGTTATCGACATTCCCCGTCTCGGCGAGCGCCTCCGCACGATACCACGCGGCGATGCAAAGCGGCCACCGCTACATCGAGGAGCGAACCCTCCCGAGGAGCGAATTCTTGACAAAGCATTCCGCCTAATATAGTTTTCGCAGTGAGAGAACTTCCTCGATTTAAGTAACTTCTCGGTCCAAACATGAAGATGTGCCCGCAATGCGGCAAGTCCTACGACGATTCGATCCAGGTGTGCTCAAGCGACCGATCGATGCTGATTCTATTTGACTCCTC
>DATLWF010000661.1:0-9875 GCA_035576605.1 Blastocatellia bacterium | reverse complement strand
AAACCGGCCGATATTCTTTCTTTGCAGAACGAGATTTCAAGCGACATTTTAAAGCAGTTGAAACTGAAGCTGACGAGCATCGATAGACGCCGGCTGGCCGGAGCGCATACCAGGAACCCAGAAGCCTACGAGCTATATCTGAGGGGCCGCTATCACTTCGGCAAGTGGACAGAGGCGGGATTCCGCGAGGCAAAGGCTTGCTATGAACGGGCGCTCGGCAGCGACCCCAGCTTTGGGCTTGCCTATTCGGGGCTTGGCGAAGTCTTCTGTGTTCAATCTTACTTCAGCTCCGACCCGGCTCAGGTGCGGACGGCGACCTCGAGGTCGCGAGCCTGCGCGCAACGGGCGCTGGAGATTGATGACGCGCTGGCGGAGGCGCACCTTTTGCTGGCCAACCTCGCACACCTTTACGACTGGCAGCGGGACGCCGCCGAGCAGGAATTCAAAGTCGCGCTCGATTTGAACCCGAACCTGGCCGACGGGCATTTGTCATATGGTCTCTTTCTGATGGACGGTTGTCGCCTTCAAGAGGCGGAGGCGGAGATGGAGATGGCATGGAAGCTTGATCCGTTGTCGCTGCCGGCCAAAACCAGCAAAGGCCTTCTCTTATTCTACGCCGGGCGGTATGACGAGGCGGTCAGCGAGCTCAGGAAGTCGCTGGCGTTAGACCCCGGCTTTCCGCTCTCAGAACTCGATCCCACGTATCAGCTCTCGCACCAGATGCTCGGCGCGGCGCTGGAGCGAACCGGCAAGACAGATGAAGCCGTGACGGAATACTTGCGTATGCTTCCTGAGTGGAAAGGAAGGCAGGAGATGTCTGCGGCGCTGCGGGCGGCTTACATACAATCAGGAATGGATGGGTTCTGGCGGCGCTTTGCAGATTTTGCCGACGATCTGTCTGAGCGCAGGGTGACGACGCCCGTGTTCGTGGCGACGATTTATGCGGCATTGGGAGAGCCGGATGCCGCGTTTGCATGCATCGAAAAAGCCTTCAATGAGCGCACCCCGGCGCTGACGCACCTCAAAGCCGACCCCCGCTTCGAGATTCTGCACGCAGACTCACGCTTCGCGGTTTGGCTACAGCGCATGGGATTGATGAATGACTCAGGATCAACAGAGCGACGCCCGGTCCGTGGTGAAAGTGTGCCGTTGTGAGGCCCACTTCGATCCGCGCTGTATCGTGGTGCGTCAGGGAAAACATTAGGAGGTTCCGGTTATGGACAAAAACACTGCCGCCAAGCCAGCGAGCGCTGCGCAAACAATATCTCTGTTGCTTGAGATAAGCAGGCTCGACACCCTCTACGGAGACCTTTACTTCCAACGCGCTCACCAGCTCATCGAGCCCCTGCTGTCTCAGTCGGCTTATGCGCGAATGAAACAGGGCCTCACTTCAATCGTGCTGGTGGAGAGACAACTGCGCGCAGCTGTTGAGCTTGGCGAGTGGTCGAGGGCCCGCGAGATGACCGAGCGGATTCGCGGGATACAGGGAGCCGCCGCGGCCAGCGCCGAATGGATGAAGTACGCAGAAGCCCTCTACGATGGCGCTGCCGACATCCCTATCGATCCGTTCTCGCCCGGCTTCCACGTCTTCGCGGGCTGCTCTGGACAAAGGCTCCAGGAGTGGCAGGACCGCGCGATTGCAATCCTCTCGACGCTCAGGCGCACAGATGACTCGAAGAAGGATTTTTACGCACGCCGGGAGAGCGATTTTGAAGCTCTCTCGATAGCGGCCCCCGCAGACCTTCCCGGAGAGAATGCGGCGAAGGCAAACACCGGCCAGCTTCAGCTGGAAGCCCTCGAAGCGCTCGACAAAGGTAACCTCTCACAGCTCGATCAGATTGTTATCAAGCTTATGGAGAAATCCGTCGCTAAGAAAGAACAGGAATCAACCGAAGCTAAGCCTGCTGAAACGGCGGAGCTGGGAGATGACCTGCGCTATTCCTTTTCCGGGGAGACGCTGGCCGGCGCCGGTCGGCTTGGCCTCGCGCCTCTGCGAACCGAGTCGCGCCGCCACCTGGCTTATCTCATCCCGTACAGCTGGCAGCCGTCGTTCCTCAAGGATGAGATCAGACTGAGATCAAAAGAACAGGTGGCGCGGCTTACTTATCCATCAGGCACCGCCGATCAGATGAAGGAGACCATAGAGTTCTACTTGCTCAACCCGTTCATCACCTCGGGCGGGACGCGCTACCTGGTGCCCCTCGTAGTAGAAGACCTGCTGATAGAGGATTTCACGGAGCCGGAACCTAAACAGGACATGCCGTTGAGCGAGTTGCTCCGTGCGCTTGGGCTCGAGAGTCGTTGGGGGCTTTCGCGCATAGACATTGAGAATGTGCTTCTGCAACACGGCCCCCGAATTTTGGAGGAGGAGCTTAAGCTCGATCCGGAAGCATTTCGATTAGTGGTGATACCGCCCGACATCTTCACGTATTTTGGGCCGGAACGCGGATGGGGACAGAAGGAAATGTGGAATCACTTCGAGGGGTACCGTGTGCGCGAAGGCGGGAAGCTGCGGGCGCTTGCCGGGGGCGATAAGCGATTCGGTGGACCTCACGATCTGGTGAGCTTCAATCCTGCCTTTACGAGAGATACGCTGCTGACACGCTTTGCGGTCGTACAGCGAAAGAGAATGAAGACCTGGCATCGAAAGTGAGCCGCCGAAAGGTGTAATCCCGCTCACCGATAAGGACTACATACGGTGACTATGTGGGCACGGCTACGGAAGCCGAGCCGGCGATGGAGGCCAAAATGAAGCGCCCAACAGAGGAAGAGCAAGACCGCCCGGATGCCTGGGCGATACTCCTGGCAGGCGGCGACGGCACTCGCCTTCAGAGCCTGACGCGCAAGATCACAGGCGACTTGAGGCCCAAGCAGTTTTGCCGCCTATTCGGCGACATGAGCTTGCTGGGTCACACGCGGAAACGCCTCCGCCCGATCTTCCGCGATGATCGAACCTTGTTCGTAGTCAACAAGGACCACGAAACGTTTTACATGGAGGAACTCTTCGACGCCAACGCATCGGGAATCGTGGCGCAACCAGCAAACCGAGGAACGGGAGTGGCCATCATCGTGGCGCTGCTGCGAATCTTGAAGCACGACGCCGATGCGGTCGTCGCCGTCTTTCCGTCTGATCACTACTTCGCGGATGAGGCGGCGTTCGCGGCAACGGTTCGGTCATCCCTGGTCGCCGCAGGCAAGTACAACGAGTCGGTCATCCTCATAGGCGCCGAGCCGCAATGGCCGGAGGTCGGTTACGGGTGGATCGAACCGGCAGGGCTGTTTGCGAGTAGCAGCCACGGACCCTTGCTCAGAGTCAGTGGCTTTTGGGAGAAGCCGCAACTCGCAACCGCGCGCGAATTGATGAAGAGGGGCGGCCTGTGGAACACCTTCGTCACCGTAGGCCATGCCAGCGCGTTCCTGGAATTGCTTCGCTCGACAATTCCGGATGCGATGGTGAAAATCGCAGACGCGCTCGCCCGCGACGACCTTGATGACGCCTACCTTGATCTAGACGCGATAGATTTCTCAATGGCAGTGCTGAGCCGGGAGCCGCATCGGTTGCTAGTGATGCCGGACGCCGCTTCAGGATGGACCGATTTAGGCGACCCCGATCGCGTGATCGAGACGTTAATCCAGAGCGAGAACGAGCCGAGTTGGCTACGTGAGATGTGCGGGTCTGGTGATCCGACGCTTGGGACAAGCGCGCCAATACCAGTCTCAGATGCCCTGATACCAACTTTGGAACAAGGACAGTAAGCGAACAATCGCAGATCGATTCTGACGATCTAGATAAGTTAGAGAATTTCGCCTCATAGGAGAGATAGCAATGATCAACAAATCAAAGAACGTGCTCTGGGGTTGTATGTCTGTGATAGCCTTGTCAGCTCTTGTGTCAATGTCAAAACCGTGCATGGCACAGGTGACCGACGCAACGCATTCCGCGTTGTTGTCACCAGCGCCTTCTCGCACCAGTGGTTCATCTGTTTCCGCAGCGGAAGAAACGAAAGGAACCAGAGATTCGGCGACGACACAGTCAACTCCACAATCCGGTAACCCTCAAGGCGGCATCTTGAGTCTTGCGAGCCGCGTAAAGAGTTTTAGCCGTAACGGACCAACGCGCGAGACCTGGAATACATTTGATCTTGGGTCCAAATATGTGCGCGCGGTCGTGGGCGGGTTCGAACAGGGCGCCTTAATCGGGCTCGGGGTTCAATTGACGACCGCCGACTCGATTCGGTTCGTCGAGTTTCGCGTCACCGCATTGACCACACCGAACCTCTACCGACGCTTCGAAGGTGAAGCTTACTTTCCCCGAGTGTTTGGCGAGAATACTCACGCGGACGTCTGGTTCGACTATCTCAGACGTACAAAAGACAACTTCTTCGGTATCGGCTCTCTTATCCCAAAGACCTCGCAGACAAACTTCGATCTGGAGCAGCGCAGCTATAATGCCTCGCTTTACCACGACTTTGCTGAGCATTTACAAATCGGTGGCTACTTTAGCCTGTCGAACTCAGCAACCTACAGAGGACAAAAAGACAGAGACATTCCAATCGACATCCTCTTTTCCGGCGACCCGAGTACAGTGCCCGTCGCACGATGGGCGCCAGGATTGTTGACTAACGCCAAGATCCTTTCTTACGGGGGCTTTGCCGAATACGATCTGCGAAATAGCTCGGGCGGGTTGACGAGGGGAGCGTACTTTTACGGTAGGATTGGCTCATCCCAGGGCCTCAAGGATAAGCCGGCATTTTCCGATTACGGCTGGCTGGAAGCTGAGCTTGATGCCCGCAGCTACATACCACTTGGAAGCGATAAGACTTCGCTGGCGATACGAGGGTACGCGAGTCTGAAGGACCCGCGGAGCGGCAGCCAGATCCCATTCTATGACCTGTCATTCTTAGGGGGCAGAATGTACGGACGCGGCTTCCAGAATTTCAGGTATCGCGGCAACAACGTTGTGCTGGGTTCCGCCGAGTTGCGGCAAACGGTCTGGACTCAGAGCGAAGAACGAGGTCTGGACGTGTTCGCCTTCGGCGACGGCGGCCAAGTGTGGGGAGACAACCGATCGCGAACCGACCCTTCCATTTTGGCGAATCAGGACTTTGATTCAAGAAACTGGCGGGCCTCCGTCGGCGGAGGGTTCCAGTATCGGTATTCGAAGAGCTTTGCAGGCAGGGTTGAGATAGGGCACAGCCACGAGCGGAATCTGATCTATTTCTCGATCACACGTGGGTTCTAAAACCAAACTGATGCAACGGTTCGTCAAGGATCAAGCCAAAAAGAAATAAGGAGTAGAGGAATCATGGTAACTAGAAAAAAGGAAATTAGTGCTGATGAATCAATCTCGGCGTACGGCGCGGCCCGCTCGACGGTCAAGGGCGCCCCGCTCGGTCCCGAAGAGTTGGAACAGATCGACGCTTACTGGCGAGCAAGCCTGTACCTCAGCCTGGGCATGCTCTACCTCAAGGAGAACCCTTTGCTGCGAGAACCGCTGAAGCTGGAGCACACCAAGCCCCGACTGCTGGGCCACTGGGGCTCGGACGCCGGCCAGGCCTTCACCTATGTTCACTTCAACCGGCTGATCAACAAGTATGGCCTGAACGCCATCTTTGTCTCAGGACCCGGCCACGGCGCGCCGGCTGTGCTGTCCAACGCGTACCTCGAAGGAACCTATTCAGAGATCTATCCCGACAAGAGTGAAGACCTCGCGGGAATGCAGCGCTTCTTCAAACAATTCTCTTTCCCTGGCGGGATTGGCAGCCACGCCACTCCCGAAACACCCGGTAGCATCCACGAGGGCGGCGAGCTGGGCTACTGTATCTCGCACGCCTATGGCGCAGTTTACGACAACCCCGATTTGATCACTCTCGTCATGGTGGGCGATGGCGAGGCCGAGACCGGGCCGCTCGCCACCAGCTGGCACAGCAATAAGTTTCTTAACCCGATCACCGATGGCGCGGTGCTTCCGGTCTTGCACCTCAATGGCTACAAGATCAATAACCCTACCCTCCTGGCCCGCATCAGTCACGACGAACTGGAGTCGCTGTTCGTCGGCTATGGGTACACACCTTATTTTGTGGAAGGCAGTGACCCACGCAGCATGCACCAGGCGATGGCCGCTACGCTGGAACAGTGTGTCCTTGAAATCCGCAACATCCAGGAGGAGGCTCGGCGCACCGGGAAGGCTGTCCGGCCACGGTGGCCAATGATCATTCTCCGCAGCCCCAAAGGCTGGTCGGCCCCGCGAGAGATAGACAGCCACTACCTCGAAGGTTTCTGGCGGGCGCATCAGATCCCGCTCGGCGACATCGCCACCAACCCCGGGCACCTGAAGGTGCTGGAAGACTGGATGCGCAGCTACAAGCCGGAGGAGCTTTTTGACAAGGAGGGCCGGCTGCTGCCTGAATTGAAGGCCCTGGCTCCGAAAGGCCACCGCCGTATGAGCGCCAACCCGATCGCCAATGGCGGCCTGTTACGCAGGCCCCTGGTGATGCCGGATTTTCGCGACTTCGCCATCGAGGTCAAGAGCCCCGGCGCGACTCTGGCCGGCGGCGTCGCCACGCTCGGTAACTTCCTCCGCGAAGTGATGCGGTCCAACATGCGGAATTTCCGCGTTTTCGGGCCGGACGAGACGGAGTCCAACCAGCTCCAGGCCCTCTATGAAGTCGGCAAGAAGGTCTGGCTCGGCGAGTATTTCCCAGAGGACGCCGACGGAGGCCACCTGGCCCCGGACGGCCGCGTCATGGAGATGCTCAGCGAGCACACCGTGGAAGGGTGGCTGGAGGGTTATCTGCTGACTGGCCGGCACGGCCTGATTAACAGCTATGAGGCGTTCGTTCACGTTATCGACTCGATGTTCAATCAACATGCCAAGTGGCTGGAAAAGTGTAACGAGCTGCCCTGGCGGGCCAAGATAGCGTCGCTCAACCTGCTGATCACCGGCCTGGTGTGGCGGCAGGACCACAATGGGTTCACGCACCAGGACCCCGGATTCCTCGACGTGGTGGCCAATAAGAGCCCCGAGGTTGTCCGTATCTACCTGCCGCCTGACGCTAACTGCCTGCTCTCGGTCGGCGACCACTGCCTGAACAGCGTTAACTACGTCAATGTGATCGTCGCGGACAAAAAGGTTCACTTGCAGTATCTGGATATGGAAGCGGCGATCACGCACTGCACGAAGGGCGTCGGGATCTGGGACTGGGCCAGTAATGACCAGGCCGGCGAACCCGACGTGGTCATGGCGAGCTGCGGCGATGTGCCGACGAAGGAGTCCCTGGCCGCCACGGCCCTGCTTCGCCAGCACCTGCCCGACGTGAAGGTCAGATTCGTGAACGTCGTTGACCTCTTCAGGCTGGTGCCGCATACCGAACACCCGCACGGTCTGACCGATTTGGAGTTCGAGGCGATCTTCACCCCGGACAAGCCTGTGGTCTTCAACTTTCACGGCTATCCATGGTTGATCCACCGCCTCACCTATCGGAGGCCGGGTCAGCACCACATTCACGTGCGCGGCTACAAGGAGCAGGGCAACATCAATACGCCGTTGGAGCTGGCCATCCGCAATCAGGCCGACCGTTTCAGCCTGGCCATTGATGCCATTGACCGAATGCCGCGTTTCCGCGTCGAGGGCGCCGGCGTTCGCGAGACCCTGGTGAACGAGCAGATCGCGTGTAAAAGACAAGCCCACGAGTTCGGCGTGGATCGGTCCGAGATCACCGACTGGAAGTGGCCATTTTAGAGGCTGGAGGAGAGGGACTAGAGAAAACATCCGGTCACTAGCCTCTAGTCCCTCTGTAAGGTTCCTTATGAACGTCTTAATTCTCAATTGCGGCAGCTCGACGGTCAAATTCCAGCTCATCGCGACTGACTTGGATGAGATCAGCCGCAACGCCGACCGCAGATTGGCGCGGGGTGTCGTCGAACGCATCGGCGGCGAAGCCATCATCACCACCAAGGTCAAAGGCCTTGCCCAGCAGCGCTCGACCGCCAACCTTCGCGACATGCGCGCCGCCGTTGGTCACATCATTAGCTGGGCGTCGTCGGAGGCCGCCGGCATCGATGGCGTGCGCTCAGTCGCCGACATCCACGCCATCGGTCACCGCGTCGTCCACGGCGGCGAACGCTCCACGCATTCTGTGCTCATCACCGACGAGGTGCTCGACGGCATCGAAGATATGATCGAGCTTGCGCCGCTGCACAATCCGGCCAACATCAAAGGCATTCAAGCCGCGAGAGACTTCTTTGGGCCGGGCCTGCCGCAAGTTGCGGTCTTCGACACGGCGTTTCATCAAACGCTGCCCGAACGCGCTTACCTGTACGCGATTCCGTATCAGTTCTATCGCCGCTACAAGGTGCGCCGCTATGGCTTCCACGGCACCTCGCACCGTTACGTCGCCTACCGCTACCGGCTGCTGCGCAACATCTCGCGCGAAGAAACGAACGTTATCACCCTGCACCTCGGCAACGGCTGCTCGGCGGCGGCGATCAAGAATGGCGATTCGCTGGACACCTCGATGGGCATGACGCCGCTCGAAGGGCTGGTGATGGGCACGCGCGCTGGCGATATTGATCCGGCCGTCATCGATTTCCTGGCCGTCAAAGAGGGCTTATCGATTCAACAGCTCGAAGGCATGTTGAACAAACAATCGGGACTGATCGGCATATCGGGGCTGACGAATGATATGCGCGAGCTGCTCGAAGAGTCTCATGAAAACAACGATCGCCGCGCCCGGGTGGCGATTGAGATTTTCTGCTACCGGGCGCGCAAGTACATCGGCGCTTACCTGGCGGCGATGGGTGGCGCTGACGCCATCGTCTTCACGGGGGGCATCGGCGAGAACGCGCCGGAGATTCGCGCTCGCATCTGCGAAGGCTTCGAGTGGGCCGGCCTTGAGCTGGATCAAGAACGCAACACGCAATGCACCGGCGGGGGTGAAGGCTTGATCAGCACTGACTCGTCGCGGCTGGCGGCCTACACGATTCCGACCGACGAAGAGTTATTGATCGCGCGCGACACAGTGCGTTGCGTGCACGGACGAGCCGCAACGGTATTAGATCGAGTCTCATGGTCAGGCCTGTAGCCGACGGAGAACTCAAGAGGACTAACGCAATGAAAGCAGAAAAACAAAACCAATCAGTTACTGCCACCTCAATGGAATCTGACCTATCGAAGCTCATGGAGCAGTACGGTAGCGGGCCGGTTCAGTTTACTAAAGCGGACGATGCGCTTTACGAGCGACACCTAATCTTTGACAACGTTATGGAAGAGACAAGGATCGGCTCTCACGAGCGTTTTGAAGCCATCGCCCGCTCCGTGCGCGATGTTCTCTCGCAGAGGTGGGTCCGTACGGAAAAAACTTATGAGCGCCAGAATGCGAAGCGTGTTTATTATCTCTCGATGGAATTTCTCATCGGCCGCTCGTTGGCGAACAACGTCACCAACCTCCTGCTCGATCCCATCTTGAACGAAGTGCTTGAGCGGGAGAACCTCGATTGGCTTGAGTTGCTGGAACAAGAGCCAGACGCGGGGCTGGGTAATGGCGGCCTCGGGCGACTGGCGGCCTGCTTCCTCGACTCCATGGCGACGATGCAAATCCCGGCCATGGGGTATGGCTTGCGCTACGAATACGGCATCTTCAAACAAGCCATCCAGGACGGTTGGCAACAGGAACTGCCGGACAACTGGCTCCGCCGCCCCGACCCCTGGGAAGTTGCGCGCCCATATGAGAGCGTGGAAGTGAAGCTCAATTGCTCGTTCGAGCTGCGCGGCGGGACCTTTGAGCCGGTCGCCGGGCTGCCTACCCGTCTGATCGGTATTCCCTTCGACCGGCCGGTGGTGGGTTACGGTGGCAAGACCATCAACACGTTGCGGC
>DATLWF010000660.1:0-13313 GCA_035576605.1 Blastocatellia bacterium | reverse complement strand
GGCGGGGCGTATCACCAGTCTGATGTCTTCGGGGATCGATATCGGCATGCAAAAAGCGCGCGGGTTCTTACGCCGGCGAGGCTCGCTGTCTATTGTTATGTTGCTTTGCAAATCTACTCTGATGCCGAGCCCGGCCATAGTCTCGGTGTAGACCTGGAGCATATGCCCCTGTGGAAATCGATCGTCGAAGCTCGTCAGGTGCAGGAGGCACATCGCATCTGAGCGCTCGGCCTCGTCCACGCCAAGCGCAAGGTCGCGCCTCAGCACGTCGTTGAGCCGCGAAACGTACGCAAGTTCAGTGTGTGACAGGAGGTTTGCAACCTGTGTTGCGATTGCTGAATAGTCCAATTGGCGCAGCTGCTCGAACAGTTCGACGTAACTCGAGTACTCGAGAGCGCGCGCGGTTTCGTGCAGCTTTAGAAGCCGCTCGGCTCTCAGGTTATTCGACGCCTCAATAACAGCGAGGCGCCTTCGGTAGAGAGCCCGGCGAGACTCGCGGTTTCGTTCTGTCGCAATCGCTACAGTACAATCCTGGAAAGTCATCTCTCGGTCCATCCACTCGACGGTGGCGGAGGCTTCATATTCGCCTATCTCCTCGGTCAGACGCTTGACCGAGTCTTCGAGGAATTGTTCGACGGCGAATGCAAGCAGCCTCCTTTTGGACACGCCCTCAGTCTCAAAGTCGGCTGATGCACCGAAGAGTTCGCGCTTGAGCCCGTCAACCAGGTCGCGGTCGAAAAGATGGCTGTAGCGCTCGTAAATGGGTGCGATCTCGAGAGTGTTCTTCTGGCCGGATTGGAAGAGGTAATGCTCGCGCGCGCAAGCGACGTTGAACTCGGCGAAGTCGCGTCGGTATTGATCCAGCATGAGATCCTCAGCCTCTTTCGAAGCTTGACCATATCGGCGCTGCAAAAGGGGTGTCAAGCTTTAGACGTGCAACGGGAAAGAAAAGGGCGCGCCGGCGAACGGCAGTCGCTCCACTTGAAGTGCAGTCTTCGATTCCCTTTTCGACGAGTGAGCGTTGCAGCTTCATGACCTGGATTTGGGGTACCAGCAGCGATCGTTCGTGAGACGGGAGCCTACCGGATGTCCATCGGGAAAAAAAGAGGCGACGCAGCGTGGGAAGACTGCGTCGCCTTTGTCTCTAGTTACTGTCCTCACCACAGTAACCGAGAATCGAGAACAGGAAGTGATGTTGCCATCACCCGTATCTCTTGCCCCATCCACCACCGAGCAATCAAGGTGCCACGAATGGAGAAGTGCTCATTTCGGTTACGTCGCTCACCATTTCATTTGATTTATTGATCTAAGCGACATCCTTCACAACCAGAGGCAGCGTGCTGCACGTGTAAAAAGTACATAAGTTGGAAGAAATATTTACCGTCATTTCGCCCGCTTTTTTCTTTTGGGCGCATTCGATCCAGGAATCTGAGGTCGGATTCAATGTAGTCCGCAAAAACCCCGTTGCAAATGGTTCTAGTTCCAAGCGAGCTTGCGAACCGATCTCTGCGCAATGTGGCCGGTCAGTTCAGCGATGGTATCATGAAACGCGTGAGGATTCTGTTGGCCACAACCAATCAGGGCAAGATCGCCGAAGTCAGAGAGATAATGAGCGGGCGACGAATCGAGGTAGCTGGTCTGATCGATTCGGCATCGACCGAAGAGATAGAGACGGGCTCGACTTTTGCCGAGAACGCACTGCTGAAAGCCAGGCACTATCATCGAACCTCTGGCCTTCCAACGGTTGCAGACGATTCCGGGCTGGAAGTCGAAGCGCTTGGAGGGGCACCGGGTATCTACTCCGCCCGCTATGGGGGGCCGGGGGCGAGCGATGCCGCCCGGATCGCAAGATTGCTCGATGAGATGAAGGACTTATCGGATCAGTGTCGGGGCGCTCGGTTTATCTGCGCGGCCGCGGTTGTGTGGGAAGGCGGAGAGAAGGTTTTTCTAGACGACGTGCAGGGAGTCATACTCAAAGAGGCTCGTGGCGGAAATGGGTTCGGCTACGATCCGGTTTTTTTCTACGAGCCGCTGGGAAAGACTTTCGCGGAACTCACGTCATCAGAGAAGGCGGAAGTTAGTCACCGCGGCCGAGCTTTTCGCCGGCTCGCCGGCTGGTTGACTGACTCAGGACTGCTTGACACTCCGAACTCGGATGATAGAATTGTGACTACCGCGGATTAGACCTCTGCTTATCAGATTAAGAGGTGACCTAATGAGACAAGCGACAAGACTGTTGGCTCTAATCGCAGTTGGAGCAATCGCATATGCCAGCGTGCCGGCACAGGCTGCCGCCGGCCGTGGGTCTATACGAGGCGTTGTGATGGATGCCAGCGGAAGCCCGTTGATCGGTGCGGCCGTCATGGTCCTGCCGGACACCGAAGCAGAAAAGGCTGATAAGGTTGTTAGGCGAGCGAGCACCGACGGCGAAGGCAAGTTCACTGCGGCGGGTATCGTTCCCGGGCGCTACCGCGTGAAAGCCGAAGCGGATGGCTTCAAGCCAGTCGAACTTGCGGCGGACGTGAAGCCTAACAAGGTCACAGTATTCGATTCCATATTCTTGCGCCGAATAACCGCGCTCGCGGACGAGACGAGTCTAAACGCCGATTCGAAGTACGCCGGGCGACGGGCTCGCGGCACCATCTTCCACTACGACGAGGTAAAGCAGGATTCGGCCTCACCGAACGATTCAACCGTCGCGTTGACTGGTCGCTCGACTGAGTTGCATGGTGCGGTTAATGCGTTCGGGCAGGCCACTGCGAGCGGTAGCACGGAGAGCAGCGCGTTTGGAGGCGCAAACTTCGCGGTGTCCGAGCAGATCGGGCGAGATGCGAACCTTGTAATGAGCGGGCAGCTTGGCTATGGGAACGGAGCACCGCAGAGTTTGCAAGCGTTGACCACCGCGCACGCGGGCGATCGTCATCGCGTCTCGGTTGCGATGGGCTACGGACGATTCACGTTCTCGCGTCACAGTGCGACGCCGAGGCTCGGACAGTTCTCGGTTTCCGCAACAGACACGTGGCAGGTGTCAGGCCCCGTATTGATCGTTTACGGTCTCGAGTTCGCGCGCTTCGACGATAGAGCATCAGGCACAAGCGTTCTGCCCAGGTTCGGAATAGCTCTGGACGCCGGAGCGCGAACTCGTGTGTTTGCGGGGTTGGTGCCGGGGTCGTCCAGTGACACTCAGTCCCGAGTAAATCTGGAATCGGGCGAAATAGAATTCTCTGAGCCGAAACCGGTGGCGATTGCCGGAGGACAGCCCGTGATGGAGCGCAGCTACCGGCTCGAATTCGGGGGCGAACAAATACTATCGGACAAATCGTCTTTAGAGGTAATGGCGTTTCTGGACACTGTATCCGGCCACGGAGTGGGGCTGCTCTCAATCCCGAACGATGCCTCCCAGGCTGAACCGGCGCTTCGCAGCGAAGAGCAATCGGGACGTACCCGAGGACTGCGGGTTGTTTATCACCGCCACGTTAACAAGGTCCTGGATGGTTCTGTGGGCTACGCATTCGGTGAGGGGCAGCAGCTTGATCGACGAGGGCTAACGACGCCCGCGAATCTCTTTACCAACGGCCTCTTTCACGTCGTCTCGGCGAAATTGGACGCGAACTTTGTAGGCACCGGTACAAAGATTTCGACTGTCCTGAGAGTTTCACCCGGACAGGCGCTGTTCGCGATTGATCCGTTTCAAGGGCAGATCTCCACCTATGACCCAAACCTCAGTGTTTCGCTGACCCAGGAACTGCCCAGCCTTGGCTTCATACCAGGACAGTGGGCGGCGGTCATTGATCTGCGAAATCTGTTGGACCAACAGAGTTCGATCGCCGACGAGCGCCAGGAGTTGGTAGCAAGCCGTTTCCACAGGTTGGTTCGCGTTGGGCTGTCGCTAAGGTTTTAGTGAAGCCGATCTGCAGCGGCCGGCTTCGGTCAAGCGGTGTTGGTTTGAATCAAGGACTATCCTTTCAGGTCGTTCCCGTTCCGCCCGAGGCTCCCGCGGGTTTGTGCTTGTACCGGTCCCCACTTCATGACTGAAACGGAAGGACTTGTCCGTATCCAAAAATTTGGTTCCTCTTCCGAAAATATGGAATCTGGTGGTTTAAGATTATCATACAGTGTAGATAAAGCCTTGGTTTTAGTTGGTTTTGAGTGAGTGCCGGAGCGGGAATAGCAGTTGCCACGGCAGGGCAGTCTTATTTCCTTCTTTGATTGAAAGATTATAAAGGGGTTTGAGATGAAAGGATCCATGAGCACGACCAAGCTTGTCGCCATTTTGGCGATAACAGTCGGGCTCGTCGTGATAGGCATCCTCAACCTGCGGGATCGTTTGAGCCTCCCCTCCGTCGCCGATGACGGAATTGAATGGGTCGATACTCCTGAGGGTGTTCAAGCGAAGTCGGTCAACCACGATTCCCCCCTTGCTTACGCCGTGCGGAAGGGTGACTACGTCAAAGCGTTCTTCTACGTGGGCAGGTACGACGATGGTTCACGGGCCAAGTTGGCTCCTCGGACCCTCGACTATGAGGAAGTCGCGCGCGCGGAAACGCTGTCCCGTTACCTTGAAGGCCAGGGCGTAGGGAATAATGCGCGGTATGCGATCCTCCATCCAGATCCGGTTCTCAAGAACATCTTCGGAATTAAGCACCCGATTTACGACGTGGACTTCAAAGTCGTCGCCCGTGACCAGCATCTCGAACGCGGACTCTACCTGGCGTTCATCGCCGTGGTTTATCTGGGTATTGGGTTGTTTGTCTTATTCCGGCAAAGCCGAGCTACGCTGACATATCATTTCTTCGCCTGGTTCCTGCTTTCCTTCGTAGTCTACTTTTATCACTCGACGCGCGAATTCAGCAAACTAGATGAAGTTGTATATCTTCTCAGCGGCGTGGGGCTTGCGCTTCTGGCGCCGCTGTTTTTGCATTTCTGCGCCAGATTCCCATCAGGCCAGGCCTGGTCGTTGCGCTCGCGACCAGGCGTTGCTGTGCTTTACCTGCCAGCCGTAGCACTAATCATTCTCAACGTTCTTTGGCAGTACCGGCCCGGCGTCTTCAAGAGCGAAGGGCTCGTGCAGGTGCGTAATTTATTAGACCGGGGTGAGCTTCTACATTACTTCCTCTTCTTCGTAGCTGGGAGCGCACTGTTGGTACGGACTTTTGTTCGCGCCGAGAAACCCTTACTCAAACAGCAACTCAAGTGGATCATCTGGGGCATCGGTCTTTCGGCGTTTCCGTTTGGGGCCCTTTACCTGGTTCCAGACATCATGAGTGTCGAAACCACGCCGGCGATGCAAGTGCTTGCTTTCGGGCCTCTCATTCTGATCCCGCTATCGTTTGGCTACTCGATTATCCGCTATCGCTTGATGGACGTCGACGTGATAATGCGGCGCAGCTTCGTGCACGTATTGGCGATTGTCGCCGTGGCGGCGATATACATGGCAATGCTTCTGGGCGTCAGCGATCTGGTCAAGTTCATCTGGCAGACGGCTGATCTGAGTTCCGTCAAGACGAAGCTTGTGGTTGTCATAGGAATGCTCCTGGTGACGATGCTGTTTGCGCCAATCAAGAACAAGCTTCAGTCGTTGGCGGACCGGTGGTTCTACGGGGAAAGGTACACGCTTCGAACAGGCCTTCAGGATTTTGGTAGAACGCTAGCTCAGACGACCGCGCTACCGCAGCTACTCAACTCGCTTATTCGCCGATTGTCGGACATGCTGTCCGTTCGCAAGGTCGCCATCTTCATCGAAGATGCGAACACGCCTTCGGGGTTTCGCCTTGCCCACGCTGCTGGGATGGATGGCGATGTGAATCTGCCGGGGAACGTCAAGAAGACAGTTCGAATCCGCTCGGCGGGACGGGGCTTCATCGTCGCTCACGATCTTCAATCTGGCCAGGACGGTCTGCTAGACGCCGACGGACTGGAGGGGTTGGGAAGGGGCTACGAAGAACTTCACTACTACGTCCCTTGCGTCGTGAGAGATCGAATGGTGGCGGTCATTGGGATCGGGCGGACGTCAACGGGCGCGATGCTGACAAGCGAAGACACCGACTTGCTGAGGGCGCTGTCGGGCTACGTCGCGGTCGCAATAGAGAATAGTCTGCTGTACAGATCCGAGATGGAGAAGGCGGAAGAACTCGCCCGGCTCAAGGAGTTTTCCGAGAACATCATTGAAAGCGTCAACGTCGGCATTCTGGTAGTCGACTTCGACGGCCGGGTCACAACATGGAACAGCTCTCTTGAAGAGGTTTTCGGCATCGCGCGCGAGCGCGCTTTGCGCCGCAACATAGACGAGATTTTCGACCGCGATCTGATCGAGACCATCCAGAACGTTATAGGTCAGGAAGGCTGGGCGATTCGCGACACGAGGCATATCTACAAATACAATGCTTCGACCGAGGACGGCCGCCCGCTCACGCTCAACATCTCGCTTGCGCCGTTCGAAGCCGCGCGCGGCGTGGTCACCGGGACTCTCGTGGTGATCGAAAATGTGACTGAGCGCGCGCAACTTGAACAGCAGTTGCTCGAACGCGAGAAGCTGTCGTCGATCGGATTACTGGCCGCCGGGGTCGCGCACGAGGTTAATACGCCGCTGGCCGGGATTTCGTCCTACGCGCAGATGTTGCTGCAGCAGGTCACGGAGAACGACCCGAAGCGCAAGCTGCTCGAGAAGATTCACGTTCAGACCGTTCGCGCATCGGGGATCGTTAATAACCTTCTGAACTTCTCCCGCACTGGCGATGCTCAGTTCCGTGAAGTCGATATCAATCGAGTACTTGACGACACGCTTCAGTTGTTGGAGCCGCAACTGCGAAGTGCGACGTTCAAAATCGCCTGCACCTATGGCGAGCATCTTCAACCGGCTTACGGCAGCGCGTCGAAGCTTCAACAGGTCTTCATGAACCTTATACTGAATGCGCGCGATGCGATGCCCAACGGGGGGCGGCTTACTGTGCACACTCGTGCCGTCGATACTTCGTTAGTTATCGATTTTCGAGACACAGGTGTAGGCATTGCTCCTGAGAACATCGCCCGGATTTACGATCCGTTCTTTACTACGAAGGAAGTCGGCCAGGGAACGGGGCTCGGCCTCGCGTTATCATATGGGATCATCCAGGAGCACAACGGGCGTATATTCGTTGAAAGCCGTCCAGGTGAGGGTGCGCATTTCACCATCAAGCTGCCCACCGCCTTTGCGCGCCAGATGCAAGCCGCGAGCGACTAATCCATTCAGCAATTTGTTTGCTCTGCAGTGGTACCAATCATATGGCAAAGAAAGGTAGCATCCTCGTAGTGGACGACGAGGAAGTAATGCGCGATGTGCTCGAGAGCTTGCTCGCGGCCGAAGGCTACCAGCTTGAGCTTGCACGAAGCGGTGAAGAAGGGCTGGACAAGTTCCAGCAGCGACCTTATGACCTGGTATTGCTCGACGTCTCGATGCCGGGTATGGGCGGCTTGAGCACGCTCGAAGAAATACTCAAGATCGACGCCGAGGCTGTGGTCGTAATGATAACCGCCTACGCGACTTTCGACACTGCCATCTCCGCAATGCAGCGTGGCGCCTTCACTTGCATCAGTAAGCCCTTCGACAACAAGGAGATTCTCAAGCTTGTAACCTCAGGTGTGCGTCGCCGCCGCAAAGACGAAGAACGGCGCACCCTGAGGCAAACTCTAAAACGCAGCACAGAGCCGAGAGAAACCGTCGCTCGCAGCGAAAAGATGCTCGAGATACTCGCATTTGTTGAGCAGGTAGCGCCTGCTCGCAGCACAATCCTTGTCACCGGCGAGAGCGGGACTGGAAAGGAATTGATCGCCCGTGCAATCCACAATCAAAGCGCGCGCTCTGACAAACCGTTCATTACGGTCAACTCGGCAAACCTGCCGACTGAGTTATTGGAATCGGAGCTGTTTGGACACACGCGGGGCGCCTTCACTGGCGCCATCGCGGCACGGAAAGGGTACTTTGAGGTTGCCGACGGGGGCTCGATCTTCCTGGACGAGATTGGGAACATTTCGATGGAGACGCAAGCCAAGTTGCTGCGCGTCATTCAGGAGCGCGACTTCTCGCCACTGGGCGACACCACCCGACGGCAGGTTGACGTGCGCATCATCGCAGCGACCAACGTCGATCTCAAGCAGGCCGTCGACGAAGGCACATTCCGCGAGGATCTTTTCTACCGTCTCAATGTGATCGCCATAGCTCTCCCGCCGCTTCGAGATCGCCGCGAGGACATCCTGCCGCTCGCCCAGCATTTCATTCGGAAGTACGCTGCGGAAAACAGCCGTGATGTTTCGGATCAAATCGGGGCGGAAGTCCTGTCGGCCCTCGAGGCCCACAACTGGCCGGGCAACGTGCGCGAGCTTGAGAATGTGATGGAACGAGCGGTTATTATCGCGCGCGGCAAGACGATCGAGCGCGAAGATCTGCGCGACGAGGTTCTCAATCCTCAACGCGCAGCGGCTCAGGTTGGAGGGCAGAAGGTAGCGACTCAAATCGATTTATCGCGTGGCATATCTTTCTACGACGAAGTGAACCGCTTCCAGATCGAGCTGATCCGGCGCGCGCTGGAAATAACCGGGGGCCATCAATCGCGCGCCGCCAAGCTGCTTGGGATGAATACCACGACGCTCAACAGCAAGATCAGGTACTACAACATACGACCCTAGATCAGTAGGCAGAAGGCAGTAGGCGGAATGCAGTAGGCAGTAGGATGTCCTGAGTTTCCGACTACTGCTTTCTGCCTTCTGCTTTCTGCCTTCTGCTTTCTGCCTTCTGCTTCCGGGTCAGAAGCGCAGCACGGAAGGCTGTGACCGCTCGCCGTTCTCAATCAGCACAATCTGATTGTCACCTTCAATGAGATTCAGCTTGCCGGGTTTCAGCCTGAGGCTTAGCGAGTTGGTAGATGAATCGAATTCGAAGGGCTTTTCGATCACCCGACCGTTGATTTCCACCTGAGCGGCGGCCGTGAAGTCGCGGCCGGTGATCGCTATGGTTTTCTTCACGTAAGTCACTCCGGTGATGGCTGGAACCTTCGGCGGCGGCGGCGGGGGCGATTGGACCGGCGGTGCTATGTTGTAAACCACCAGCGCGAAGTCCTGATCCAGACTTATATCATTGCCAGGCACACCGTCGCCCGCAATGTTTGCCGCGCGCACCGTGACCGTGAAGTTGCCCTGAATGCCCATAGGTATCGCGCCGGAAGGCAGGTAGATCGATTCGACGTTGTTGAGCCGGTCAGGTTCGCCCCCTGCAATCGAGTACTCGCCCGCGAACCTGTTGCCCCGGTAGACCGTCACTCCGCCGATCGTGATCTCAAGATCAAGGTCATTCACGATCGCCGGCCCGATCAGGGATCCAGGCGCGTCGGTCCACACAAGCGTCACGCGCAACGGCGCCGAGCGATCAGCGATCGAACCCTGAATCTCAAACGTCTGGCCACTCTCGGTAAACAGCCTGGTCTGATCAACCAACTCTCGCTTTGCGCCGTCAAATGCGCGCGACAGGTTGGCCAGACCCCAGCCTTGTCTTTCCCCAGGAAGGCTTCCGCCGGCATTCTCACCCGACAGATAAGACGCCGAGTTTAGCAGGTAAGCCTTTGTCATTGCCGGTGACGGCGGGCGGCTATCTCCAAGAAGGTTTCGCGCAACAAAAAACCTCCGAGTGAGCGAAGCTGCTCCCGAGATGTGCGGCGCCGCCAGACTCGTTCCTGATGACCACGTGTAGAGCGTCTGGTTAGGCGGCTGAAACAAGCCCACACCCGGGCACAGACCGTCGCCGAAGAACCCGGGCGCTTGAGAGGCGGCGCCATAGATGTGTGTTCCCGGCGCGGTGATATCCGGTTTTGCGCGACCGTCGGACGTTGGCCCTCCAGATGAGTACCGCAGGATGTCTTGAACGTTGTCTGCGCCATCGGGCCCTATGTTGCCCCCGCCGTCAAGGTTGCAAGAGTCGATACCTTCCGGCCTGTAGTTCTCGCTCGCGGCCACGGAGATGACGTTCTTCGCAGTTCCTGGGGAGCTAACATGCCCGCCAGCGCCGAAGTTACCCGCTGAAAAGACAAAAGTCATCTCTTGATTGTCTGGCGCCGACGGTCGGGCGTCCCGAACCAGCGAATCGAATTCCTGCGCAGCTGCGTCGTAGCCATTTGAAGAGTTACCCCAGCTATTGTTGGATATGCGGGCGCCGGCTGAGTAGGCCGCAGACGCGACGTTGGTGAAGCGAAGCTGACCGGACATCTTACCGCTCTGGTCGAATATTCGAGACGCCCCCAGCCGCGCCCCAGGATCGACGCCCGATCCGTACATATAGCCCGGCGTATCTTCGCGGAGGCTCGCGCCTCGCCCGCCGGCAACCGAAGCCACAATTGTACCGTGGCCGCGGCGATCATCCTTCCGTCCGTCGTCCGCGTAGTTGATGCAATAGGCCACGCGGCTCTGAAGCGCAGAATCGAGAAAATCTGGATGAAGCAGAGAGTCCTCGGTCGAGCCACGATCCAGCCCCGAGTCGGTAAAGTCGATGACAAAATCGGACTGAGCGTCCAAGCCCTTCAAAGCGAGCCACGACATATAGCCGGGTCCGTTCGGCTGCGTTCCGTCGGCGTTGAGATTTCCCGCGACGATCTGAGCGCTGCGCTCGTCCTGCAATTTCATCTCAGACGCTGGCCCCGCAAACAGCACCTGGTCAAGGCTGGCTATCTCCAACAGTCGTTCCGCACTCACCGTGATCGAGAGCACAACGAAGTTGAGGAATCTTCTCGGCTCATGATTCACGCTCATCGCCAACCTGTTGATTGTCTCAATCGCCGCCTTGGAATCCGCTGAATCGATCAACTCGACCTCAGCGTCCACGCTCGTTCCGGTGCCGGCAAGCGTTTCGTCGGTGAATTCCGGGTCGAGCTTTTGAACCGGCAGAAGTCGTCCCATCCATCGTATGGGTCTCGCCTCGTCCGAGTCCCTCCCAGCGTCCAGGGCCGCTACGCGAGCGAGTTCGTTCTGGGCTCCCCGAATGATATAAGCGTAGTTCGGAACATAACCAACTATCTCGGCGCCAGTTGCTCGAAGTGCATCGATCCATCTGCGCTTTATGGGACCGGCGAATTGAATCACACGTGTCAGCTTCGCGCCTGAAGCGCTCATTGCGGCCATCGCCTGCCGGTCTTCTTTAGAAATGTCCAGGTCTTCGCGCGTCTCGGTATCCAGAGCCCCTCGTTTGAAGAGGATCAACTTCTCGTTGAGAACCGCGCCGATCTGGGCTGGCTTGCTGCTATCAGAGGAAACCACACAGGGCGAGAGCAATGCGGGCCAAAACAGCAGCATGAGGCCCGCGAAACCGACAAGGGAAAGTTTGACGTTTTGTGCAGTAAAACGATTCATTCTGGGACGAAGGGTAATCCTAACGGTTGACTAGAATTTCGCTCTGTCGGGAGCGGCAAGGAATTATATCGGCTGACAGCATCATTGGAAAGAGATAAGGGAGTAAGGGTGGGTCAATAAGGTGGGTTGCACTCCGGCCATCAAGGGCTTTTCACTCAAAGGGCCCTTCTAAACCCAGCGATCCTACGGAAATTGCATCGTGGACGCCGGGATGGCCTGCTCTTTTCGAACAGGCCATCCAGAGCGGATTGAGCGTTCACTTGGTCTTGGACACAAGGGGCGCGCCGTTGTTGGGTTGGTTCCCCACATCAAGCCGCTCTCGAAACAGATTCAGCAACAGCAGAGTACCAATGCCGCCGGCGCCGTCACCCGAGCCGCCAGAAGCCATCACGTCAGGCGTTATGCGCACTCCTTTCTCGCCGATCACTCTCAAAGTTTCGACAAGAGCGACGCCTTGCGCGCCGATCGCGTTGACCTGTTCAGCGTAAGCTACGCCCTGGGCTTCGCCCATCAAGCGGACCTTCTCCGCTTCCGCCCTGCCGGTAGCCAGGATGTAACTCGCCTCGCCCTCGCCTTCCGCTTTGCGTTGCTCCGAGCGTTTGCCGGCGATCTCGACTCCGACGGTTGCTTCCATCAATTTGACCTGATTGTCGGCTTGAGCTTTGGTCCGCTCCAATTGAATGCGCCGCTCTTCAGCTTCCCGCTGCGCGTTGAACATGCTCAACTTCTGCTCGGCGAGAATCTTTTCGGTCTGGGTCTTCATCAACTCTTCAGGCAGGTGAATGTGGCAGATCAAGACGTTAACTACATCGACGTGATACTTCAAGAGGTGGGCGCGTACGCGAGCCTCCGCGCGCTCTTGCTCCTCGTGACGGTTCTGCAGATAAGCCATCGCCGACGACTCAGAAGCCTGGTTACGGAAGATCGAGTCGATCAGCGGATGCATTACGTTTTGTATCAGCCTGTCGACCGAGCCGATCTTGGCCACCATGAACGGCGCGTCTTCGGGTTTTACGCGAAACACGACGCGCACCTCGAGCTGCATCGTGAATCCGTCTTTCGAAATCACCTCGAAAGGATTAAACGTGTTTGCAACTTCACCCGAAGTCCATTCAACAGTCTGGTTCGTCGTCGGTATGACTATCGGCGTGACCGCGAGCGTGTTGACGTAGTAACGGCCCGGCCCAACCACGGTTTCCTGGATACCGCGAAAGCCGGCAGGCACAACGTAGGCTTCGTGTGCGCCTTCATCCAGCCGCCGGTCCGCGGGATCGTTGAGCGCGAGGTCTTGTTTGATCTCGGCAACAGTGTCCTTATCGTCGATCCGTGCCGCGACGTGCGCAACTTGCTCTTGTTCTTCCCGCTCCAGGCGCTCGCGAATTTTAGCAGCCATTGCCCGGCGCACTTCTTCCGAGGGGTCTTTGCCGACGTTTGAAACGATCACCGCGACCTCGCCCGGCTTGATCTCTTTCGCAGATTCGGGAATCACCTTGAACAGCATCGAATTGACGTAGTAGGTGCCCGGAAGCAGTATGTCCTTTTGAGGGCCGCGCTGCCCGCCGTGGCCGATGAATTCGTTGCCGTCTTGAAAGTTGTCATGGCCCTCGACCTGAGTGGCGACGTAATCGCGCTGGTCAAGCGTCGCGCCGTCCAACGCTTCAACCAGGCCAATCTGATTCTCCTGGATCAGCGTGGCGTCTACGAGTCGTACGAAGAACAACCCCGGCTTTCTTTCTCCGCCGCCTTCAAGCGGGGTCGAGTCGGTCAGTATGCGATAGGTGCCCGGTGTAAGGATATCGACCTGGGGTCCTTTTTGCCCGCCGGAAGCAATGAACTGCTCTGCGTCTTGAAAGTTGCGGTGATTGTTGATCGCCTTGGCAAGCAAACGGCCCGGGTCGAGTTGGGCGCCGTCGGCCGATGTAACAATGCCGACTTTGCCCTGCGGG
>DATLWF010000659.1:0-10796 GCA_035576605.1 Blastocatellia bacterium | reverse complement strand
TGCGACGAAAGTTGATCCGATGGTCGCCTTGCGATGTGAGTGAGGGAAGTCTCGCGCTGGGTTTAGAAAGAACCGGCCACTAACTCTGAGCGCCGATCCACACCGAGGCTCGTAGCGGCTCTCTGTCGATAGAGCACACCGTATTCAGAAAGCGCGCCGCGTAGCGCCTACCTCTCGATAGCGCAAACCGCATTAGGAACTTCGGGCCGCTTAGCGGCTACCTACCTGTCTACGAGCTATGGGCGCACGGATTCAGGTGGCCGCTATGCGGCCCAACCTGAAGCTCGTATTCGGTGCCTATCGACAGGAGCCACTACGCGGCCACCGCCCGCCAGGCTCCAAGCTGGAGTGATGCTACTTCTGGGAAATCGCTTTCCCGAATGTGAACACAAACGCCTGCCTTCCAAGCAGTTAACCTGAATCATTTAACCATTTATCCAGATCGCCAGTATGGCACGCGGCTTGGCTAAGCAAACGCCGAGGTATTAGTTATGTCAGCTCTGAATCCTACCGCTCCGCGAACCCTGATCGCCGATGATCAGCCCGACGTTTTGGAAGCTCTGCGGCTTCTGCTCAAGGGAGAAGGCTACCAGACCGAAGCAGTCACCACCCCTTCTGATGTGATCACCGCTCTGAAGTCTCACGATTTCGATCTGCTGTTGATGGACCTGAATTACGCGCGCGACACAACGTCGGGGCAGGAAGGACTCGATCTGTTGTCACGAGTTCAAGCCGTGGACAGCACGCTGCCCATCGTTGTTATGACCGCGTGGGGGAGCGTCGAGCTTGCCGTCGAAGCGATGCGCCGAGGCGTGCGCGATTTCGTGTTGAAGCCGTGGGAGAACAACCGGTTGCTTTCGATCCTGCGCACTCAGATCGAGATGGGTCACGTGCTGCGGGCAACGCAACTGGCAAAGAAGGAACAGGAGCGAGAGCTCGTTGAGGCGCGCTGCATTCAGCGACGGCTGCTGCCGAATGAAATTCCCCAGATCGTGGGCTACAAGATCGCAGGCGCCTGGAGACCGGCTCGAACGGTGAGCGGCGATTACTTTGACGTGTTGAAGTTCAACGATAGCCAGGCAGCGCTGTGCATCGCGGATGTTTCGGGGAAAGGAATGCCCGCGGCCCTGCTGATGTCAAACGTGCAAGCTGCAGTGCACGCGTTCGCATCGGAAACAATTTCGCCCTCCGAGCTATGCGCGAAGGTCAACCGCGTTGTGTCCAGCAGCACGGGCGAAGACAAATTCATCACGTTCTTCTATGCCGTTGTAGATGCTGAGCAGAGAAAGCTCGTGTACACAAATGCCGGTCATAACGCGGGTGTGTTGTTGCGCGGCGACGGCGCGCTGATTCGGCTCGAGCCCGGAGGCGCGGTCCTGGGTCCATTTCCAAGCTGGAATTACAAACACGAAGAGATCGAACTCAGAGCCGGCGACCGGCTATTGCTGTTCACCGATGGGGTCACCGAGCTGAGAAGCTCAGCCGGAGACGAGTTCGGCGAAGAACGGCTGATCGAACTATTGATTGATAACCGCGAGCTTGATGCCGACGAGTTGCGAGACCGAATCGTGCAATCCGTGGTCAGTTTCGGCGGCGGAGAATTCCAGGACGACGCAACGCTGCTGGTGTTGTGTGCGTGAACAAGAAGGGTTTCTGGTTTCTGGTTTCTCGTTTCAGGTTCAGGGTTCAGGGTTCGTGGTTCCAGTTTGGCTAATGAACCGGAACTCTGAACCCGGAACTCTGAACCCGGAACTCTGAACCGGAACTCTGAACCAGAAACCAGAAACTAAGAACCACAAACCAAATAAAGGGTCGTTCCAATGAACAATGTATGGCAAGACCTACGGTACGGACTTCGGATGCTCTACAAGAATCGCGGATTCACCGCCGTTGCATTGTTAGCTCTCGCGCTTGGGATTGGTGCCAACAGCGCGATCTTCAGCGTGGTGAACTCGGTGTTGCTCCGCCCGCTGCCCTATCGGGACCCGCAGCGATTGATAATGATCTGGGAGAATTATCAGCAGCGCGGAGGACCCGAGCGCGAGTGGGCCTCGCCTGCCGACTTCAGAGACTTTCGGGACCAGACTCAGTCGTTTGAGCACATCGCGGCGCTGCTGGGATGGGGGCCAACCCTCACCGGACAAGATGAACCCGAAGACTTGCAGGGAGCCGCGGTGTCCTACGACAGCTTCGCAATGCTCGGAGTCGAGCCCGCGCTTGGCCGCAGCTTCCGGGCGGATGACGACCAGCCGGGCGCCGACCGCGTAGTGGTTCTGAGCCATCAGCTCTGGCAAAGGCGGTTCAGCGCGGACCCATCGATCGTTGGCAGGAATGTGACGCTGAGCGGCGAGAGCTACACAGTGATTGGCGTAATGCCGCGCGGTCTTAGCTTCCCGATCTTGAACAACACCGAAGTCTGGAGAACCATCAGTCCGTTGCTAGCCGCCAATTCGGGCTGCGATCGCGGTTGCGTTATCCTCCGAATCATCGCCAAGCTGAAACCCGCCGTGACGATCGAGGCAGCTCGAGCAGAGATGAGCGGGCTCACCCAGCAAATTGCAGAGCGATATCCCGACACAAACAAGGGAGTGGGAGCCATGCTGGTGCCGCTTCACGAGCAGTTGGTCGGCGACGTGCGTCCGGCGATGCTGGTGTTGCTTGGAGCGGTCGGGCTGGTGTTGTTGATCGCGTGCGCCAACGTAGCCAATCTGCTTTTAGCGCGGGCTGCGGCTCGTGAGAAGGAAGTCGCGATTCGCGCGGCGCTTGGCGCAAGTCGCGCGCGACTGATTCGGCAGCATCTGACTGAAAGCCTGGTGCTTGCCGTGATCGGTGGCGCGTTAGGTTTGCTGATCGCGTTCTGGATGGTCGATCTGCTTGTGAGCTTTGCTCCAAAAGGTACCCCAAGGCTCGATGAGATCGCAATAGACCGGAGCATTCTTGCTTTCACTTTTGGGATCGCGGTGTTAACCGGGCTGACCTTCGGTTTGGCGCCGGCACTCCTGTCTTCGAGAACCAACTTCAACAGTGCGCTCAAGGAAGGCGGCAGGGACACGAGCGCTACGTCACGCGGCGCCCGCCTTCGAAGCGCGCTTGTCGTTTCCGAAGTGGCGCTCGCGTTGATGCTGCTGGTCGGCGCGGGTTTACTGATCAAGAGCTTCGTCAACCTTCAGCGTGTCGATCCGGGATTCAATCCGACGAGCGCCTTGCGAGTTGATGTCACGCTCCCGCGCACTCGCTACCCGGAGCGGAATCAATCGGCGGCTTTCTACAAACAGCTTCTCGAACGAGTAGCCGCATTGCCCGGCGTTCAGTCGGCTGGGGCAGTGTCGAGCTTGCCGCTCAGCGGTGGCGGCACCGACAGTGACTTCGGGATCGAGGGACGGCCGCCTGCCGAACCCGGTCACCCTCAGGTCGCCTGGTACAGTTCAGTTACTCCGGACTACTTCCGAGCTATGGGTATACGGCTGCTCCGTGGCCGCGAGTTTACGGAAGCCGACAACGCGGCCGCGCCGAAGGCCGTCTTGATAAGCGAGAGTATGGCGCGGCGGTACTTTCCCGATGAGGACCCGCTCGCCAAACGGCTGGTGTTCGGCAAAGACGCCCGAGAGATCGTCGGGATCATCTCCGACGTGAAATTCTTCGGTTTGAATCTTGATGCCCGGCCGTCCATGTACTTCCCTCACGCGCAGGCTCCAGCGCGAGTTATGAGCCTGGTGGTTCGAACCCAGGGTGAACCGTTGATGCTGGCGGCGGTAATTCGGGGCCAGGTATCGGCTCTCGACCGCGACCTGGCGGTGTCGAGCGTAATGACGATGGGGGAACTGGTGGGCCGGTCGCTCGCGGAGCCGCGATTTGTTCTTCTGCTGCTTGGGGCATTCGCAGCGGTGGCGATGTTGCTATCGGCCATCGGCGTCTACGGCGTGGTGTCGTACTCGGTGACCCAGCGCTCGCACGAGATCGGCGTGCGCATGGCGTTGGGCGCGCAGATGAGCGACGTATTGAAGCTGGTTGTCGGGCAAGGGATGAGCATGGTGCTTGGAGGCGTCGGGCTCGGGTTGATAGCAGCGTTCGCCCTGAGCCGCGTGATGGAGAGTTTGTTGTTTGGCGTCAGCGCAACGGACCTCCCAACCTTCGCGGCCACTTCGCTGATTCTGGCGGGAGTAGCTCTTGGAGCCTGTTTCGTGCCAGCTCGAAGGGCGACGAGAGTGGATCCGATGGAGTCGCTTAGATATGAATGACGATGGAGAAGAGGGACTTTCAGATTGCAAATTGCAGATTTCAGATCGCAGATTGCAGATTTCAGATCGCAGATTGCAGATTCTGAAATATCGGATATGGGCAACTTTGCGATCTGGAATCTGAAATCTGGAATCTGGAATCTGCAATCTGAAATCTGAAATCTGCGATCTGAAATCCATAGACCTCGCGTCATCGTTGCAAACGAATGTGCCCATCAGTTCTAGAGGAATACCCGATGAAGGACCTAATTCAAGACTTGCGCTACGGCGCGCGAATGTTAATCAAGAAGCCCGGCTTCACGCTCGTGGCCATCATCACGCTCGCTTTAGGCATTGGAGCCAATACGGCTATCTTCAGCGTCGTCAATGCGGTGCTGCTGCGCCCACTGCCCTTTCCGCAGCCGGAGCGGTTGGCAATGGTCAACACCACCAACCTCGAGCGCGGCATCACCAATTTCGGAACGTCGATGCCCGATTTTCGCGCGTGGCGGGAGCGCAATCATGTCTTTGAAAAGCTGGCCGCATTCAGCACGACGAGCTTCAACATTTCCGGCACCACTGAGCCGGAGCGCGTGTCGGGCGCCCAGGCATCGGCGGATCTGTTTAGTGTTCTCGGCGTCACACCCGTGCGTGGCCGCGCGTTTACCGGCGACGAAGAGACTTTCGGAAAGCACCACGTCGTCATCGTGAGCGAAGCGCTGTGGCAGCGGCGCTTCGGCCTGGAAGCCGGTCTCACCGATCAAACGATGACGCTCAACGGCGAACAGTACGCGATCATCGGCGTGATGCCACGTGCGTTTCAATTCCCGGATCAGACGGTTGCGCTTTGGACCCCGCTCGCCGTGGCGGACGGAAGCGAGAACAATACGCGTGGCAACTACTGGCTTGGCGTTGTTGCGCGGCTCAAACCCGGCGTCTCGGCTGCGCAGGCTGAGGCCGAAATGGACGGCATCTGTCGTCAACTCGAACAGGAGGAGACTGGGTTTGGCGGCTTCGGCACGCAGGTGGTGCTGCTGCACGAAGCGACGGTCGGCGGCGTGAAGACGGCGCTGCTCGTGCTGTTGGCCGCCGTTGGTCTGGTTTTGTTGATCGCGTGCGCCAATGTCGCAAATCTGCTGCTCGCGCGTGCGGCGGCGCGGCAGCGAGAGATAGCGGTTCGGACGGCGCTAGGCGCGGGACGCGGTCGTTTGATTCGTCAACTGCTCGCCGAGAGCTTATTGCTCGGTCTGGCGGGCGCCGCGCTAGGCTTGCTGCTCGCCGTGTGGGGCGTGGACGTGCTCGTCGGCTTGGGCCCCAACGTGCCGCGCCTCGGCGAAATCGGAATTGATCGCGCGGTGCTCCTCTTCACCTTCGCGCTCGCAATTCTGACGAGCGTCATCTTTGGTCTCGTGCCTGCATTGCAATCGTCGAAAACGGATCTCAACGAAACGCTGAAGGAGAGCGGACGCAGCGCGACTGGCAGCGCGCGCCGCCGCGTATTGGGCAACGCGCTTGTCGTCTTGGAGGTCGCCCTCTCATTTGTTCTGCTGGCTGGCGCGGGTTTGATGATCAACAGCTTGCTGCGCTTGCAGCGCGTCAATCCCGGCTTCAGAACGGATCACATCATAACGATGCAGCTTTCGCTGCCGGCGGCAAAGTATGCGCCGGACCGGCCTGAACTGACGTCCGGTTTCTTCCAGCAACTGATCGAGCGAGTCAAGACGCTGCCAGGTGTAGAAGCGGCAGGCGTGACTTCCGCGCTGCCGCTGACCAACAGCGGCTGGGGCAAGCTGTTTACGATTGAAGACCGCCCCGCACCGAAATCGCTCGACGAAGTGCCGAACGTGCAGTACCGCCAGGTGAGCGCCGATTACTTCGGCACGCTGGCGATTCCGATCCTCAAAGGCCGGCCCTTCAGCGAGCGCGACACACCCAGCACGTTGGCTGTCGCGATGATCAACGAAACCCTTGCGCGCCGTTTTTTCGCCGATGCCGACCCGATCGGCAAACGGCTCTTCCTCGGCCCGCCGGAGGAACTCGTCCCGCCAGGAATTCTGCCTCCCGGTTTTCGATTCCAGCATTTCACGATCATCGGCGTCATCGGTGACGTGCGGCACAATGGCTTGAATCAGCCGCTGACGCCGGAGATCTACACGCTTCACGAGCAGGAACTGGCGAGCAAGTTCGCCAACCCTTTCGGTTCGATGTATCTGGCGGTGCGCACGACCACCGAGCCGTCGACACTCGTGGGACCAATCCGCCGCGAGGTGCAGCACCTTGATCGCGAGCAGCCTATCGCCGGCATCGCAACGATGGAAGATCTGCTGGCGACTTCGCTGTCACAATCGCGTTTCAGCACGTTGCTGCTCGCGATCTTTGCCGGCGTAGCTTTGATCCTCGCTGCCGTTGGCATCTACGGCGTGATGGCTTACAGCGTCGCACAGCGCACTCACGAAATCGGCATTCGAGTGGCGCTCGGAGCGCAGGCCGGCGATGTGCTGAAGCTGGTTATCAGGCAAGGGTTGACGCTCGCGGTTGCCGGCGTAGCGATCGGCCTTGGGGCTGCGTTGATCATGACCCGCGTGATGACGAGCTTGCTGTACGGAGTGACTGCGACGGATCCGGTGACCTTCGCGGTCATTCCGATAGTTCTGACAGGAGTGGCTCTGGTAGCCAGTTTCGTCCCCGCGCGCCGGGCGACGAAAGTGGACCCGATGGTAGCGCTCCGGTATGAGTGATGAGCGTTAATCCGCTCCGGTTGACGATATTATGGAACTCTGGTACGAATTGACCAAAAGGGGACCAGGGTCGATCAAACGCGTTCTAACAGACGCGCCTTACTTTCATCATCACGCTGGATCATTTTGGGGAGGTGGATGATGGAAGCTTTGTTTCAAGATCTGCGCTACGCATTTCGGACTCTGGGTCGCAACCCCGGGTTCAGCCTTGTTGTTGTTCTCATCCTCGCTTTTGGCATTGGCGCCAACACTGCAATCTTCAGCTTCGTCAATGGAGTCCTGCTCACCAGCCTGCCCTTTCCGGACCCCGATCGGTTGATGCTGCTCGCCGAGCGTAACCCGGAGAAGCCGAGGAGTGGTCCGGTCTCGCCGCGAAACCTTGAAGACTGGGAGAAGCAGAGTAAGACCATCGAGCAGTTCGGCGCGTGGAGGGACTGGCACGGCAGGATCACAACGCCCGAGGGCCGAATCCCCGTGTCCGTGGGGATCGCATCTCCCGGTTTGTTCGGTGCGCTGTCCCTGAAGCCTGTCGCAGGCCGCCTGTTTCTTTCTGAAGATAATCAACGCGGCCGCGATCACGTCGTGCTTATCAGCTACGGCTATTGGCAGGCAAATTTCGGCGGGGACTCAAGCATCATTGGTCAACCGATAACGCTCGATAACGAGAGCTTCACCATAGTTGGAGTTCTGCCTCCGTCGCTTAAGGCGCTCGGGCTCGGGCGATTCGACTTCTGGGAGCCAGTGTCCGTCGATCCCGACCAGTATCTTGAACGCTTCGCGCGAAACAGGCGAGTGTACGCGCGGCTGAAGCCGGGCGTGTCGATAGAAGCCGCGCAAGCCGAGATGGACGTGATCGCGCAACAACTGGCCGATCAGTACCCGAAGGACAATGCGGGCTATAGCGTTTCGGTCACCTCGTTGCAGGACGCTCAAGTGAAAGACGTCCGACCCGCGCTGCTCATATTTCTTGGCGCGGTAGGGCTCGTGCTTCTAATCGCTTGCGCGAACGTCGCGAACCTGCTGCTCGCACGCACCGCGACGCGCCGCAAAGAGTTCGCGATTCGCGCAGCGCTTGGCGCGAGCCGGGCGTCTCTCATTCGCCAACTCCTGACCGAAGCGGTGGTCCTCGCGCTGGCGGGAGGCGCGACAGGGGTATTACTGGCTTTCTGGATTGTCGACCTGTTTGTGGCGATCAGCCCCGGTAATATTCCTCGCCTGGATCAGGTGAAGCTGGACGCGGGCGTTGTCGTCTACGCTCTGTCGCTTTCATTGCTGACGGGAGTGGTGTTCGGTCTCGCGCCAGCTATCGGGTCTTCGAGAGTGAATCTCGTCGAGCATTTGAAAGAAGGGCAAAGGGGCGCAGGGACGGGCTTGCGATCACGACTGCGCGGTCTGCTCGTCGTTTCGCAGGTCGCTTTGGCGCTGGTGCTCCTGGTCAGCGCGGGTCTGTTGGGACAATCCTTTGTTCGCCTCATGACTTTGCGCCCCGGGTTCAATCCGCAGAACCTGCTCACGGTTCAACTGTTCCTGCCGTTGGACAGATACAAAGATGGGAATGCGCTGTCCGCTTTCTATCAGCAGGCAACGGAAGAGTTCCGATCACTCCCCGGAGTTGAGTCGGTTGCCGCTACCTCGGCCGGTCCTGAGTTCGGTGGCTACGAGCCGGTAGACGTTTTGGCCGGAGGTCAGACCGCCCCGGCCTCCGGAGAATATCCTCACGCGCGCTATTACAACCTCGGACCGGACTACTTTCACACTATGCAGATTCCGCTGCTTACCGGGAGAGAGTTCACCAACCGCGATGCGTCCGGCGCGCCGGCGGTCGCAATCATCAACCAGATGATGGCGCGGCAGTTCTTTCCCGGGGAAGATCCGGTTGGCAAGAAAGTACTGCTGGTTCGCCAGAAACAAGATCTCGAGATAGTCGGAGTCGTCGGCGATGTCAGGCGCTTTGAGGCAGGCGATGTCGTCGAGCCCGAGATCTACTGGCCGTACATGCAGAGGCCGCGCGGGGCAACTTACTTCGTATTTCGCACAGTCGCGGATCCGACGAGCACTGTCGCCGCAGTCCGAAGCCGAGTCTCGGCCCTGGATAAGGAGGTGTTGGTGACGAATGTCTCGACGGTCGATCAAATGGTCAGCGCCGCGCTCAGAGAGCCACGCTTCAACACCGCTCTGATTGGAGCTTTCGCCGGACTCGCTCTGCTGCTCGCTTCGGTCGGGCTGTACGCGGTCATCTCCTATTCCGTAACGCAGCGAACACACGAGATCGGAGTGCGAATCGCTGTAGGGGCAGCGCAAGGCGACATCTTCAAGCTGATCGTTGGGCAAGGAATGATACTGACTCTGATCGGAGTCGCGATCGGATTGGCTGCTTCGTTCGCTCTGACGCGGGTGATGTTGAGTCTGTTGTTTGAAGTCAGCGCGGTGGATCCCTTGACGTTTGCGGGCATCTCGCTGCTGTTGACGATCGTCTCGCTGTTGGCGTGCTACATTCCTGCGCGGCGGGCTATGAAAGTCGACCCGATGGCTGCGCTGCGCTACGAATGAACTGATTTGGGATTGCCGATTTGCGATTGCAGATTTGCGGTTCGTTGCCAAAAAGCAATCGGCAATCGCCAATCGGAAATCGGAGATATGAATGATGGAAACTTTACTGCAAGACGTGCGATACGCCATTCGGATGTTGCTCAAGAAGCCCGGCTTCACCGCCGTAGTGGTGATCACGCTGGCTCTTGGCATCGGAGCAAACACCGCCATCTTCAGCGTTGTGAACGGTGTCCTGATTCAGCCGTTGCCCTTCAAGGAGCCTGATCGGCTGGTCGCAGTGCGCGAAATAAACCCGAAATTCTCCAACGATCCAATTGGAGCCTCTTTCCCGAACTTCACCGATTGGAAGGAACATAACCAGGTTTTCGAGCAGATGGCAGGATTCCGTGTTCAGTACTTCACTTTAACCGGCGAAGACGAGCCTCTGCGAGTCACCGCGCAGTGCGTATCCTCCGTGTTTTTCCCCATGTTGGGAGCCGAAGCGGTCCTCGGCCGCACCTTTCTGCCCGAAGAAGAGAAGACCGGCCACAGAAAGTCGGTCGTTCTGAGCCACGACTTCTGGCAGCGTCGCTTCGGCGGAGATCCTGTCGTCCTGGACCGGACCCTCACGCTCGACGGCTCTCAATTCACAGTAGTCGGTGTCATGCCGGCGGGCTTTCGCTTCCTCAAGGATGCGGATCTCTGGACGCCGCTGGACGTGCCTGCGCCGCTTCAGCAATTGCGGGGCGCGCGTTTCCTTCAAGTGGTCGCGAGACTGAGGCCTGGGATGTCGCTCGAGCAAGCGCGCGCGGGAATGGGGACGCTCGCCCAGCAACTGGAGAATGAATACTCACAGTCGAACTCCGGCTGGGGTGTGAGCCTGGTGTCTTTGCAAGACAGACTGGTTGGCAACGTCAGACTGGGGTTGCTGGTGTTGCTGGCCTCAGTGGCGTTTGTGCTACTGATCGCCTGTGCGAACGTGGCCAACCTCTTGCTGACACGCGGCGCAACTCGACAAAAGGAGATCGCCATCCGAGTGGCGTTGGGCGCGGGCCGCCGGCGGGTGATGCAGCAGTTGCTCACCGAAAGCACGTTATTAGCGTTACTCGGCGGAGGGATGGGTCTGCTGCTGGCATTGTGGGGGATCGACGCGCTCCGCGCGCTGTCACCATCGAATCTTCCCCGTATCGAGGAGATCAGGATTGACGGTAGGGTGCTCGGGTTCACGCTGATAGTTAGCTTGTTTACGGGGTTATTTTTTGGCCTGGTGCCGGCGCGCCAGGCTACCCGTGTTGATCTGCAGGAAACGCTC
>DATLWF010000658.1:0-11174 GCA_035576605.1 Blastocatellia bacterium | reverse complement strand
AGGCTTCGGAATCAATAACAGTTTCGAAGGAAACGCAGACCACCATATCCGAAGCGGGTCGACTCGCTCAAATCGATGGCTACGCCCGTGCCACGCCGGCGCATCTGCTGCGTGCGGCGCTAAACAGCCAGACGATTAAGGAAGCTTTGGGCGACGCCGAGGGGATCAAGCAGATTTCCTGGGAAACGGCCGCGAAGACAATTCAACAGACTCTTAGCAACAAACAGACCGAAGCGCAGGCGGATACTCACGCGCCGCCTGGCGGAGCGACGCAGGCGGCCGGCGGGTCATCGAGTCTGGTGCGCCCGCTCACCGGCGCGCTGCTTGACTATTGTGCCGACGTGGCCCAGGAGTCGCGCGAGTCTTCTTCGCATCCATTCGTGGGTCGCCAACGCGAGATAACCGCGGTGCTCGAAACGCTCTGTCGCAAGCTTAAGAGCAACCCCTTGCTCATCGGCAAGCCCGGCGTTGGCAAGACGGCGTTGGTCATCGCGGTAGCTTCACGTTTGTGCGATGGCGACGTGCCACAGCGGCTGCGAGGCAAGCGCATACTCGAAGTCTCCCGATTGCGATTACTCGCCGACGCGAAGTTCGCCGGCGAAACAGAGGAGCGGCTGAAGAAGCTCCTCGAAGATGTGCGCCGCGCCGGTGACGTGATTCTGTTTTTCGACGAGATACACACGCTGTTGAGCGCCGGCGGGGCGGGCGGCACCGGAGACATCGCCAACCTGCTGAAGTCGTCGCTGTCCAAAGGCGAGATCATTTGCATAGGCGCGACGACGCTTGCCGAATACTACAAATACATCGCGCGCGACGAAGCGCTAGCGCGGCGCTTCAGCACAATCACCATTGAAGAGCCGTCGACCGAAGAAACCCGCCGCATCCTGCTTGAGACCCGCAGCGGGTTCGAATCGTATCACGGCGTGAAGATCGACGATGAGATCATCGCGCTGATCGTCGAAATGGCCGAGCGATATCTGCAGTCGCGCAGCTTCCCCGACAAAGCGTTCGACCTGCTTGATAAGGCGGCCGCAAAAGCGACTCTAGCGGGACACTCTCACCTCACGCGCGAATGTGTCACCGAGACCCTGTCTGAAACCACGGGGCTGCCTCTTGAAATGATGGATGAAGACCCGGGCGAGCGACTCGAGCAGTTGGAAGAGTTTCTCAACTCGGCGGTACCCGGCCAGCAACGCGCATCTCGTGATGTCGCACGCGTGGTGCGCATCGCAAAGCTCGGATTCGAGATCAGACCCGAGCAACCCGACGGTGTCTTCTTGTTTGTGGGCCACGAGGGCGTGGGCAAGCACGAGATGGCTATGGCGCTCGCGAGGTTCCTATATGGTTCTTCGCAGAAAATGGTCGAGTTCGACATGAGCCAGTTCACTGAAGTTTGGTCGATCTCGCGGCTAATCGGCGCCGAGCCCGGTTACGTTGGCTACAGCGACCGCAGCGGGCTGCTGTCGAAAGCAGCCGAGGATAATCCACACTCGGTACTTTACTTCCGAAACATCGATCTGGCGCACGCGATCGTTCAGCAATTTCTGGGTGAAGCGTTCGAGCAAGGTCGGTTCACCGATGCGACCGGCGCAAGGATCTCGCTTTCGAACACGACGGTTGTGATGTCGCTTTCTCAAATCAGCGAGACCACGAAGCATTCGCACATGGGTTTCGTGCCGGGCGGCGAGAGCGAGGACCGGCGCTTAACCGGAGACCTGAGAAGGACTGGTAGTCTTCACCTCCGGGAGCGCGGGGCGGGATTTGGAATTAACGAATCGCTTGCGGCAACAATCGACGAGGTAATTGAGTTTCAAGTGCTCGATCGCGAGGCAACCGAACGGATAATCGCGGAACGGCTCGACGCGCTCAGCGCGAGACTGACCACTTCGCAGCCGGTTATCATAAACATGGACCCGCGGCTCGCGAGCTTTTTCGCCGACCGACTGACAAGTGAATGCAAGAGTCTGGCGCAGCTCGAACGCGTGCTCCAGGAGACTATAATTATACCGTTCACGCACCTGCACCTTGATCGGCATGCTTTGGGTGCGAGGCCCGAGGTCGCGATTAGCATCGAGAACCAATCGGTCATAGTCGGGGTTCAGGGTTCAAGTCTTAGCTTGCCCGGTCCCAAACAAGCAAACTAAGACGTTGAACTCTGAACTTCCAGCGGAATCGAGAATGGAATTCAAGACTGAAGCTCACCAAAGCGTGTACGAGAAAGCTCGCGACTACCTGCACACGCTGTTTGGTGAGGTCAACGTCAAAGTAATGGACGACACGTTCGTCTTACAGGAGGGCTCGACGTTCGTCTACGTTCGTACATTCCCCATTGGAGAAAAGAAGTCAGGTGTTGAGATCTTCGCCTATGTTGTCGTCGATGTGGAGGTGACCGAGCAGTTGATGCGTTATCTGCTCACCTACAACCTGCGCTTGATACTCGGCGCGTTCGGGCTGGCTCGCGGCGAAGGCGACAAGGGCACGGTGCTTCTTACCCACACGATACTGGGAGACTCGATGGACCGCGAGGAGCTGTACGGGAGCGTGTCGGCGATCGCGAGAGTTGCGGATGATTTGGACGACCAGATAGTCACGGCTTTCGGCGGGCGGACCGCGCTCGACAAGCTGATGTCAGGCAAGAAAGAACCGGCCGAATACTGGGAATAGCCGCTTATGCTCAAGGTTGGACTCACGGGGAGCATCGCGGTCGGCAAGAGCTACGTGGTCTCGGTGCTCGCCGAGCTTGGCTGCGTGACCTTTGACGCCGACAAAGTAGCTCACACGGTCATGGAGCCTGGCCGCCGAGCTTACGAAGACATCGTACGCGAGTTCGGAGAAGGTGTGGTTGCCCCGGACGGTTCGATCGATCGCCAGAAGCTGGGCGCAATCGTGTTCGGAGACGAGACCCGCCGAATTCGACTCAACGAGATCGTTCACCCCCGAGTGATCGAAGAACAGAATCGTTTGCTGCAACAAGCGGAAGCGAACGACCCGGACGGCATCGCGGTGATCGACGCGGCGCTGATGATCGAGTCGGGCGGTTATAAGCGTTTCGACAAACTGATCGTCGTCTACTGCGATCGCGAGACCCAGCTCGAGCGTTTGATGCGACGGAACCAGATCACCCGCGAAGATGCCGAGCGACGAGTCGCCGCCCAAATGTCGTCGGACGAAAAGCGTGAATATGCCGATTACGAGATAGACACCTCAGGTGGCTTCGATGAGACGCGACAGAAGGTAGTCGAAGTCCACAGCGAGTTGCAACGCCTGGCACAAGCTCGGAACCAGTGATCAGGCTCCTTTTTGTTTGATCGAGAAGGTGCGGCCGGCGATTGTGATCGTGCCGCTGCGCCCGGATGTCCCCGGGTTGGGCGCCACTGAATAACTCATAACACCATTTCCAATACCGACTGCCGAAGAAGTGACGGATATCCAGCTTGCATTGCTCACCGCTTGCCACGCGCAGCGCCCCTCGCTGAACGCGCTCAGGCTACCGCTGCCACCGCTCGCCGAGAAAGTTTGAAACGTCGGTGCAATGCCGTAGCTGCAGTCATCTCCCAAACCGGCGTCTTGCGCTACGGTTACAGTGAGTCCCGCGATACTGACAGATCCAAGGCGGGCAGCTCCAGTGAAGTTTTCTCTGACGTCAAGATCGACTCTGCCGTTCCCGCTGCCGCTTGGGGCGGACACGATGCTGATCCAGGCGTCGGCGGTGCTGGCGGACCAACTGCATCCGGTCGGAGCGCTCATATTTATGCTGGCAGAGCCACCGCTCACCGGAACGAATACCTCAACCCGGGAAAGCGAAAAGGCGCAAAGCGGCACCCGCCACGCTCCCCGGCCGTGAGTGAATGCAAATATGCTCCTGGTCCCAGCCGAACCATCTACCGCCAGCGCTTCCGTGGCAACGTTTGCATAGCCGGTGTTCTCTCGCGCCCAGTCTGCTCCGCCGTCCAGCGTCACAAACACGCCAAGATCGGTTCCAACATAGAGCCTCGATGAATTAGTCGGATCGACGACCAGCGAATGAACTGGAATATCGGGAAGTCCCATCCCACCCGCCCCGTCGATTCCGAACCAGGTCGCACCCGCGTCGGTGCTCTTGTAGACGTGTCGATCTGCCGGGATCGAGTTGAAGGTTGAATACGTCGCGTAAGCAATGTTCGCGTTCGCGGGATCAAACGTAAGCGACGAAACGAACCCGTCTCTCGGCTGAGCAAACGGCCACGCGGTGTTTTCATCCGAGGTCAGACCGATGTCGGTTCGATGGATAAGCCCATCCTGCGTCCCGGCAAGCACATTGTTCGGATTCGTCGGGGCGACCGCAATCGCGGTGACGGTTCCAAGACCGGCCACAATATCGCTGGCCTGACTCCAGTTCGCCGCGCCGTCAGTGGTTCGCCACATATAGAGGCCTCCTGTCCACAGCCGCTGCGGGTTGCTTGAATCCATCACGAAAGGAGCAATGAACGAGAAGTCCAGGAAGCTTTCAGCGATACCCGTGATGGCATCCGCGAAGGTCGCGCCGCCGTCGGTTGACTTCTGTATCGAGAGGAGGATGTTCTCAACGTACAGCACGTTGGTGTTGGTTGGGTCGACCGCGACGTAGCCGCCATCACCGCCTAATAGCGTAGTCCATGCGTTCGGTCCTCCGTCCGATCCTCTGGTGACACCGTTGTCCTGCGCGCCTCCCAAATAGGTCGCGCCGTTCGGATATGCCGCCCCGTAATAAAACTGAGTCACGCCGTAGCCGTTGTTAAGATTCGACCACGGCACACTGCTGATCTGGTTACAGACTGCTATGTCGCCGGTACCCGTCGCGGCACGCGCGTCCGCGGTAACAAACAGGCCGCCATCATTTCCAACATACATTGTCTTGTTGCTTGTGCCGTTGTAGCCGGGATGGAACACGATCGCGTGCTGATCAGCATGACAGTACACGCTTGCAGACGGGTCGGCCCACCAGTGGGAGGCGATGCCCCAGTTTGCGCCGCCATCGTCGGACCTAAACAGATCGATGCCGCCGGCCCACACGCGGTTCGAGTCCAGAGGGTCAACCGCAATGACGTTGTCGTACCAACCCTGGTTCACGAATGCTTCAATCTCGCTGCCTGTGCATTCGGTGAAGAATGCGATGATCGGGTTAGAGAGCAGCACCGTGTTCAGCTTCGTTGAGTCTGTGTTTCGCACTCTGGCAGTCCAGGTTCCTCCGCCGTCGGTTGATCTGAATACCGCATATAACCCTTGATCGAAAGGGCCGCCTTCAATGCTTGCGGCCATCGCGTAAATTACGGCCTGGTTAGATGGAGCAATCGCCAGCGACGTGAGGCCCATGCCCAGTTCAGCAAGCACTTGTGTCCAGGCGCCGGCTCCGCCGGCGTTCGTGTTGCGATAGACGGCTGCTAAATCAAACGTACCGCAAGACGCAAGCACATAATCAGTGGGTTGATCAGTTCTAATGGCCAAATCCAGACAGCCGCCGGTCACTCCCGGATCTAACACTCGCGTCCAGGTTGTACCCCCGTTGGTGGTGCGCCAGACGCCAGTTCCAGTGCCGGCATAGATTCGCTGATTGTTGGTCGGGCTGATCACTATGTCGTTGACATAGTAAAAGTCGGAAGTGTTTGTGCTTGTCAGGTAACTCCAGTTCGCGCCTGCGTCAGTTGACTTGAATATGCCCGCGCCTCTCACCGAGTCCTCGTTGAAGTACCCTTCACCCGTGCCGGCATAAATTAAATTAGAGTTAGAAGGATCCATCGCCAGCGAGTTGACGGCGATGTTTGGCAGCAAGTCGGCCATCGCCGTCCACGACGCCCCGGCGTTAGTCGTCTTCCAAATGCCTCCCGCAACGCCGCCGGCATACATCACGTTCGGATTTGAGGGATTAACAACCAGTGCCCTCGTTCGTCCGCCAACGTTGCCGGGTCCTAAGCTTGTCCATTGACCCAGCACGGGCCCGTTGCTCTCATCGTCTCCGGTCAGAAATCGGTTCAGTCGAGTCGAGTACGCCGGCATCTGCTTCACCTGTTCGATGGCTTTGAAATAACGGTCGACCGGGACTGGCCCTTTGCCGCGAGGCGCTCGTTTCAAGCGATAGAACTCACGCGCCTCGGCGGGACTATCGAACGCTTTGGGCCTGGTCTTGCGCGAACGTGTTGGACCGGAACCGAGCAGAAAGCTTGCTAAGACAAACAGCGAGCAGACAACGAGAGTTAGCCCGTTGGGTCTTGTGCGTTTCCTGCTGGAAGATGTGCTCTGTGCTGCGGCTGTTCTCACTCGCAGGCTCCTTTTACGGCGAACCTATCGAGGTTTCAGGAGGGGCTTGTTAGAACAGAAGAGCTTCGGACTTGGGGCGATCCTATCATGACTTCCAGATATGTAAAGACTATCTTCCAGCGGCCCCGGAAGTGCGCCTGTCTATTGGCTTATGGATCGAGAGTCGCATAGACCGGCACTTACTTCGGAGCGATCCAAGCGGTCGATTGCCTCGGCAAGTCGTTGACAAAGTCCAGGCTGACGGAGAAGATTTGGCCGCAACGCTTAGTGCAAGACATCGCGAGGTCAATAGAATTTCAATCAATTTGATGGACTGATTCAGGAGACTCACGCATGCGTAAATTGGTCATCGGCTACTGCAGCACGGTCATCACGGTGGGACTTCTCGTCACTTCGCATTCGGCATTGCAACAGCCCCAGCAAGTCACTCCGCTGGCTCGCTTGCAGTCGAATATCGAGCGCATCACCAGGTCAGTGAATGCGAAGTGGGGGATCTACCTCAAGTGCATCGAGACCGGCGAAGAGATCGCAATCAACGCCGATGAGACGATGGACACGATGAGCGTCATCAAGATCCCGTTGATGGCCGAAGTTTTTCGTCAGATTGAAGCTGGCAAGTTCGCGCTAACGGACCGAGTGACGCTCAAGGAAACCGACAAGCGTCCGGGGACCGGAGTCATACGCTCGCTAGATGTGGGCGCAAGTCTAACCATCAAGGACCTGATCACCTTGATGATCATCGTCAGCGATAACTCGGCCACCGATATGCTTTTTGAGAAGGTTGGCGGAACTGAGCCGGTGAATAAATTGATGCAGAGCTACGGGCTGAACACGATCAAAGCCACCGGTCCATCCGAGGTTTGGTTCAAAGCGTTGAGGGCAGAGCCGGACGCGTGGAAGTTTCACACTGAAGGCAAGACGCCGTACGGACTTTCGTCCCCGCGCGATATGGGAAAGCTCCTGGAGAAGATTCACAAGGGTGAGGCGGTGAGCAAGCAGGCAAGCGAGCAGATGCTTCAGATCATGCGAGGCCAGGTCTACAGCTCTCGTCTGCCGAAGTATGTGACCGGGTTCCGCGTGCCGCACAAGACAGGGGACTTTCTCCCTTATATCGGCAACGATGTTGGGATACTGGAAAGCCCGAATCGTCACATTGTGATTTCGGTGTTTACGGCTCGACACAACGGCATCGGACCAAATCTCGAAGACGCTATTGGGCGCATCGCCGAGCAAGTCGCTAACTACTTTGCGTACCGGCCGGGTGACTCGAAGTAGAAACTCTCGCATCTAGGGTTTCGGCTTCTCTCTCTTAAGCAGCACTACGATCTCCGAAGAACTGTTAACTGTAAACCAACCGTCCCCATACCCGGTGCCGGTTACCGGAGATTCTCTCTGAAAGCTCTCAACGACGTATCCCTGTGCCGCTAGTTTGTTGATTTCATCCTCGAGAAAAGGCGGCTGGGTCATAAGCGGCTGTCCCCTGTTATCGTATTGGCCCGTCGGTCTAATGAAGGCTTGACTGGAGGGGAAAATCAAAATCTTATACTCGAACGTAGTAGTGGCCGGCGAATCTTGAGACGCCGATAGAACGGGTCCTCCCGATGCTTGGGCAGAAAGAATCGCCAGTTGCCAGCCGCCTATGGCCGCTAGTAGCAGGGCGACCAGAGAGATCAGCGTTGTTTTCTGGTTCGTCATATCGAGTAACCTCCTCAGAGCTGCCCGGTCGTCGCGACGTCAATGCGAAGTTGGATTGCATCGGACAGACCTATTGCACCGGCCTCTTGAGTCAACCAGTTCCTGAAATTTCTTCCTGGCCTTCGCGTGCAGATCATCCCACTCGAGCATCCACCACCACGGCGTGCTGTCCTGGCGTGCTATGAAGTTGGAAACCTGATCCCAGGTTTGGAATCCAAGCCGCTCGACGAAGTATCGCGGCAATAGCAGAGGCAAGAAACCAACCTGCATCCAGTCGAGAAGGCCATCCCCGTCAGAAGAAAGAAAATCCGCCGTATTTCCAAACACCAGTCGATGACACTTGTGTGCTTCCAGGAAACGACGAACTGAGGGGAGCACCCCGCTGTAGAGCCAGTCCGCGCTATCCGTCTTGGGCGGAGTCCAGTACTCTCTTGCCGAAAGCACCAACTCCACCGAGACGGGCTTGCCTCTTTTTACTATGCCGGGTTCTTCCAACCACCAGGACGCCCATCGATAGCCGGCGTCAACGTAGGTCTTGCAGTCTGTGCAGGCGAAGTAAAGATTGCTCATTCCGACACCCCGCTGGAACGGCCCTTTTCTTTTTGCCAGCCATGACGCCCTGAGCTAGAATGGGCGCGGCCGAGACCGTTGAATCTGATTCGCCACTTTCGATCGACGAGACGATACTGTCGCCTCGGCTCGTAAGTCCTCAGAACGGGCTCAATTTTTTCTCAAAGATGTTTCTCAAAGCCGTCTATGGGCGAGCAATCGCAACACTTTTATGAGTTTGGCCGCTTCCGGGTAAATACCGAAGACCGGCTTTTGGTCCGCGATAAGGAGATCGTCCAACTCACACCCAAGGTCTTCGAGATTCTGCTGGCGCTTGTTGAAAGCAGCGGCCAGGTGATTTCAAAAGACAGCCTCATGAAGAGGGTGTGGCCCGATAGCTTTGTCGAAGAGGGAAACCTCACCCAGAACATATCGCTCTTGAGGAAGGCCCTGGGCGAAGGCCAAAACGGGCATCAATACATCGAAACTGTCGCGCGGCGAGGTTACAGATTTGTTGCGCCAGTCTACGAGTCCCGGGACGGTGGACCTGGCTCCAACCGGGCCAATGCAAGCGCACCCGCGGGAGTAGTCGAACCTGCAACGGAGGCGTCATCTGAAGGCGAACCTGTGAGAGCGTCTCGAGCGGTCGGCGTTCAGTACGTGATCGGCAGCCTCAATCGTCATCGCCGAGTTTCCCTGGCCACCTTGCTGGCGCTCGTCCTGGCAGCGGCTGGAATCGTCTACTTCACGCGAGGCGGCAAAACCGTCGACGGCAGCAGCAGCGTAATAGAATCGATAGCCGTTCTCCCGTTCGTCAACGAAGCCTCTGATACCGATGCCGAATATTTCAGCGACGAAATTACTGAAAGCCTGGTCAACAATCTCTCGCAACTGCCAAAACTGCGAGTCGTGCCGCGCAGTGTGGTGCTCAACTACAAGGGCCATGAAACTGATCCTCGGAAGGTCGCCCGTGAGCTGAACGTCCGAGCGGTGCTTACAGGAAGAGTCCACCGTCGAGGCGACACGTTGAGCATACAAGTGGATTTGATTGATGCGACCAACGTGGCGCAGATGTGGGGACAACATTACGACCGCCGGGTTTCAGACCTCCTTCTCGTGCAGGAAGACATCTCGAGGGACATCTTTGAGAATCTCCGGCTCAAGCTCAGCGTCGAAGAGCAGAAACAACTCGAGGCCTTCAGCCTGTATTTGAAGGGGCGCAACTCGTGGAATAAGCGGACCGAAGACGGCTTGCTGCAAGGCGTCGAGTATTTCCAACAGGCAATCGAAGTTGACCAGGGCTACGCGCCGGCCTACGCGGGTCTGGCGGACTGCTACAACATGCTTGTGGTGTACGGCATAAGCCAGCCAAAGGACGCGTTTCCAAAAGCAAAGGAAGCCGCAACTAAAGCCTTGAGCATTGACGGCACGCTCGCCGAGGCTCGCACTTCGCTGGCGTTCATCAAACACCGGTGGGACTGGGGCCGCGAGGATGCTGAGAGGGAGTTCCAACTGGCGATCAAGTCCAAGCCCACCTACGCGCCGGCTCATCAGTGGTACAGCTCGTATCTGGTCGCCATGGGAAGATTCGACGAGGCGATAGCAGAGGCCAAACGCGCCGAGGAACTCGAGCCGCTCTCGTTCATCAGCAATTCGCATTTGGGTTGGATACTCTATTTTGCGGGCCGTTACGACGAAGCGATTGCGCACTGCAAGAGGCTGCTTGATGTTGATCCGAACTTTTTCCCTGCGCGGCGATACATGGGACTGGCGTACGAACAGAAGGCCATGTACGCGGAAGCCATCGACCAGTTTCAACAGGGGGTCAAGCTGTCCGGCAGTCCGCTGATGATGTCGCTGTTGGGTCACGCTTACGCCGCGTCGGGCAAGAAAGCGGAAGCGCAGCGAATACTGGCTGAGTTGGATCAGCAAAAACAACGGTACGTTTCGCCTTATACCGTCGCGACAATCTATGCCGGGCTCGGCGAAAAAGATCAGGCTTTCAAATGGCTGGAAAAAGCGTTTGAGGAACGCGACATCTGGGTGATGAATCTCAAGGTAGACCCCGTGCTCAAGAATCTTCGATCGGACCCGAGATTCGCAAATTTGCTGCAGCGCATCGGGCTCACACAATGAGACATTGAGCCCATCATCAGGGATGAATCGCAGCGGAAGGATCTCTGTACAAATCCGGCTATTCAAATGTGAGCATAGGAAAACCGCTCGGCACTGATCCTGGAATCAGCTTACGCAAGTTTTCCGGCTTCGCCCGCTTATCCAGCAATCCGTTCCGAACGAAATCGACAAGCTGGCGAAACTCATCAGGCGTCAGGTTGATTGGTGTTGCAAGAATCGGATCTATGCGAGCCAACACTGGCGCAATCGGTCCCATCGGTGCGGTAAGATCAGCATCAACTCCAGCTGACGCCGGGCTATAGTTTTCTGCAGATGTAAACACATCCAGATGATGCCGCACTGCATCCTCCAGCCTTGTGAATGCCCCATTATGGAAAAAGGCCGGCTGCAGTGACACGTTGCGGATTGGCGAGGTTCGAAACTTATAGCGGTCGCTCGAAGTCCCGGTGATTTGCTCCAGGCCGAAATCTTCATTTTGACCTGCTCCGTCGAAGGTCACATTACCGTTGATAGGAGCAATC
>DATLWF010000657.1:0-4403 GCA_035576605.1 Blastocatellia bacterium | reverse complement strand
CAGATCACAGTAGCGGCGCAATCCTGAGTTTGTTTCTGGGGAGGGATGTCAAGAAAAAAAGCTGCGCCTCGACCGGAATCGCGATTTGATTCTCGATATCCAGCCCACTTCATATATGCCTCGCTGGCGGAGTTTTGCTTTTCCATTCGCATAGTGTTTCTCCTGGTGCCGTGGGCTAGCCGGCGACGACGCGAGCTGCTGGAGTTGCTGGATCGATTGAACCCCACGATCGCAGAGTTAAGCCAAGCCGTCGAGCGAGAAGCGGAGAAGTGTCCGGAGGCACAGCGTTTGATGACCCATCCCGGAGTGGGTGCACTGACCGCACTGGCCTTCGTGCTGATCATCGGAGAAACGGAACGGTTTCAGTGTGGCAAGCAGATCGCGGCCTATCTCGGCCTGGTGCCGTTGGAAAAATCCAGCGGGAATCGGCGGCGCCTGGGGCACATCACCAAACAGGGGAGTTCGATCGTGCGTTTCTTGCTGGTGGAAGCGGCGCAAGTCACGGTACGCAGTCTGCCGGAATGGCGCAGCAAGTATATCCACCTGATGATGCGGCGAGGACGAAAGACCGCCAAAGTTGCCATGGCTCGTAAGCTGGCCGTTCGCTTGTACTGGATGTGGCGCAAGGAATGGGACTACGAGCAATGGAAGAAGTTCGGTTCGTACGTGGGACAGCCCGTACATCGCTATGGTGTGCAGTAGAACACCGAGAAATTGATTGGGCATCCCGCTCCCCCTTTTCCTGGGGAGTCCGAAGTAGTAATCATGATCGCAGTAAGTGACCGAAGAGATGCATGGGTCGGATCGAGATCTGGCCTGAATTGATTACGAGCGAGCCTTGGTTGGCACCGGCAATTGTTTTTCAACTAGTACTGTGTCCCAGTGATAACGAAAGCATGTTTCGACCGTCAAATGGGTATGACGGATAATCGAAACTTGGTCGAACTTACAGCAGAGGAGAAGAGGGATTTGGAACGTTGGGCACAGTCGCGGACTTTGCCGGCGGGCGACGTGTTCCGAGCGCGGCTCATCTTGGCGCTTGCCGCAGGCAAGAGTTATCGCGAGATCGAAAGCGGCATGCAAACCAGTGCGGCCACCATCGCCCGCTGGAGAGTACGCTTCGAGCGCGATGGGTTGGCCGGACTGGAAGGGCGTCACCGGGGTAGCCGGCCGCGTACGGCGACGGCGGCGGTGCAAGCACGGGTGGTGCGACGGGTACAGCAGAAACCCAACGATGGCAGCACGCACTGGTCCTGCCGTAAGTTGGCGCAGGAGTTGGGCCTGAGCAAATCAACCGTGCAGCGCATCTTGACGCAAGCCCACCTGAAACCGCACCGCCTGGAACGATATCTGGCCAGCGACGATCCCGACTTCGAAAGCAAGGCGGCGGACATCATTGGTTTGTACTTGGACCCGCCACAGCATGCGGCCGTCTTCTGCGTCGACGAAAAGACCGCGATCCAGGCCCTGGATCGGCTCGATCCGGTGCTGCCGTTATCGCCGGGACGGGCGGAACGCCATGGTTTCGAGTATTACCGTCACGGGACTCTGTCGCTCTACGCCGCCTTGGATGTGAAGACCGGCAAGGTAGAAGGCAAGACCGCGAAGCGGCACACCAGTGCAGAATTTATTGTCTTCTTGTGGGAGTTGGTGAAGAAGGCACGGTGGGCCAAGCAGATCCACATCGTTCTCGACAACCTGTCCGCCCACAAGACTAAAGCGGTGGAGGAGTTTCTGGAGGAGAATCCGAAAGTCCGTTTCCACTTCACCCCAACCTATTCCTCTTGGCTAAACCAAGTGGAGTTGTGGTTCGCGAAGATCCAACGCGACGTCATCGCCCGGGGCGTTTTCACCTCGGTTGCCGATCTCGCCCGCAAACTGCGGAAATACATTCGAGCCTACGCGACATCGGCGAAACCGTTTCGCTGGACCTATACCGATCCACGGAAACGCATTCGTACTTACGAAATCACCGGGACGCCTTACTAGTATCGACAGGTGAAGATTTACGTGAATGGACGTATTACGTGAAATCTGAAGCTGAATTCACGGCGCGACTGAATTACGCGCTTGCAGGAGTACCAGCCTTCCCGATCGAAATTCACGCAGCATCCGATCCAGATTGGGACATGTTCGAGAGATTCAAAGCCGGAATCAAAGAGTGATGACTCGATAGTTGGCGAAAAAGTGCGCCGTGAAAAGGCGCTGGACTTCAGCGGGTGAAACTCCCGCCCGGGAACTGGTTCGCTCCACCCGGTAGCAATCGAAACGGCGGTGGAGGCAACAAAGCTGCCGGAGCTTTCGATGGAAAGGGTCGCCAGGCGACTCCGCGAGCGTGCAGGCCATAACGCGAGTGAACGCTGAGCAGGTCCCGAAACAATAATTGCAGGAGCCGACCTGACTTTTGCACCGGGAAGGCCGCCGACGATGGAGGTAGAACGAGCGAACAAACTCCCTCGGACCTGCCGGGATAATGGCGATGGCATGCAGGCAGAGGAGACCAGACGCAACACGGGAAACCCCAGCGGTGATCGCGGTTGGGATCAACCGGTAACTCGTGAGAGATGGACCGGGCTGTGTGGGGTGGCGGAGAGGCTTGCAGTACCGACGAAGCCGGGTAACTCCGGGGGAGGGAAGGAGCCTCAGTTAGAGACGAACGCAAGAAGCAACGAAGGACTGAGGGATTGGCGATGAGCCTAACAACTCCATCCAGTGTTCAGAAGTTGCAGAGGGCGTTGCACGCAAAAGCGAAGGAAGCACCCAAGTTTCGTTTCTACGCTCTGTACGACAAGGTGTATCGGAGGGATGTTCTGGCACACGCCTACGAACGCTGTGAAGCCAATGGCGGAGCAGCGGGAGTAGACGATCAGACTTTCGAAGACATCGAGCAGTATGGGGCAGAACGATGGTTGGATGAACTGACGCAAGAGCTGAAGAGTCGAACGTATCAACCAAAACCTGTGCGGCGGGTCTATATACCCAAGCCGGATGGGAAGCAGAGACCGTTAGGCATACCGACAATCCGGGATCGGGTTGTGCAAACGGCGGCGGGGCTGGTTCTCGAACCTATCTTCGAAGCCGACCTGCCGCCGGAGCAGAATGCCTATCGGGCGGACCACAGCGCGTTGGACGCCGTGCAAGACGTCCACAAGCTGATCAACACCGGACATAAGCAGATCGTGGATGCGGATCTCAGCAGCTACTTCGATAGTGTTCCCCATGCCGAACTGATGAAGTCGGTGGCTCGAAGGGTGGTCGACGGCGCGATGCTGCATCTGATCAAGATGTGGTTAGAAGCTCCGGTCGAAGCAACCGACGAGCACGGAAACACGCGTCGGAGCACGCGCAATCGGGACGAAGGTCGAGGAACGCCGCAAGGATCCCCGATCAGTCCTTTGCTCGGCAATCTGTACATGCGACGGTTCGTGCTGGGGTGGAAAAGACTCGGGCACGAGAAGCGTTGGAAAGCGTACATCATTAATTATGCCGATGATCTGGTCATCTGCTGTCGGGCGGGAGCGGTACAAGCTCTGGCTGCGATGCGGACGATGATGTCGAGGCTAAAGTTGACGGTGAACGAGAACAAGACGCGGGTCTGCCATCTGCCGAAGGAGAAGTTCGACTTTCTGGGGTACACGTTCGGGCGATGCTACTCGACGCGAAGGGGCCGAATCTATCTCGGTACGACCCCTTCGAAGAAACGAGTGCAGCGCGTCTGTCGCGCCATCAGCGAAGAAACCGGGCGAGGTACCATCGCACAAACTCCGCAGAGCATGGTGGAAAAGCTCAATCGAATTCTGATCGGCTGGGCCAACTACTTTTGTCTGGGAGCGGTCAGCAAAGCCTACAGTGCGGTCGATGTCCACACCCGCCGCAGGCTGCGTCGGTGGCTCTGCGACAAGTATGAAGAAGCGCGGCCGGGCTATAAACGCTTTCCGGAAGCGACTCTTCATTCTGTGTACGGTCTGGTGCAGTTACCTCACCGTACTGCGAGCCTTCCGTGGGCGAGCGCGTGAGTCTTTTCCGAGAGCCGGATGCGGGAAAACTGCCAGTCCGGTTCGATGAGCGGGAACAGGAACCAGGACCAGGTCCAACCGGACTGCGGGGATGCGGCGAAAGCCAACTCACATGCCCACCGGGAGACTAAAGTCACTGCGCCTGTTCTCGACTCTACTCGCGATTCCGAGTTCGTAGTTCACGTTGGGGTTCTTTTGAGGTAACATCGGCGATGACGACGCTGGACTTCCAGATGTGATCCCAAATGTCATGAATTATGGGACCAGTGCCGTAGTTTTCGTCAGCCTTTCGAACCTCCATTCCCGCCGCCTTCGCAGCCGACTCAATGATGTCCTCGTAGTAGTCATTGAAGGGTGGCCTAATTGGCATGAGTACAAAAGCCATCT
>DATLWF010000656.1:0-7618 GCA_035576605.1 Blastocatellia bacterium | reverse complement strand
GCAACACGTTGAAGTGGTCCGCAGTGCGAGCGCCGAAGCTCGATCGCAAGTCCGCTCCGCGATGGGGTAAGCCGATAACACTATTCAACGGTCGCGATCTGGCAGGCTGGAGAGTCCGCGACATGAGCAAGGCTGGTTCATGGCGAGTGGCTGATGCGCTGATGGAAAACACACCTCACGGCACTGACATTATCACCGATCAAAAGTTCACCGACTTCAAGCTGCACGTCGAATTCAAGATGGTCGAAAAGAGCAACAGCGGTGTCTATCTGCGCGGGCGCTATGAGGTCCAGATCGAAGACAACTTCGGACAGGCGCCCGAGAGCCATCGAATTGGCGGCGTTTACGGATTCATCACACCATCCAGCAATCCCGCCAGGAAGGCCGGCGAGTGGCAGAGCTTCGATATCACGCTGATCGGACGCAAGGTCACAGTCGTATTCAACGACAAGCTGATCATCGACAACGCTGAGATTCCCGGCATCACCGGCGGCGCTCTCGACTGCAACGAAGGCGAGCCCGGCCCAATAATGTTGCAGGGCGATCACGAGAAGATCTACTACCGCAACATCGTAATCACACCGTCGAAGTGAGCAGCGAATGACCATACGGCGACCTATTCCGCTAATCTCGAACCTGCTCGCGGTGGCATTTCTTCTTTCTGCGACTGCGGCCGGCGCTGATCTTCCACGTGTCGCGCAGGCCGGCCAATCTCAGGCGACCACTGATGCACAACGCATCAAGCGGCCGACGAGCAAGCCTTACACCGGCGACCTGTCAATCTTCGAGGACCCCAAGCGCGACGAGAAGCTGCAGATCAACCGGGTGATGGACTTGTTGAAGATCAAAGAAGGCTCCAGCGTCGCCGACATAGGCGCCGGTTCAGGCTGGTTCACAGTCAGAGCCGCTCGCCGAGTTGGAGCAAAGGGCACGGTCTACGCGGTCGAAATCAATCCCAATTTTCTCGAGCATATCGAACGGCGCGCTTCCGAGGAGAAACTTGCCAACATTCACACCGTGCTCGGCAAAGAGGATGATCCACTGCTGCCGGCCGAGAGCGTTGATTCGGTGCTGGTGCTGAAAACATATCACGAGATCGCTCAGCCGATTCTGCTACTGGCACGGCTTCGCAAGGCGATGCGAACCGGCTCGTTGTTGGGGGTCATCGATCGGAACGGCAATGGGAAGGACCACGGCATAGGCAAGCACATCGTGATCAGCGAAGCCCGGGAAGCCGGCTTCTCGCTCGTCGACGAATATGACTTCGTCAAACCGGATGGGATGGATTACTTCCTTGTCTTTCGCGTTGACGCGCCCGGCCCAGCCCGCTGAAGCCGTGCCCTACCCCGCAGTTCATCGATAAGCGTAACTGCGAGAATCCGCCAAACGTACTTGAGGATTACTGGAGTTTCGTCATCCGCCGAGGATAAGTTGAGTGCGTTCTAACGAGCCAAGAGGTTAGGGACCTATTCAGCCCGCTTTCAACTCTCGCATCGTGCGCTCTATAACGAAAAAAGGTATCATTGGACGATGTCATTTGGTTTGAGCAACATCACAAGCAACACCTCATTGAGCAGCGGGGCCGTTATTTTGGCCGGGTTGTTTTTATCGGTGGTCTTTACGTCAGCCGCGTGCAAAAGTGGCTACCCTGTTTCGGCCAGGAACAACCCGGGCGCCGAAGCGAAAGAGCCTCGACAAGTAAAGATTGCCCATGCCGCGGAAATTGCGATGGAGCAAACGGTCACGGTAACCGGGACGCTTGCAGCCTACGATCAGGCGACTGTCAGCGCAAAAGTGCCCGGGCGCGTGAAGTCGATCGCGGTCGATCTTGGCAGCGTGGTGCGGCAGGGGCAGATCCTCGCTCAGATCGACGATCAGGACTATCAACTGCGTCTTCAACAGGCCGATGCCGCGCTCGCGCAGGCCCGCGCGCGGGTGGGCTTGCCTCCCGAAGGAAAGGACGACCGCATAGATCCGGAGAAAACCGGGACGGTCAGACAGGCTCAAGCGCTGCTCGACGACGCGCAGGTGAAATTCCGGCGAGCCGAAGCGCTGGTGCAGCGCGGCGTGCTGGCAAAGGCTCAACTCGAAGGCGCGGAAGCTGAATACAAAGTCGCGCTCAGCCGATATCAGGATGCGGTCGAGGAAATTCGCAACCGTCAGGCGCTGGTCGTTCAGCGGCGTTCCGAGCTTGAGATCGCGAGGCAGCAACTTGCGGACTCTTCGATCCATGCGCCGTTCGATGGCGTCGTGCAAGAGAAGCGCGCGAGTATTGGCGAATACCTCGCCGCAGGAGCGCCCATCGTCAATGTTGTCAGAATGGACCCGCTGCGACTGCGTGCTGAAGTGCCCGAGCGCGAGTCTCGCAATGTACACGTGGGAGAATCTGTGAGAGTCACGCTGGAAGGCGACCCGAACGTGTACCCCGGCAAGATAGCGCGCATAAGCCCAACCATCACAGCTCAGAATCGCGTGTTGATAGTCGAAGCCGAGGTGCATAATAACGGCCAGCTTCGCCCCGGCTCCTACGCGCGCGCGGAAATTGTATCCAACCATAGCAGTCCGGCTCTTGCGGTGCCCGCGAATGCGATCGTCAGCTTTGCAGGCATCGACAAAGTTATCCTGGTGCAAGACGGCAAAGCGTTAGAGAAGCCGGTTACCCTCGGCCGCCGCTCCGCGGAGTGGGCGGAAGTCGTGTCCGGGCTCAAAACGGGAGATCCGGTGGTAATCGACCCCGGAAACCTTCAATCGGGGCAGCCGTTGGTTCTTACCGAGTGACGCGTGAAACGTGATCCGTGAAGGGAGCATTCCCCTCTTCACGCATCACGTTTCACGCATCACGTTTTACTTATGCAAAAGCTTGCAGAGATTTGTATCAAGCGACCGGTCTTCGCCGCGATGATAATACTTGCGCTGGTGGTTGTCGGCGCGGCAAGTTACTTTCGTCTCGGTGTGGATCGTTTTCCTTCGTTCGACCTCCCTAACGTCAGCGTGCGCACTTCCTTGCCCGGTGGCGCACCCGAAGAGGTCGAGAGCGAGGTCTCACAAAAAATCGAGGAGGCTGTCAACACAGTCGAGGGCATACAGGAGCTGCGCTCGGTTTCGGCTCAGGGCAACTCGATCGTTTTCGCAACGTTCAACCTCGACCGGGATATCGACACTGCTGCCCAGGACGTTCGCGACCGAGTCGCAACCGTAATCCGTGATCTGCCTCGCGACGTCGACCCGCCGATCGTCAACAAGTTCAACAACGATTCGTCCCCGGTGATGACTGTAGCGCTGTCAGCGGACAGGTCAGTCCGCGAACTCACCGAGCTTGCGGACAAGGTGGTCAAGCCCGTCCTTGAACGCTCAACCGGAGTCGGCGAGATAAGCATCGTCGGCGGTCTTGGGCGCGCCATTAACGTTTGGGTCGATGCCGACAGGCTGGCGGCGTATCAGATTCCGATCACCACCGTCCGTGCTGCCATCGTGCGGCAAAACGCGGACGCGCCCGGCGGCAACGTGACTTTGGGCAACCGCGAGCAGTCGCTTCGGACGATGGGCCGCGTTGCAGACCCGAAGATATTCAACGATCTGGTGGTCGCTACGATCAACGGAGCGCCTGTCCATATTCGTGACATAGGCTTTGCCGAAGACGGAACGAAGGAGCAGCGCTCAGTTGCGCGGCTGAACGGCGTTCCAACCGTTACGCTCGAGGTGAGACGTCAGACAGGAACGAACACCGTTGAGGTCATCGAAGGCGCCAAAGCCAATCTCGCTCGCATCGCCGGACAGCTTCCATCCGACGTCAAGATGGAAGTGATCCGCGACCAATCGCGGTACATCTACGCCGCGCTGCACGAAATCACGCTTCACCTCGTGCTGGGCAGCATTCTTGCGTCGCTGGTCGTGCTGGCCTTCATGCGAAGCTGGCGTTCGACAATCATCGCCGCGGTGGCGATTCCTGCTTCTACGATCGCTACGTTCGGAATGATGCGAGCGCTCAATTTCACGCTGAACAGCGTGACGATGCTGGCGCTTGTGCTGATGGTCGGCGTCGTTATCGACGACGCAATAGTTGTGCTCGAGAACATTTTTAGATTTGTCGAAGAGAAGAAGATGCGGCCGTTTGAAGCGGCGCGCGCCGCGACTGCCGAGATCGGACTCGCGGTGATGGCCACGACGTTCAGCCTCGTGGTCATCTTCGTGCCCGTGTCATTCATGTCGAGCATATCCGGGCGATTCCTTTATCAGTTCGGCATCACCGCGGCGGTCGCGATTTTGGTGAGCCTGCTGGTCTCATTCACGCTGACCCCGATGATGAGCGCCCGGCTGCTGCGAGCGTCAGACGTGGCTTCGCACACCGGGGAGGACGCAAACTCCCGACGCGGGTTCTACGGGTTCATCGACCGGACTTACACGTGGATGCTTAAGCGCGCCATTCATCATCGGCTGGCTGTGGCTGTGTTGGCGCTCGTGGTCATTGGCTCATCCATACCTCTGTATAAAGTGGTGAAGCAGGATTACATCCCGACCGACGTGGATGAGTCAGAGTTCGACGTTGGCGTGAACGCTCGCGAAGGCACCAGCATGGAGGCCATGAACGAAGTGATGCACGCGGTGGAGTCTGACCTAAAGGCGACGCCGGGCGTTCGCGTGGTGCTTGCGACGGCGGGCGGAGGCTTCATCGGCGGCGTCAATCAGGGTAGCGCTTATGTGCGCATCGCGCCGATCGACGAACGCTCATTCTCACTTGCTCGATTGTGGAATGGAATCACTCACGGCAGGCCGCTGGAGGCTTTCAATACCAACTACTCGCAGCGCGACGTGATGTCGGAAATTCGCAACCGGCTTCGAAGGTATAAAGATCTGCGCACCTCGGTTCGCAACGCCCAGTCGTTCAACATCGGTGGAGGTGGATCCGAAATAGATTTTGTGTTGCGCGGGCCGGACCTCGAGATGCTCGCCAAGTATGCAGAGGAGCTTCGAGCAAAATCGTCCGAGCTTGGGATCATGGATGCCGACACTACGCTAAAGCTCGACAAGCCCGAGTTGCGAGTCGAAATAGATCGAGCGCGCGCAGACGACCTCGGCGTCTCGACGGAAGACGTCTCCAGCGCTTTACGGCTGATGGTCGGGGGCGACCAGCGAGTTTCGCGCTTCCGCGATGAGGCAGTCAACGATGATTATGACGTGCAGATCAGATTGAGCGAGGGGCAGCGAAATGATCCGGCGACTATCTCGCGACTATACGTGCCGCGCCAGAACGGGGGACTGGCCCGCCTCGATAACCTTGTGAAGATCACGCCGGCCAACACAGCGTCGCGCATCGACAGGTTGGATCGACAGCGGCAGGTGAGCTTACGAGCTTCGGTCGCGCCCGGCTACGCTCTCTCCGATCGGCTCGACGCGCTTCGCAAGGAAGTGACCAGTATGAATCTGCCGGCCGCCTACTCGACTGCGGTGTCGGGCCGAGCTCGCGAGCTTGAACGGACGTTCTATGAGTTCATCTGGGCATTCCTTCTCTCGGTCATCTTCATGTACATGATCCTCGCCTCACAGTTCGAGAGCGTTGTTCACCCTATTACGATTCTGCTCTCGCTCCCTCTCTCGATACCGTTTGCGTTGCTGTCGCTTTGGCTGACCGGGAACACGCTCAATCTTTATTCGGCGCTTGGGATTCTGGTCTTGTTCGGCGTCGTGAAGAAGAACGCGATTCTTCAGATCGATCATATGAACGGGCTGCGCAGGAGCGGAATGAATCGTCCTGACGCGATACTTCAGGCGAATCGCGACAGGCTTCGCCCAATCTTGATGACCACTCTGGCATTGGTGGCGGGCATGATGCCGCTCGCGCTGGGCACAGGCCCGGGGTCGGATGAGCGTCGCGCGATCGCCGTGGTTGTAATAGGCGGGCAGACGCTCTCGCTGCTGTTGACGCTGATCGTCACGCCAGTGGCTTATTCGTTGTTGGATGATATCGGCTCAACGGAAGCGTGGCGCTCGCTCGCAAGCCGGCTTTACGCGCTCAGTCATCCGTTCAGAAAAAGAATCCGCTCGGCGGATGCGCAGAAGCGAGTCTCATCAGAGATCGACAGCATCGGCGCTGAGATTCAAGCTGCGTCGAAGAAGGATGATGAGATTAAGGTGGGCGTCGGCGATTAGCTGCAATGGGAGTTTGACGCCAACGGCTCTTACGTAGGGTTATCCTGGTTAAGGATTGCATCGAACCTCCCTCAAAGCGCGCTCCGCAGGTCTCGTATCCGATGAACCCGTGAGTGCACCATTCGGGGACATCGCTTCACTCGACCATCCAGCCTGGATGTTGATCAGTCCCCGCTTTTGAGGTTCGACGTAAGTCGCCAACGAGCTCTTCAGCGAATCAAGAGGGTAAAGAGCCGGGTAACCGCCAACCTCGTCCTCGTAAGTCTGGCTTTGGCCGCCGCGAAGACGCGTTTTTCTTCAAGCTCAGCGAAGACTGAATACGCCACCGGCGTCACCACCAGCGTCAGCAGCAAACACAGACTCTGGCCGCCTATGATCGTTACCGCGATCGCCGAGCGTTGAGCCGAACCAGCACCGATGCCGATCGCCGTAGGGATCAACCCGCCAATGATCGAGAATGTCGTCATCAGGATAGGTCTCAACCGAACGTGGTTCGCTTGAAGGATCGCTTCGCGCAGCGGCATCCCTTGCTGCCGAAGCTTGTTGGTGTAGTCCACCTGAAGGATTCCGTTCTTCTTCACGATGCCCAGCAAGAGCAGCACGCCAAGCGCGCTCCAAAGGTTCAACGTCCTCCCGGTCAGCCACAGCGACAGCAGTGCAAACGGAATCGACAGCGGCAGGCTGAGCATAATGGTGAACGGATGCAGAAAGCTTTCGAACTGCGCGGCCAGCACCATGTACATGAAGATCGACGCCAGCAGAAAAGCGACGATCAGATTTGCGGTTGTCTCATCCAGAATCTTGACCGTCCCGATTAGGCGGGACGTGTAACCCTGCGGCAGTCCGATCTTCCTGATCTCATCGTTCACCATGCGCGCAGCCTGATCGAGCGGAAAATCAGGGGCGTTGTTGGCGTTCACCGATACTTGAAACTGCCGGTTAAATCGCTCGATTCGCGAAGGACCAAGTCCGTGTTCGATCGTAGCAAGATTATCGAGCCGAACCTGGCCGACTTTGGTAGACGGAATCATCAGCCGCTCCAGCATCTCGCGGTCCTTCTGCTGTTCGGGCAGCAACTGCAGCGTCACGTCGTATTGCTCGTCTCCTTCCTTGTAGGTCGAGATCTGGTCTTCGCCTGAGATCATCAACCTGACGGCCCCGGCGACATCGGATGCGCGCACGCCAAGATCGCTCGCACGCCCGCGATCGATCTTCACCTGAAGCTCGGGGCTGTTGAGACTCACGCTCGCCTCGACGTCGAGCAGCCCCGGTATGCCGCGGATCTTTTCAGCTACCTGCTTCGACAATTCCGCTGCCTTTTGAAAGTCGGGTCCCAGAATCAGCGCGCGCACCGGAAAATACATTTCACCCCCTCCAAGCGCCGAGGGAATGATGATTTTGCTGCGCAGGTTCTTATACTCGCCAGTGATCTTTCGGACTTTTGCGGCGACATCGAGATTCGATGCTTTCC
>DATLWF010000655.1:0-3237 GCA_035576605.1 Blastocatellia bacterium | reverse complement strand
CCTGATGGATCAGTTGGTAGAAGGAGTGCTGGCCGTTGGTTCCGGGCTCGCCCCAATAGACCGGACCCGTTGGGTAGCCGATCTCGGTCCCGTCCAGCGTAACGTGTTTGCCATTGCTCTCCATCGTCAACTGCTGCAGATAGGCTGGAAATCGCTTAAGGTACTGCTCGTAGGGCAGGACCGCAACGGTCTGCGCGTCGAAGAAGTTGTTGTACCAAACGGTCAGCAGGCCCATCAGCACCGGGAGGTTGCGCTCGAACGGCGTTGTGTGGAAATGCTCGTCCATCTTGTGGAAGCCATCCAACATCGCGCTGAAGTTGTCTGGACCAATGGCGAGCATCGTCGAGAGACCGATCGCCGAATCCATCGAGTAGCGCCCGCCAACCCAGTCCCAGAATCCGAACATATTGGCCGTGTCGATACCGAACTCGGACACCTTCTGGGCATTCGTCGACACTGCGACAAAATGCCTGGCGACCGATTCTTCGTCGCCCTCAAGACCCGCAAGTAGCCAGTCGCGCGCCGTGTGCGCATTCGTCATCGTCTCCAGGGTCGTGAAGGTTTTCGAAGAGACGACGAAGAGGGTCTCCGCCGGATCGAGACCCCGGACGGCTTCGGCGAAGTCGGAACCGTCGACGTTGGAAACGAAGCGAAACCTCATGGCGCGCTCGCTGTAATCTTTGAGCGCTTCGTAAGCCATCACGGGCCCGAGATCAGAACCGCCGATGCCTATGTTCACGACGTTGTGAATGCGTTTGCCGGTATGTCCTTTCCAGGTTCCGCTCCGTACCCGGTTGGAAAAGTCGGTCATCTTGTCGAGCACAGCGTGAACCTGGGGCGCCACGTTTTCGCCGTCCACGACAATGGATGCCCCTCTTGGCGCCCGGAGGGCCACATGCAGGACAGCTCGGTCTTCGGTGATGTTGATCTTCTCCCCGCGAAACATGGCGTCGATCCGTGCCCGCAGACCGGATTCGTCCGCCAGTTGAAGGAGAAGCTTGAGTGTTTCATCGGTGATGCGGTTCTTCGAATAATCGAGATAGATTCCGACGGCCTCGGCGGTCATGCGTTCGCCCCGTTTGGGATCATCCGAGAAGAGCCTTCGGAGATGAAGTTTTCGAACCTGTTGGTGGTGGGCTTCGAGAGCTTTCCATGCGGGCCGTGCGGTGAGGTATTGGGCGCCTGTTGTCATGTTCGCAATCCTTTCGACTCGGGCTTTAGCAACCGACCTTCTGAGAACGATATGTGTACCTGCGAAACTCAACCCTGGGATAACGGCTAACTAACCGGTGAGGTGCTTGCGATCTACCAGCCTGGTCATCTTCTGCGCAACATATGGCTCGGGCGTATTTGCACGGACGTAACACGCGGCGCGATGTGCTGGAAGAAGTTGAAAGGCACGCCGAACCTGGGTAAGAAAGCGAGAGAGGTTTGGTCGAATCGGTCGAACCAGAAGGGTTCGCGCATGGCTGTCTGACTGTAGTCGTTCGCAGGCAGAAGCGCATTCAGCCTTGACGCTAAAGCCCTGTCTACCTCTTGCTCGATTTCTTCTCTTGTAGGGTGCTTCTGGGATGCAGTGTCAGTGCGCGGAACCACTTCCGTCTCCTGCCTGGTCTGGGAGGGCGGTGATTGAGTCTGCCAAACTGTGGAGGACTCTGTCTGCTCTCGCCCCAGACATTCGCTCTCGACGTAGCCCAATCTCACCCAATTTCCCGGCGCGGCGACACTACACCATGCTCCACCTGCACTTATGAACTCCAAGGTTATCGTAACTGTGTCTCCCTTTTTGAAGTGACCGACGACGTTGCTCTGTATGGACATCTGAGAGTACACAGCCAGGGAGTTACACTCGACGGTGGCCCGCCAACCGGCTTGAGTGCGTCTGGCCTCCTGGCAAGAGGCAGTGGCGGGAATCACACTGGGGGTTAGTAACAGAATGGATATTATACAGAGGGAACGTGGCCGGATCATTGAAAAGCAAACCTCTAACTCTTCGCCTGGCTATCTACGATGGCCGCACATTGTCGCCACGTATTGACGGTATTCTTCCGAAATGCAGTTGTCAATCTTCAGTCGGTCGGAGTCAGTCGGTCGGAGATGCGCTGCGCCATCTACTCTTTTTCCATACTGAACCCAGAGAGCATTTGATGCTGTTGAAATCCTTTCTCATTCGTATTAGTCTGCCTCTACCGTTCGCCACATATTCAAAGGGGACAGAATGCAGATGACTCATCACGCCAGGAGGAACTCTCTTACAGCTCCATGTGTACCGATGTCATCGCCGCAGGTTATCAAGCAACCAAAAGTCTATGACGTAATAGTCATCGGTTCGGGCGCCTCAGGCGGGATGGCTGCCTGGAACCTCACTCGCCAGGGAGTGAGTGTGCTCGTGCTCGATGCCGGTTCGCGTTTCGACAGGAACAATTTTTGGACTCACGTTATGCCCTACGAATGGCGGGAGCGCATCCGCAACGGAGAGCACCCGCCCGAGTTTTACCTGAGCGCAAAGGAGCAGCCTTATTTCACTCCCGACGGCAGACCGTTCGACTTGACCCGAGTCTGGGGACTGGGCGGGAAGACTAACGTGTGGGGGAGAGTGAGTCTCCGATATTCCGATCTCGATTTCAAAGCAGCAGAGCGCGACGGCTGGGAGATTTCCTGGCCGATCAGTTACAAAGACATCGCGCCCTATTACGACAAAGTGGACCAGCTAATAGGCGTCTGCGGCGGGGCTGACGATTCGGACGTTTTGCCCGGAAGCCAATATCACATGCCTCCGCCGAATCCTCGATGTGGAGAGATGTTGCTAAGGAAGGCTTCGACTCGCCTGGGCATCCCAATCGTCAGCGGGCGCCGCGCGGTATTGACGCGCAATCACAACGGCTTTCCCAAGTGCCACTACTGCGGCAACTGCGGCAGGGGTTGCGACACGTCCAGCTTCTTCAATGCGGCCGATTACTTGATTTCACCCGCGTTAAAGACCGGTCGTCTTGAACTGCGAAGTAATGCGGTTGCCGCGCGGATACTCGTAGACCAGAAGGGAAGTGCAAGCGGAGTACAGTATTTCGACCGCTATTCGAAGCAAGAGTACCAGGCGCGCGGGAGGGTGGTGGTGCTTGGAGCGTCATGCATAGATTCGACGCGCATACTCCTCAACTCAAAGTCTGAAAAATACCCGAACGGCATCGGCAACGCGTCTGATGTGATTGGCAGATACCTCTGCGAGCAGGTTCGTAT
>DATLWF010000654.1:0-3318 GCA_035576605.1 Blastocatellia bacterium | reverse complement strand
GGGCTGACGCCGCGTAGACTGATTCGCAACTGGAGAACGGAAGTCGCTTCGGAAGGGCTGGAGTCCATCGAGACACTATAGACACATCCTTCTGTCATATTCGCAGACCCGATTCCAGCCCCCGCTTTGGCGCGGTCTCCTGCAGGCACTGAAACGAGCTCCGTGGCGCGAAGCGGTTGACCCGATGGAAGGCATTGCAATCCATAGAATGGGCTCAGGGACAAGCTGAGGCTGGCTGGAAAAAGGAAGAGGGCCGACCGGCGGTCGATGATATGACTTATCTGGAGCGAACGAGATCAGCACGCACGCATTTGCCGCGGACTTCGAGAAGTGCGCGGGCATTGCTAAACAAAAACCCCTCTGCCTTATCCACTGCAGAGCATAATCACGAACCTTGTTCATGCCCCTGAACGTCTCGAGCCTGATCGACTGGCGAAGACTTCTGATTCCGGATAGCCAGCAGTACGCCACGCAAGCGTCATCCCTGATGATGCTTGCGCGGCTTCTTTGCCGGATGGGTCGAACTCGTACTTCATGCACCAAGTGACACAATTTTCAGTGACCGCGGTAGAGATTATCGGCGTCGCCAAGCCTTGCCGCCCCCGCCGCCTCAATCCTGACACCAGTTTCGGATGCGCCAACTGCCGACGGTCCGAACGATGTGGCGCTTTCTGCCTTGCGCGCTGCGTAGATCAACGCACGATCCGGCTGGCTGTCGGGATAGTGCGTCCTGCTGAATGGAATCTGACCGGAAGCCTCTGCCGCGATAAGTTCTCCTCGAACTTGGGCGCGCGTCTTAGAGGCCACATCCGTTGCGTGGCTGGCGATCGGCAAACCGATAAGTGCGGAGATGACTACGAGCTTGCTAACGTGTTTCATGATTGCTCACCTATAGAAATTAATAAATGTCGCAGCGCGAATGAACAGCACCTCTACATCGCATTCACACATGCATTTCTTTACATATTGATTATTTCGCTAACGCTCCTAACTGTCGATTCCTGGTGAAAGGCAACCGCGTTACCCGAACCGCTGCCGATCAATTCTTTCCGTTGTTCGCATAAGGACTCCTTGTCATGGTGGAACTTTCTTGCCTTGTCGAACTTATCGCGACCCAACCGCGGGACGTGCTCTGCGCAGGAACCTGTCAATGACTGGCTGGTGTTCTCAGACGTCTACGGTTGTACCTAAACGATTGAGCCATCACAATATCTTCCAGGAGTGCTTCTCGAGGTTCCCGTTCGAGCAGGGAGGATCCGTGTATAACGCCATAGTTTTTGCATCGTGTAGAACGCTGAGGCGCCCCTGCACCAACCTGAGGTGGGCCAGGAGCGAGTTCGCCAGACCGTTACGCGGTCACCTTGCGAGAGGGGCGGCTGTCCCCGAGACCGGCGGGGCCTCGGGCTTCAATCACCCGGGCAACGTCTTGCTTGAGCAGGTAAATAGACACAACCAGCAAAACAAGATCCTTCAAAAGGAAGGCCGACACGATTGTCATCGCAGGAAACCCTCCAGCGGCCTGTTCCCACGCGCCGGGAGCGAATGGAAAAATCGAAAACGTCGCAATAAAGCTGAACGTCGAACCGAGGGCACCCAGCACTCCCAATCTCTTATTCCAGTACCCCAAGAACAGCAACGAACCAAAGGTCCATTCTGCGGTTCCCAGAAGAACGCTCGTGCCTCCAACACCGAATACCTTAGGCATCCAGAAGATAAGCGGACCATGGGTGATTAACGGAAGCAATCCTGTGATTTCAACATTGAACCATTTGTCGTAACCGAACCAAACGAAAATAATCACCATCGCTGCGCGGAGGAGGTGGTAGTCGAGGTCACGCTTCAGAAGACCTGAGCGACCCATTACATCGACGAGGTAATTCATGACTTCCTCCACACTGGAGCTGTGAGCGCTTCCGCGCCGGTGGCCGCGTGAAGTGCGGAGATCTGGATGTGCGACATTGAATACTCCTTTGATTCGGTTCACTTGCTTAAGTGAGACGAGTATATTCGCTTGGAATGATCCGTGTAATGCCAAATTGGCTCAATTAAATGCTCGAAAGTGTCATCCGATGGGCACAACGCTCGACCCAGTGGCTAGCCGAATCTCTAACCGCGCAGCCGAGTCGCGGGAACGATTTGGCCGGTCGCGAGCTACGCCTGCTGGACATACTTAGTTGTGAAGCTCGGTCCGGAATGACCGGCGTTGTAGCGAGACAGCGCTTGCCCGTGTTGCGAGAGCGCGCCAGCTCGGACCAACGCAACGCGCTGCTGTGCGATGCGTTCATCCAGTCCGTGCGTTGGTCGCGAAGGCGCACCGCAAATCGCTTATGACGGAGGACCTGGACTTCGTCGCGAAGGAGAAAGCGATGGCGCATCAGTCGAAAGAGATCCGGATGCTCTGCAAGCCGCTCTACACCAGATACCGACCGAGGCGCGAGGCGAAGTGCTTCCATATAGATACCGAGCTGATTGAGATTGCCCCCGACTCGGACGTCGGTCATCGGTGTACTGAATACGCTTCACGACGGGGCTGGAGTGCATATGCGGCGGCGGGCGTGATCGTCCCTCGCGGGCAGAAGTTGTCTGAACGTGCGCCCCGCGCCGGTACGGTTATCCGTCTTCCGGTACGAGGCGGTCATACGCCCTCGAGCTACCCGCAGGGAAAGCGGAAACTTGCGTATGGCCGCCGTCTGACGAGGCGCTCATGCAACGAACAGGGAGCTGGTGGGCGACCGTTGGCTCGCCACACGAAGCGGCTTGCCGCACCGGAGTGTGAAAGGCACCACAGGTGATGGCGCTCGCGCCTCACCCTCAGCAGGGACAACCGTTCGCCCTGCGAAGGCAAACTGCGTGGGCAGATTCGTGCATTCTGGAAGAAACGGCGGGAAAGGTCACTTCGGAATAAAGAAGCGAAGTCCTCGCTGTTGAGACTGTTTCGGTTCGAAAGTTGCGATTTGAAATGATACGATCGAGCATTAATATGAGATTTTTCGGTCTTCAAAGACGCATCATGCGGACGACCAGCAGTTTGATAGTTTCGATGTCCTGCTTGCTCAGGCTGCCCGAACCCAGCACACCCTCCGCGTTCAGCACCGCCTTCAGGCTCGCCGGCGCAAGGTAGCCGAGTGCTGCAAATAGGTTCGGCACGCCACCGCCAGCGATCTTCTTCACCTCTGCGTACACTTCGGCCGTTGCGCCAGTAGCAGTCGAAATAGCGGGAACATTGATGCGGCTCATTTGGAACTCCTGCGGCCCTCAGGTTGATTTCATTCTAAGGCCTGACCTATCCGTGGCGTGCATGACGACGATGCGGACAGC
>DATLWF010000653.1:0-6852 GCA_035576605.1 Blastocatellia bacterium | reverse complement strand
CGAGAACCGATCATCGACCAGGCGGCGCGCGTTGGCGCCGAGACGACCCCGCAACTCAGGATCATCAAGCAGCCTCTGCATAGCGGAAGTCAAAGGCCCGACCTCGCACGGCACCACCAAACCCGCGTCGTATTCGTTCGCGTCAACAGCTATGCCCACCTGATCGGACATCACACAGGGGAGACCCGCGGCCATCGCTTCGGCCAGCGCGATGCCGAAGTTCTCGGAATAAGAAGGCAGAACAAACATTGATGCCGCGGCCATCGCGGACAACTTATCATCGCCGCCGAGAAACCCCGCCCACAGAATCTCGTCGGCGATCCCCAGCTCCCCTGCCAAACTTCGCAAGCCTTCCACGAACTGATCGTCGCCATCTCCGGCAATGACCAGAAGAGGACCGACGACGGATGACCGATGACCGTCGTCGGTCGTCGGTCGTCGGTCGTCTTCTGTCATCCGTCGTCCATCGCACTTCGCGAACGCGCGCAGCAACAGGTCCAACCCCTTCTTCGGGTCCAGCCGCGACAAGAACAAGATGATCTCGCGGCCGCGCGCGTCTGGAAACTTCTCATAGAATGGTTCAGGCCCCGGCAACTCACGAAATCCCGAGAGGTCAACCGCGAGAGGAATCACAACCGATTGATTTCTTACTCCGGTCTCCTCGGCTTCGAGTCGCTCCTGTTCGCTGGTGTAGTGTATCGCCGCGGCGTTGCGCATTATGCGCTGTTCGATGAAGCGAAACGAAAGCCGCTTCAGCAACTTTCGCCGATTCTGCATGCCCCAACGATTCAAAACCCCCAGCGGTCTGACGATGTAGGGAACGTCATTCTTAGTTGCGAGCCTGGCAGCGGCATAGCTCGAATACGAGAACAGCGCGTGTATGTGAACCAGGTCATAATCTCGAATGTGCTCAGAGAGCCATTTCGACAACGGAAGCGACACCTTGTAAAACTCGGACTGGCGTTGAAAGTAAAAAAAGCTGACGCCGTTCTGATTGATGCGCTGCTCGCGGTCGCCCTCGGTAGTCGCTACATCCACCTGAACCCCCGACAGCTCGAGCCCCCGCGCAATCAGCGGCATAGCGAAGCTGGGCCCGCCGTCGCTGGGGGAGACGGATGGTATTACGTGAAGGACTCTCATTAAGAACTACTCCGAGTGAACGGAGCCAGGCTTGACCGGAGCGACCAAGGGCTCAATCGTCAAGATTGCTGCCGAAAATAGCTGATTGTGTCCTGCAAAATTCTATCCAGGCTACACTCTGAACGGTACCCTATAAGGTCATAGATTTTTGTGAGATCGGGCACTCTGTTCCTGATATCTTCAAACCCTTGACCATATGCTTGCTCATACGGTACGCGAACAATTTCAGAGTGGCTATTGGTCATATCCTTAACGCGGCGCGCCAGTTCGTAAATGGTAATTGGCTCTTCAGAGCCGATGTTGATTATCTGTCCCTCTGCACGAGATTCCGTCATCAGAGTGCAAGCGGCACGAACTGCGTCTTTGACGTGAGTAAATGTTCGCACCTGATTCCCATCGCCATAGACTTGAATAGGCCTCCCAGCCAGCGCCCATTCGACAAATCTCGGGATGACCATTCCATACGCGCCGCTCTGTCGAGGTCCCACGGTATTAAAGAATCGACCAATTACGAGCGGCAGTCCTTTACTGATGGAGTATGCGCGTCCAAGGTATTCGTCCAAAGCCTTCGAACAGGCATAGCACCACCGCATAGAAGGTCCCAGAATAATATCGTTATCCTCGCGAAACCGGTCGGTGCCGCTTTTTGCTTCCTTGCCGTAAACTTCGGAGGTGGATGCCAGAAACACTTTTCGGCCAAACCGGAGCGCGGCTTCAAGAATGTTTTCCGTACCTCTAACGTTTCTCTCGATGGTCTCCATTGGGCGCTCGAAAATCATCTTCACCCCGACCGCAGCCGCAAGGTGCATCACCTCGTCGCACTCCGCGACGACTTCGTTGCACAGTTGCGCATCGAGCACAGATCCAAGCTGAAATCGAAAATTTGGTTTTCCAATGAGCATCTGGATGTTCCGCAAGCTTCCCGTCGTGAGGTCATCCAGAGCGATAACCCTGTGGCCATCGGCGAGCAGGGACTCCACCATATGAGATCCGATGAAGCCTGCACCGCCGGTGATTAATACTGACTTCCCCATTTCAGCTCTCCTTTACCGCTGTCTCCTGTCGCCCTTCGTCCGTCACTAGTCACAAACTCAAGAGCCCGCATTGTGCCCGCAACTGCGTTTCCAACAGAGTAACCGTTGATTCGCTGCTTTGCTTGCTCCCCCATGCGAGCAAGTTTCGCCGGATCCGATGCAAATGCCTGGAGCTTTTGCGCGAGCGCATTGATGTCTCCGCACGGGAAAACACCGCCGGTGACGCCTTCTTCTACGAGGTCCGGGGCGCTGCCGACGCGGTCGCTCACGATCGCCGGCAGCCCACAAGCCATCGCCTCGTTCACTACCAATCCCCAGGTCTCACCATAGTCAGAAGGCAACACCAGGCAATCCGCGACAGCGTAGGCGCGAGTGATCTCCGTCTGATTCAAGAAGCCCGCAAACGTAACAGCCAAGCCTCGACTCTCAGCGAATTGTCGAGCCTCTTCCATCAATTCGCCTGTGCCCACCACCAGCAGGTGGATGGACGGGCGACCGGGCACCGAAGACGGACGACCGGCGAGCGGCGGTCGCCCGTCGTCCGTCATCCGTCGTTCTTCGGTCTCGCGTGCCAGGTCCACCGCTCGCAGCAGATCAATGATCCGTTTTTTGGGCTCAAGCTTCCCCGCAAAAAGAAAACAGGTGCGAGGGGCGACGGATGACGGACGACGGGCGACGGACGACCGGTCTCGGTGTGTCCCCGTCTCCCCCTCTCCCCTTCTCCCCGTCTCCCCGTCTTCCCCCCGTCCGCCGTCGATGTTCCATCCCGCGCGCAGCGCACCCCGCTCACGAACGTCCTGTCGAAACTGGTCAATGAACCGCTGGTTGTCGACGAAATAAGGCGCCGAGAAAATTCTCTCCGCCGGAATGCCGTAATCAAGGTAGAACTGACGATTCAACTTGCCGATCGCAAGAAACGCATTGAACCGCGAGAGCAGCAGCCGATGAAGTGCTTGCACCAACAAAGGCCTCTGCCGCAAGCCATTGGATTCTCCCCGCACGATGCAAGGGATTCCGAGCCTGAATGCCGCCCACAACGCTTGCAGCAATGGTAACGACTGCCATCCAGTGATGATAACGACGTCCGGCTTTGAGTCAGCGAGCCTTGAATAAATAGCCGGTGTGCTGCTTCTAAAGAAGCCTGTCAGGGCTGGTGATTCTCTTTTATTGGGGAGCAGTTCCCAGTCGTAGCCCTCGAGCAGCGGAATATCCCAGGCGAATGCCTCGCCAAAGCCAACCGCCTGTTGTTGCTGATCCGGCAGGAGGGCATAGTAGACCTTGAGCTCTATGTTCTGCCGGCCGAGCTCGCGGAACCAGGGCGTGTGATATTGAATCGGATGGGTGGATACGATCGCGATTCTCATTGCTTATGGGCCGGTGACCGGCGGCCGACGGCGGTGGACCGAAGACCGGGGACGGGAGCCTGACCGCCGAAGACCGGAGACAGAGTACCGTCGCGCGTCGTTCGTCTCCGGTCGCCCGTCGTTCCTCTCCGGTCTTCGATCTCCGCCAGATCGCTCGTCGCCCGCCTCCGGTCATCCGTCGCCAGTCTCCTGTCGTCGGTCTTTCGGAGCTGCATTTTCGGCATCGCAATCACGAATCCCAGGAAGAACCCAAGAACAATCAGCACAAACGGATCTCCGAAGACCTGGTGCGCGATGATGAACACAACTCCGTTGGTCATCAAGAACGCGGCCAGACCAAAGATCAGCTTCGACTGAGTCGGATCGACATCTTTCGAGTGGGTTATGTACATAATGATCGACCACATGTAACGGCCGAAACCGACTACCAGCCACAAGAGCAGCACCAATCCCGGGATGCCAAGCTCGGCGAGCACCTTCGCGAGCCCGCCTTCGGCCGCGTCTCCTACTATGTTCACCCCGCCGCCGAAGTGTTGAGCGCCCTGGCTGGCCGTTCCTGCGCCGGAACCAAAGATCCCATTCCGTTCGATCACCCATTGAAAAGAATCTATTGTATTCCCCGTCGCTCGACTGGTCGCTTCGTTTTGTACACCCAGACCGCGCTCAAAATAGGGGCGAATCTCAGTACTCGAGACGTCGGTTGCGACGAATAGATAAGCCGCCGATCCAACCACCAAACCCGCCGCCACCAGGACGGCCGATTTGAATATAACCCCGGACTTGAAAGCCGTCCTGAGAAACCAGACCAGCAACAGCGCGTAGACAGATACGAACATGAAGATCTCGACGAGGAACTTACGCCGGCCCGTCAGCAGAAGCGCGCCCAGCAGAAACATCACCAGGACGCCCGCGCCGGCTTTAAAGATCATCTTGCGCCGAAGCGATAGAGCCAGGAGTATGAGCAGGCATATGGAAGTCGCGGCATGCCACGCCGCGATCTCCGGACTGCGAAGAAAGCCTGAGTAAAGGTTCAACCGGCCTTTCTCCATGGAGTAGATGAATAAGCCTTCGCCAACGGACTTTAATATCTTCCAATCAAAGCCCGCGTACGAAAGATAGATGCCGGATACCATCAAGATGCCGACCGCCACATAAACCTTGATGAGCCTGGTTATGTCCCGCTCGCTTCTGCTGAATTGATATCCCAGCAGGATTCCCGGAAGTGGCGCCAGATACGAGAGCGCCCCGATCGCGCCGATTATCGTGCTGCCGGTCTTGATGATTGCGGCCATGCTTTGAATCACCACCAGCAGGATGAACAGATTGAGCGGCGTACGCAGGACATTGTTCCACGAATGCACAGGGCGAAAACTGATGCGCACGTTTCGCAGGCGCGCGCCAAGTAATGTCGCCGCCAAAGGCAACCCCACGAGCGCGGTGAAATAAATCGGCTCGCCGATTGTGATTTTCCTTAAAGGATCCTGGAGGAAGCCAACCAGCAAGCACAGAAGAATACCCACCCGCCATCTCGAAATGCACAACGCCAGGGCGATGCCTAACAAGCCGAAGACTTCCAGATCAGTCATTTGTTGCCCTTACAAGGTTGCGCTGACACGGCTCCTGCCGTTTTCGGTTTCCGCGGTTCATCGACTCACCGACTTGTCCAGGATAAGGTCCGGGTAACGATCTAGAGGCTTGATGTAGTTGTCAGGGTTCGCGGCAATGCGGCCGGCCGCGCGTGCGAACGCGACGATCTCGCGAAGGTACAGCCAGGGAATGAGCCAGGGCCGCCGCACGGTGTAGCGATTAACCGGCTCTTTTAACAGTCGCCGCAGACAATGCCACGCAGCAGAGGCTGGCGTCAGGCATCGGAGAGCGAAGTAGTAATCGCCGATTGAACCGCCAATACCGCCCCACGAGTCTTTAGCGCCGAAAGCGCGGTTTCCGCCCCCCGCCAGGAGGTGTCGGATGCCCGCTTCCGGTAAAAACGCGATTCTCCGCTTAGACTGCTTTACGATCCGATAGGCCAGCTCCGAATCATTTCGATAGTTTGATCCCCGGTAATTCTCGTCCATTCCGCCGAGTTCGATGAATAGCGACCGACGAATCGAAAAGTTGCCGGCCATCAGAGAGATGATCTCGGCATTCTTTGAGTAAGCGGCATCGAACCCCAGTTCGAAGTTCCGAACGTCAGGAACAGGATACTCGTTCCATGGCTGCAGCACCTGTCCACATACCGCCGGTACCATCGGGTCCTTTGCGTGAGCCGCGCGGTGGGCCTTGAGTAACATCGATGACGGAAGGATATCATCGTCAAGGAAAAGAAGAACTTCGCCGCGGGCGAGCCGCGCGGCCGCGTTCATTGCCTCGTTCTGACTCGGCCTGGTCTTTCTGATCCATCGGACCTCGCCGCGACTTGCCCAATTGCTCAGGGCCGCCCCCGTCTCCGAATCGTGCTCCGGCGTCTGGTCGATGATGAGTATCTCGTCGCCTTCCGTGACCAGAGGCAAAAGCGCTTCGATCGTATCGACAAGCAAACCCTCTCGCTTAAAGGTAGGAAGAACCACAGAAATCGAGGTACCCGAAGCATTCATTATGGTGTGCTCCTTTCCGCCTGAGCATTCCGGCGAACCAGGCAGCCGTAATCATATTTCTGTGACACGATGTTAGAATGAAAAGCGAAGCCGGATGACGATCACGTCATTTGGAGAGTGAGCATCGGATGAATAGCAGCCTTCCAATCATTTGCCCGAAGTGCCTTTCGCGGCGCATAGAGACGGCTCTCGACGAGAGCTTTGCTTGCCCGCGCTGTTCGTCCAGGTTTCCGGTCATTGAAGGCTTTCCGATCCTTCTCGAGGACGACTCGGTTCGGAACGACCTCGCGTCGGGTACGACGGTCGATGCCGCTCGCGTTGCGTTCTATCAAAACGATGAAGTGTACCTTCCGACCACCGACCCTCAACCGCTTCTGCCGTCGGCCCTCGCATCATCGGCGAGCGATGGTCCGGTACTGGAAGTCGGCTCCGGGCGGGGAGCCTTCAAAGAGATCGCACCAGACCACGTGGCCCTCGACCTTTCGCTGTCGGCCCTGCGCAGGAATCTCGCCGGACACCCTGGACTTTGTGCGACTGCCGACATGATCCCGCTCGCGTCGGGGTCGTGCCGATTTGTCTTCTCGGTTCAGACGCTGGAGCACATTCCGTCGGCGGATCGGGCGTTTGAAGAGATCGATCGGGTTCTTGCTCCCGGCGGAGTGGCTTACCTCGCACCAGCGTGGCACTGTCGGTCCTGGAACGCGGACGGCGTCCCGGTTC
>DATLWF010000652.1:0-5949 GCA_035576605.1 Blastocatellia bacterium | reverse complement strand
AATCCCACCGTGATAATGCTGATAAGCGCGAGCCGGCGTCCACGCGTCATAAACTCCGTTTGTCACGACGCCAGCCTTGCCCTCGGCGATCAGTTCCCACGCCATCGACGAGCCCATGAAGTTCACGCCAGCTTGAATGATCGGCGGCACGTTAGGCTCCCACGGCTCAACGTAGGGCGGCAGGAAGAACCGCGACCCGGTGTCGCCTTGCTGATGAATGTCGTGGACGATCTGCGGATGCCAGACGTTCTGGATCTTGTCGATGGTCAGTTGAGTCTCAACCTGCGTAAAGGCGTACCAGTCGCGGTTGTTGTCGTGGCCAGCATAATGATGGTAAAGCTCAGGCGGACTCGTGCCTTCCGCCGGTGTGCCCAACGTCTTATCGTACCAGGTCTTGACGATGTCTACGCCGTCGGGATTGAGCGAGGGCACAAGCAACACGATGCAGCGGTCGAGTATCTCGCGCGTCTCGGGCGAATCATCCGACGCGAGCCTGTAAGCGATGTTCATCGACACCAGGTTCCCGCCGACTTCGGTCGAGTGAATCCCACAAGTGATCAGCACAATCGTGCGGCCTTCGGCGATGAGCTTCTCAGCTTCAGCATCGTTGCTGTTAATCGTGCGAGGGTCTGCAAGCTTGTGCTGAATCTCCCGAAATCGGTCAAGCCGCGCGAGATTCGCCGGTGATGAAATCGTCGCCAGGACGAAGGGACGGCCAAGCGTTGTCTTGCCGAGTTCCTCAAATTTGACCCGATCGCTCGCGCGTTGGAGTTGTTTGAAGTAGTCGACGATCTGCTCCCAGGAAGCCAGCTTCCGGTCGTCTCCCGGTGTGAATCCGATCACCTCGCGTGGCGCTGGAACAGCTCTTGCGGTACCGCGACTCGCGCCCCGGTTGCGTTGAGTCGCTTGTGGATTTGTGAGTGCGACGCTACCTGGTGCCAGAATGGCAGCGACGAGTAGCGTGACGGCGATCTGCTTTCGCAAGCGGGATCCGTCGAAATGCCGCATTGAATTCTCCAGATTGAACCTACGTCAGAAGGTTCCCCATTCCTGTAAATGGGTCGCCGGCTATGCGGAAGCCGATGGGTTGAAGCCGATCGTTGGGCGAATACAACTGCCTGTGAACCGTACTGACGGCCTTCGACGCAACGTGACAATCACTCGCTCACCCGAAAGAAAATCGCGCCGCCCCCGACCGCCCATACGTGCGAGGCGTCTGCTCCCGCCACTCTTGCAATCGCGACGTCTTGTTCGAAGATCTTCGGCTCGCTCAACCACGAACGGCCGCCATCAACGGTGTGACTGATGTACGGCCCTTGATCTGTCAGCGCCCAACCTTCATTTGTATTCAAGAAAAAAACATCACGGACCACGCTGGCAACCATCCACTGCCTGCGCCAGGCCTTGCCGCCGTTGGAAGTCACCAGCATCCGGCCGGCTTGTTGCTCAGTGGAGCCAGCGGCGGCGAATCCGTGGTCCTTGTCTATGAACTGGAGCCCCCGGATCGCGAATTGTTTCGCGCCCTCCCCGCGAGGATCTACCGGGCCATCGCCCGCCTCTATCTCGGTGCGCTGCTTGTCCCACGAGCGCCCGCCGTCCGTCGTATTATAGATGACTCCGCCTGTGCCAGACGCCCATCCGTTCAACTTGTCGGCGAAGAAAATGCGCAGGATCGAGAGTGGAATAGTGTTCTGGGAATTCCACGTATTCCCGCCGTCGGTCGTCGCCAGAATGGCGCTCGGTCCGCCCATGCCTTCGTCTTCGCCCGGCGGAGGAGTAGCGCCGCCGATCCATCCGTTATCGGCGTCGACAAAGAAAACCGCTACCGGCACTTGCTTGTAGCCAATCCTGCTTGGCGCCCAGGAAGACCCGCCGTCTGTTGTCTTCAGCACGATCCCATCTCCCCCGGAATCGACTCCCACAGCCCAACCAACGTCGGGGCTGATGAAATTGATCGCGTTCAAACTGGGGATCATCATTTCAGGCCGCTCGACCGAAATTTCAGTCCAGTGCTGCCCGCCGTCGGTAGTTCGAACAATAACCCCGACTCTCTCCTCGAGACTTCCCGGATTGGGGGTGTCGCCGCAGACAAAAACAACGCTGGGAGACACGACCGAGATCCCGGTGTAGAAAAATACGGAAAGGTTGACTCCGGAATAGGTGAGGGACGCCGGCGGGCGGTATTGCGCAACCCATTTAGCCGGCTTTGGAGTGGCTGCGGGTACGCGATTGCTGTTGCTCTGCGGCGTTTTGCAACTCAATGCACCGATCGCTATGAGTGAAGCCAATAAGAACAGGGCGGGGTGCTTGTTGAATTCCATCCACTTCCTCTCGCCAGACAGTAATCGAGAGCGAGATATTAATGGATTGGGTCGAAGAGTGACAAGGAAGGGCACTGAAGGATGGGGGATTGAGAATAGAGGATCGACGATGGAGGATTGAGGGTCGACGTTGGAGGATTGGGAGTTACTGTCGTTACGAGACCGCACGGCTCGTTAGGGACGACACTCGAACTCCATCCTCGATCTTGAATTCTCCATCCTCCATCTTCAACCCTCCATCCTCGATTCTTCACGCGAGGTTCTTAACCATCAAAAAGCCGTCGTCACCGCTTGTGTAGTAGCGAGGCATGCGACGCACGATTTTGTACCCGAGATCCAGATAGAGTCGTTGTGCCACTACGTTTGACGTGCGCACCTCGAGGCGGACGGTCGATACACCGCGCCGGAGAAACCCTTGCTCAACCTCATACATCAATCGCCGCCCGTGTCCGTAGCGCCGATGCTCGGGGGCGACTCCCAGGGCGACAACGTGGCCGGTGCCGTCGGGCTCGATCATTCCGACGACAAAGGCGATCATCTGATCGCCCGGGGCGATGACTTTGTGGCAAACCGACTGCGCATGAGAAAGAAGGTAGCGTATGGTTTCGCGGTCGTAGGCTTCACCGTCCGAGAAGCAACGTTGGTCGAGCCGCCAACACTCGTTAAGATCGCCGTGGCCCATCGCCATCACGACGGACTGAGTGGTCGCAGCCATCATAGACTCAATGAGATTCTTCTCTTTTCGCCGCCTCGGCCACATTTCGATGCCTACGCTACAAAGGAGCCAGGGATGTACAGTTCGAACTTGATTGTGACATCAGGTCGTGCTCGCGAAATCAACTTCATTATACGCCAACGAAGGCATTCGCGCAGCAATTGATTTGTGACTGCTCGTGCTTTTGGAAGACGAATGGAAAAGGCGGCCGACTTGCAACCGTCTTCGAGATCATTGCCGCAACCTGAGCATGAGCGACTTCGCTGTTGAATTCCGCTCAAGCGAAGAAGAACGGCTGGATTATCGTTGCAATGGGAATGGATGTTCGCGGCAGGGTGCGGACTTTCTTAAAACGCTCAGGCCCCGGGCCGCGATGGGCTGACGTCTATTTGCGTGTCCCGGCGCTAGATCGTAAGGCGCCGCAATCCGGCTTCATAGAAGCGCTGGTTCCGAATGTTCGTCACCTGGGCGCAGCGTGGAAGTTGGAGCGACCCAGGCTCTTACCCTAGCAGCACAATCATTCCGTGGTACGCGCAGAGGCACATATAAATGCCGACCACCAGCTTGATCCCAAGCCGCGCCGTTCGCAGATGACTGAAGTGGTAGCAGATCAGCAGACCGAGAGCGGTTAGGGTCATCTTTACCAGGAAAAACAAAACAGCGTTGTGGTGAATCAGCGATGCCATCAGCGGGTTGCCTTCGGCTGCGACTCCCCGACCGATATGCTGCATTGTGGCTACCGCATCGTAGCCTGACATCGCGATCGCCAAGAGAACATAGGTAAACAGCTTGGTGTTGTGAAACGGTATACTCGACGTGACCATGGTCAACCTCTTCTGCTCAGTCTCTTAAACGCACAATCGGGAATGGGCTCCCAAAAACTTCGCGCGATTCCAAAGAACCTTCCTATTTCGGCTCTTAAGATACTATCAAAACAAACGGCGAATCAATAACCCGACCGGGGCATCACCCGATTGATCCCGAAGAGCGGTCGGTTCAGCCAAAAGCCTGTGCTAGAATCCGTTGCTGCAAACCTTCTCGATCTATAAAGGGAAGATGTTTAATCGGTGTGAGATTTCAAAACGAGTCGCGGGGTAACGAGCATTATGGGCGGAGCGAGGACGGTAAAAGCGCCGCGGGGAAGCGAAATCAGTTGCAAGGGTTGGCATCAGGAGGCCGCGCTCCGGATGCTGATGAACAATCTGGACTCCGACGTTGCCGAAAAGCCCGATGAGCTGATCGTCTACGGCGGCACCGGTAAGGCCGCGCGAGATTGGCGATCCTTTGATGCGATTGTTCGTTCTCTGCGAGAGCTTGAGAACGATGAAACGCTGCTTGTTCAGTCTGGCAAGCCGGTCGGCATCTTCCGCACTCACGAGTACGCGCCGCGAGTGTTGATCGCAAACGCGAACCTCGTCGGACAATGGTCTAACTGGGCTGAGTTTCACCGGCTCGAGCGAATGGGACTGACGATGTACGGTCAGATGACCGCCGGGTCGTGGATCTACATCGGCAGTCAAGGAATCGTCCAGGGCACGTTCGAAACGTTCGCCGCCGCCGCGACCAAACACTTCGGCGGATCGCTCGAAGGCAAGCTGATCGTATCAGGTGGAATGGGCGGAATGGGTGGGGCCCAGCCGCTGGCGGCGACGATGAACGGCGCCTGCTTCCTGGGCATTGACGTTGACCCCGAGCGTATAACCAGGCGGATCAGCACCGGCTACTGCGATCAATTGGCGACTGACCTGGACGACGCGCTGCGCATAATTGACGAAGCCAGGTCGAAGGGCGAAGCGATTTCCGTCGGTTTGGTCGGCAACTGCGCCGACGTGCTGCCGGAGCTTGCGCGCCGAGACATCGTGCCTGATGTGCTTACAGATCAGACAAGCGCACACGACGCGCTGAACGGTTACGTACCCAACGGCATTGGCCTTGAAGAAGCGGCAAGACTTAGGCGCGACAATCCGGATGAGTACATACGCCGCTCGATGCACGCGATGGCGACGCACGTTCGCGCGATGCTCGAACTGAAGCGCAAGGGCGCGGTGACTTTCGATTACGGTAACAACATCCGCGCGCAAGCGAAGCAGGCGGGGCTGGAAAACGCATTCGAGATCCCTGGCTTTGTGCCTGAGTACATCCGGCCGCTCTTTTGTCAGGGCCGCGGTCCCTTCCGGTGGGTTGCGCTTTCAGGAAATCCGGAAGACATTCGCAAGACCGACAGCCTCGCGCTGGAGTTGTTTCCCGACGATCAAGTACTTTCTCGCTGGCTGAAACTAGCAAGCGAACGAGTTCAGTTTCAAGGGCTGCCAGCGCGAATTTGCTGGCTTGGCTACGGCGAGCGCGCGGAGTTTGGCGAAGCGATGAACGACATGGTTCGCACCGGCAAGCTCAACGCGCCGATAGTCATCGGACGCGATCATCTCGATACGGGATCAGTCGCGTCGCCATATCGCGAGACTGAGGCCATGCGAGACGGCTCGGACGCGATAGCAGACTGGCCGCTTCTTAACGCATTGCTGAACACCGCTTCCGGAGCGTCCTGGGTGTCGATTCACAACGGCGGCGGAGTGGGCATCGGGTATTCGCTGCACTCGGGGCAGGTGACGGTTGCGGATGGAACGGAAGACGGCGCGCGCCGATTGAATCGAGTACTGACCAACGATCCGGGCATTGGCGTCGCCCGTCATGTCGACGCGGGATACGAAGAAGCCCGACGGACGGCCGATGAGAAGCAAATCAAGATTCCGACGTCGGGAAGCTGAAGACGCTCAAGCGTTGAAGGTATGCGCTGCGCTGAGAAGGCACGCGGGTGTAAGGACCTGGTACTACGCGGCTCGCTTTCGGTAAGCGCGAATGAAAAATGTCTTGTCCCCGATCTGTTGGTTCGGATTGTGATCGGGACCGAAGATG
>DATLWF010000651.1:0-29063 GCA_035576605.1 Blastocatellia bacterium | reverse complement strand
AAGATGCGGCGGGCAATATATGGATAGCGTTTCGTGGCGGAGGACTCGTGCGCTACGCCGCCGGACGCTTCACACTCTTTACGGAAGCTGACGGGCTGCCGCCAGGTAGTGTCGGCAATCTTTATATCGACCACGCGGGTCGGCTTTGGGGTCCGGGATCTCGCGGGCTGGTTCGGATTGAGGATCCGACCGCGGACCACCCGCGCATAACCACATATTCGGCCAGCGACGGATTGATGGGCGGCAACATCTATCGCGTCGTAGAAGACGCGCAGGGGCGGATTTACATCGCGACGAGCCGCAGCATAGATCGGCTCGACCCTTCCACCGGCCAGTTCAAGCACTTCACCAACACCGCAGGAATCAGCAACACCGATTTTAGTTCAGCCTTCCGCGATCGCAACCGAGTGCTTTGGTTCGGCACCAACACCGGGCTTCTACGATTCGTCCCGGAGACTGATCGTCCGGCGCAGCCTACACAGATCCTCATCGCCGGACTCAGCTTCGCAGGCGTGCGACAGCAGCTTTCCGCTTTGGGCGAAACCGCAGTTGGGGCTCTCGAGCTTGGACCGAATCAGAATCAAGTGCAGATTGATTTCTTCGGCCTGGGCTTTGGCTCGAGCGGTCCGCTGCGCTATCAATATCAGCTCGAAGGATTGGACGCAGACTGGAGCGCGGCCACCGATCATCGGACAGTGAATTACGCCAGTCTTGCGCCGGGTGCGTATCGTTTTCTGGTGCGAGCAGTCGCCGCAGACGGCACACTGAGCCAATCGCCCGCGACGGTGAGCTTTCGTATTCTTCCTCCGATCTGGCGGAGGTGGTGGTTTATAGCCACCGCAGCGACGGTTCTCGTTTTCTTGATTAGCGCTTTCGCGCGTAATCGCTATCAACGGTTGAAAGTTCTCCGGGAGAGCGAAAACCGCTTTCGCACGCTGGCCGAAACAGCTTCCGATGCGATCATTACAATCGACGAGGACAGCCGAATTGTCTACGTCAATCAAGCGACAGCAAGAATCTTCGGCTATACCGCGGATGAGCTGAGCGGCAAAGAGATGACTATGCTCATGCCCGAGTATTTGCGTCATCTTCATAAGGCGGGGTTCAAGCGCTACAGGGAGACAGGCGAGCGGCACATCTCATGGGAAGCGGTTGAATTGCCGGGACTGCACAAGAGCGGCGCGGAGATACCGCTGGAGCTTTCTTTCGGAGAGTTCATCAAAGACGACAAACGATTTTTCACAGGCATCGCGCGAGACATAACTGAACGCAAGCGTTCGGAAGAAGAGCGCGAGCAGGCGGAAGAAGCTTTACGACGCAGTCGCGAAGAACGATTCGCCGAACTCGAGAGAGTGCGGCAACGAATAGCTACCGATCTGCATGATGACATTGGCTCGAGCCTTACGCGCATATCGCTTCTGAGCGAAGTCGTGCAGCGACAGGTCGACGGTACTGAAGCGCCCGTCGCCCAGCCGCTCTCGTTGATTGCCAGACTCTCGCGCGAGCTTGTGGATTCTATGAGCGACATCGTCTGGGCCATCAATCCCAAGAAAGATCAGTTGAGCGACCTATCTCAGCGCATGCGCCACTTCGCAAGCGACGTGTTCACCGCGCGAGGGATTGATTTTCGCTTCCGCGCGCCTGACGCCGAGCAGAATATCAAAGTTGGCGCAAACGTCCGCCGCGAGCTTTTCCTGTTGTTCAAAGAAGCCGTCAACAACATTGTCCGGCACTCGGGATGCTCCCACGCCGACATTGAATTCCGCGCCGAAGCCGACGGCCTGGTTTTGAGGTTGAGCGATGACGGGCACGGCTTCGATGCCTCGCAAAAGAGCACCGGCCACGGTCTCGCGAGCATGCGCGAGCGAACGGAAGGACTCAACGGCACGCTTGAAATCGTCTCAGGGGAAGACGAGGGCACTACGCTTTTGTTTATGATTCCTTTGATCCATGAGGATCAAGGTTCATCAGCAACAGCCGCTGGAGAGAATTGACCGGAACAATAATCGAAGCTACTGCATAAATATGCGGTGACAAGCGACAGCGTACGTCGTAGGCTGTGAAGCGAAGGAAGTGAACGGATGCCCAAGGAACCTCAGATACAGTCGAGCTTCTCGGCGGCGCCGCCTGCGGCCGTGATAAAGGTGGCTATCATCGAAGACCAGCGCGACATACGCGAGTGCCTGACATTTCTGATCAACGGCACTGAAGGTTATTCGTGCACCGGCAGTTATCGCTCGATGGAAGAAGCTCTCGATAAAATCAGCCATCAACTGCCTGATGTGGTGTTGAGTGACATTGGCCTTCCGGGTATGGATGGCATCGAAGGAGCTCGTATCCTCAAAGAACGCTATCCCAATCTGTTGTTATTAATGCTGACGGTCTACGACGACGACGAGCGCATATTCGATGCTATGTGCGCAGGAGCTTCGGGTTACTTGTTGAAGAAGACGCCACCCGCGCGACTGATCGAGAGTCTTAGAGAAGCTGTGCAAGGTGGCGCGCCGATGTCCCCCGAAGTCGCGCGCCGCGTTATCACGTTGTTCCGCGAGATTCGCCCCCCTGAGCGCGCCGATTATGAACTGACGCCGCACGAGACGCGAGTGCTGAAGTTGTTTGTCGAAGGACACAACTACAAGACTGCAGCCTCAGAGCTGGGAGTCTCCGTCAACACAATCAACTTCCACGTCCGCAGCATCTATGAAAAACTGCAGGTCCACACTCGCTCAGAAGCCGTAGCGAAAGCTCTCCTCAACAGACTCGTCTAGAGCACTTGTCAATGGTCAATTGGTTATTCACTACTTTGCAGAATGAGAGTTCGATAGGCCGTTGAGGAGCCTTCCAACCACGGCGGTCCGCCACTGACCACCTTGTCTTTCCCGACCACTGCCCACTAACCACCGGCCACTGTTTTTCCCTACTTGCGTAAGCGGTGACCTACCCCCTCGTTTGAGGTATTCCTATTCCCGCGACGAGGGAACGCGTTTAACCAGCCCTAAGTCCACGAAGAAAGTATTAAGACGTCAAAGGAGAAGGAGGACCATGAAAGCCAAAAGCGGACTCGGAAAGCTAATTTCACTGTGGAGGACAACAGCCATAGATGGCGACCAAACCCTGCGAACAATTCGGCTCGCTTTGGGTTTAGCATTGTTTGGGGTTCTATCCGTAACCCAGGCATCTGCCGGCGCGTCGACACGTTCGTTTGTATCCGGAAACGGCAACGATAACAACCCGTGTAGCCCCGAAGCGCCATGCCGTACATTTGCTCACGCTATCACTCAGACGGATGCTGGTGGAGAAATCATTGTGATGGATTCGGCGGAGTACGGCACCGTTGCAATTGATCGAAACATAACGATCGACGCGCCAAAAGGGATTTACGCAGCCGTTAACGTGGCGCAACAGGGGACGGGCATAACCATCTCCTCGCCAAACGTAACTCGAGTAGAACTCCGCGGGCTGAGGCTCATTTCGCAAGGCGCTGACAGCACCGGCATTTCCTATGACGGCACTGGATTTCTTTACATCGACAACTGTGTCGTGGACGGCTTCTATGGGTTCATAGCAAGCAAGGGAGTTGGAATCGCAATCCTCAATGCCGGGTATATCTTCGTCAAAGACACCAGTGTGCGGAATGGCAGCACAGGCATCCTGACCGCTCAGGGTGGCTTCGGCGCGTCAATCACGCTTGATCAGGTGCGTCTCGAGGGAAACAACTATGCAGGATTGCGCCTTAGCGATAAACATAAAGCTACGATTCGCGACAGTGTTGTGAGCGGTAATGTGACCGCCGGCTTCCTGGCCGATGTGCAAACGAGCCCGTCTGAATTGAACATCGAGGCTTGTACGATTAGCGGCAATGGAACAGGCGTGAAAGCCACCGGCCCGGGCGGGAACGTGCAGGGACGGGTGCGCATATCCAACTCAACGGTGAGCCATAACGATGTTGGTCTGGTCATCCAGGGCAGCACCGTGCTTTCCGCTGGCAACAATACAATCCGCGACAATCAATCAGTCTTTGACGTCACCCCTCATGACATCGTTGGGGTAATGGTGATCTACAAACAGAGATAAATTGAACGTTGCCCAGTTCTCATCACGATTACTTAAAGGAGAGAGATCATGAAGATTATCAGACTAGCAAGCTGTTCGATTTTGTTTGCGGTTTTGCAAGTGGCCGCGCAAGGCTACGCGAGTACCTTGGCTGCGACGCCGCAAACGTTTGTGTCGGGAGTTGGCAATGATAATAACGCGTGCAGCCGCCAGCAACCTTGCCGGACATTTGCACACGCTATCACTCAGACCGATCCGGGTGGAGAAATCGTCGTACTTGATTCGGCGGAGTACGGCACGGTTTCTATTGATCGGGAAGTAACTATCGAGGCTCCCAAAGGAGTGTACGCCGGAGTTGACGTGCCGTCGGGAGGTGCCGGTATCGAAATCATGCCAAAAGCAACCCGGGTAACGTTGCGAGGGCTCCGGATAAGGTCGACCGGTGCGAATGTGAACATCGGCATTGCTTTCAGGAGTGCGGGAACGCTTTCCGTCGAAGACTGCATTCTGGACGGCTTTCCGGGGCTCGCCTTCAAGGAGTTCGGGATTACAGTTTCGAATGACGACCCTTCCACTTCGAATGCCGGAACTCTATACGTGAAAGATACGGCCATTAGAAATTGGGACGTCGGCATCAAAGCGGAGGGTTTCTACTTGCAGAACGATAAGTTTGGATTCGGCGCAGAAGTCACATTAGAGCGTGTCCAGCTCGAGTCCAACAATATCGGGTTGCAAGTGCTTCAGAGGCATAAGGCCACCATTCGCGACAGTGTCATAAGCGGGAATGGAACTGGTCTGAGCGTTTTCGCGGGCGATTTTCATTCCGCGAAGATGGTAATCGAACGATGCTTGATCGCGTACTCTGGAGGCAACGGTGTGGAATCATTCGGAGCTGATCCTAATTATCCGGGTATAGTCGTGCTGTCAAACTCGGTGGTTGTGAGTAACTCAACGGGGGCCCTCCGCGGCGCTGGGGGGTTGCTTTTCTCACGCCACAACAACACGATTGAAGGAAACGCGGTTGACACACTAGGATCGCTCCAAACTGAAACTGGGAAATAGCTATGGCGTTTGGCTCCACTCAGCAACTGGCCGCTGTCCACTGATCGCTGACCACAGACATTGCTACTTGCGTAAGCGGCGACGCGAACCGCCAGGCGAGGTATCTTCGTCTCGTGGTCAGCGAAGGATGCGGGCCACCGAAGAATGACATAGCTCAAAGAGGAGAAAATGACATGAAACGCATAGTTTTAGTGACGCTGGCCTTGCTGGTAACGAGCCCGTTTGTTATGAGCGCCCAGCCCGGAGGAAAACAGACCCAGCAGAGTTTCGATTCATTCTGGCTCAAGTTCAAAGCTGCTGTAGCAAGCGCCGACAAAGAGGCCCTGGCCTCGATGACAGAGCTCCCCTTTCTCTACGAAGGCAAAGAGCTTAATAAGCCCGCGTTCATCAAAGCATTCGGCACGATCTTTGATAGGCGAGTGCAAAAGTGCTTTCCCCGGGCGAAACCGGTCAAAGACGGAGACTATTTCGCGATCTCTTGCGGCGAGGCGATATTCATGTTCAAGAAGGTTAACGGCGAGTATAGATTCGTCGAAATCGGCGTCAATGATTGATCGAGAGCGGTCCAACCGACCTCTTTCCGAAACCATCGCGCTCTGGGCTCATTAGGCCAGACTGTTTTGCGGTTGAGGCCATTGAGCACTTGGCAGATTGGCCACCGATCACCATCTTTCCTACTTGCGTAAGCGGTGACGCCAATGCGCATTCGAAGTATCTTTGGCGCGAGGTCAGCGAATTGAAGACTGACGCGGCCCGCAAAAACTGAGTTTTAGGGAGAAAGAGGAGAAGAGATCATGAAAACCAAAAGCATATTCGCAAAGCTAACGTCACTGGCGCTCCTGGTGGGCACAGCGACAATCTATGCCGCGAACCGCACGGGAGCGGCAGCGGTCAACTCCGCGCCTTCACCTGTGGTTCAGACGGAAGCGCCGGAGGCTGTTACCTTCTCATGCGGTGCGACAGGCATCGGACGAGGACAGACTGCCAGCATCATCGCAGTTCTTATCGGACTGCTCGACACCGAACATTCTGTCGAGGTGGAGTTCATGTTTCACGACCGAGATGGCAATCTGCTGGCAAGTTCGAGACAGACTCTGCTACCCGGCCACGCGGCATCGTTCGATACCCATGGGATAATCGGAGTCCTCAGGCAAGAGCGAACCGAGATCGTCGCATCCCTGAGGGTCCTTGTTAGTCCGAACGATCCCAATGTGAATCTCATCATTCCAAAGCTTGAGGTTTTCGACAACGCGACCGGTAAGACGCAGTTTGCGCTCTATTGCCGTAAGGCGGGAGGCGAGCCTCAGTGAAATCACCGCAAACTTGCGCCGGGCGCTTCTGGAATTAGAGCCTGGCCCGGCGCAAGATTTCGCGCGCACTAACTTTGACTTCAAAAGGACAGACGACAATGAGAGACAAAATCAGATTCGCACTTAGCGCGCTGATGTGGGCGGTGGTGCTGCTTGCTGCTTATGCGTTGGCGGCCCACGCTCAGACCAGTGCAACCAGCGACCACGATCGCGCGCGGCAAAAAAAGAGCGGCGTGGCTCATCAAGCAAGCAGCAACAAGCCTGTCACCGGAAGCGGCACCGAAGGGCAAATCTCCAAGAACATCGAGACATGTTGCACTAGAGTTTGACCCTTTCCTTCAGATTGCGGACAGTGCTACACAGAATGAGGAGGAGTGTTTCACAATGATATTCGATCCGAAAAAACCGACTCGACCTGACGATTCAGAAGCGGTGAGCGAAATAGCTCTGGATGCTTTAAACGCGTCCGACTGCGTACGGATCGAGACCGTGAACAGCACCTACTGCTTCCTGGTCACGGATCCGGAAAAACGGCGGGGAATATTGATGGGGGGAACGCTGGCCTCGGCCGCAGCCACCAGCGTCCTGCTCGGCGCGGAGATACGAACGAACGGGCAAGTGTCTGGTCTTTACTCAAAGCTTTGCGAAGGCGCGCGCGGGATATTTTTCGTCTCGGCAGCCGATCGAGTCCAGCAATTAATCACCTCTACAATCATAAAGTTGTTTCACACCAGAGCGAAAACCACTCAGCACTCCGAGGCTCCCTGACCATCTCAGTCGCGAGTCGCAACTGCGGCTTCCAACTCGCTCCAGAGTGCTTCCAGCAGAGATGAGATTTCTTCTTGACGACTGCCGATCTCCGCATATTGTTCCGGGCGCCAATCCGAGGAAGCGTTGGAAAGCTTCTCCGCAAGCTCGCCCAGTTCAGTCTCCAACACTCTGACCTCGTGCTCAATGTCTTCGGCCGACCGGTGCCTGGCAGATGAGCCCGCGCGATCCTTGCGCAGCTTGGCTGGTAGCTGCTTCTTCACGGACGGCTTTTCGCTGATTGTCTGCTTGAGGTGGTGGACTGCGTAGAAATCCGAGTAGCTGCCGTTGTGATAAGTCGCTGCGCCGTTCTCGAAGTGCAGTATCTCAGTCGCCAGTTTGTCGAGGAAGTAGCGGTCGTGCGAAACGGTAATGATCGTGCCTGGAAACTGCGCAAGGGCGGCTTCGAGCGCCTCGCGCGAAGGTATGTCGAGATGGTTAGTCGGCTCGTCCATAACGAGCACATTAGCCCGGCTGTAGATGAGCTTGGCGAGCGCGAGCCGGCTCTGCTCGCCGCCTGATAGCGCGGCCACGGGCTTCAATATGTCGTCGCCGGTGAACAGGAATTTAGCCAGGTAGCTTCGCATCTCACCGGGAGTCGCGCGTGGGGCTACAGCCGCGATCTCCTCGAAGACCGTTGCTCCCAGGTCTAAAGAGGAGAGTTCTTGATCGAAGTACTCGATGTTGACGTTCGCGCCCCAGGTCAGGCCGCCGCTGATTGATTGAAGCTCGCCTAAGACTGTTTTCAGGAACGTCGTTTTGCCTGAGCCGTTCGGGCCGATGATTCCGAGCCTCTCGCTTCGCCTCAGGAGGAACGAAATCCCGGAAGCCAGTGCGTCTGTGCCGTAGCCGATCGAAAGGTCCGTGACCGAGAGCACGTTGTCACCCGTCCGAGCTACGCCGTGAAGCCGAAAGTCGCCGACGCGTTCGTCGCGTACGGCTTCAACCCGCTCAATCCGTTCAAGCATTTTGCGGCGAGACTTGGCCTGCTTGGTTTTCTGGCCGGCGATGTTTCGTCGGATGAAGTCTTCAGTACGAGCGATCAAATCTTGCTGCTCATCATATTCGCGCGCCTGAACGAGACGCCTTTCCTCACGCTGCCTGGTGTATGCGCTGTAGTTCCCCGGATAGACTGTCGCGCGGCCGCCGTCCACTTCGATTATCTTGGTGGCGGTGCGATCGAGCAGAAAGCGATCGTGGGAGATGATCACGAACGCCGACTTGTACTCTGAGAGAAAGTCTTCGAGCCACTCGACGGCGTTCACATCAAGGTGATTCGTCGGCTCATCAAGCAGCAGAACGTCAGGTTCGGATAGAAGCAACTTGGCCAGCGCGAGCCTGGCCTTCTGGCCGCCGCTGAGTTGTTCAGCCGGTTTGTCCAGCTCGTCGTCACTGAACCCGAGACCTGCCAGCACGGCTTCGGCGCGAGCGTGATAGCTGAATCCACCTGCAAATTCGTACGCGTGTCGCAGGTCGCTATAGGAGTGCATAGCTTCGTCGAGCGCATCGCCCTTCGTGTCCGACATCGCGTGTTCGAGGCGGGTCATCTCTTCTTCCATCGCGCGGATCTTGGTGAACACATTCAGCGCTTCGTCGCGCACGCTCAGCTCACCTTCGAAGGTTGGCTGTTGTTCGAGCAGACCTATGCGAAGCCCTCGAAGCAAGACCACTTCTCCGCGGTCGGTTTCTTCTTGCCTGGTGACCAGGCGAAAGATTGTCGTCTTGCCGGCGCCGTTGCGGCCGACCAGCCCCACCCGCTCACGCGGGTTTACTTGGAAGGTGACCGCCCGCAGGACTTCGGTCGCACCGTAGGATTTGTAGACGTCGTCAAGCCTGAGAAGCATTTGCTGGAAGAAACAGATTTATTTTCCATTTTCCATTTTCTATTTGTCATTTGTCATTTAATGGCTCGATGACAAAGGGAAAATAGAAAATAGTAGAAAATAGAAAATGACAAATGACAAATGGAAAATAGCTCCTTACCGTTTGTTGCCGTTCGTCACCGCGGCTTTGTTCGTGTTTGACGAAGCCGATCTATTGGGACCCGCCGGGGGCGCCGCCTGATTCTCATTCTCAATTCGCGGTTTTGCCTGCTGCTGCTGACCGGAAGGTTGCAACAACTGCGACGGGCGCATCTCGATGATGCTCTGCGGATTCTGGACGATCCGCTCAGCCAGGTAGTTCTTTGTTGTGGTTTCGGTCAAGGTTACTACTACCAGTGCGTTCAACAACACTTGCTGACGCTGTTGCGTTATGGTGTTGATGATGTCGGCGCGAACGTCGTTGAGGGTGAGGTTCTGCGGGGCCTCACGCTTTACATTCAGCTTGAAGATATACCAATTTCCGGCGTTGCTGTCCTTCGCTGGCTCGGTGTATTGGCCTTCAGCGAGCGACATTATTCGCGTAGCGACATCAGGTACACCGGCAAAGGACTGCTTCAGGCCCGCCTCAGATGCAAAACCGAGACGGCCTCCGCGAATGGCCGATGCCTGCTCCTCGGATTTTTGCGAAGCAACGGTTGCGAAATCGGCCCCGCTTTTTAGCTGAGCGTAGATAGATCTGATCTTCTGCTCGGCTCCTGCCTCGCTCCCGTTATTGCTTGGCGAGACGGCTATCACGGAGATGTCGGCGCCCCGCTCGGCCTTAAACTCGGCTTTGTGATCGGAGTAGTATTTCTCAATGTCTCCATCGGTAGGCGCGTTCACGCGAGTCTTCTGACGCTCTGTAAGCTCGTTGATTGCCAGCTGGCGTCGAATCTGATCCCGAAGTTCTTCCTCGGTGAACCCGGCCTCCTTGATCTGGTTCTGATACTGTTCCTCGGTCACTTGAGCGTCCTGTTTGCGCTTCTGAACTTCTTGATTAACTTTGCTGTCATCCGGCACAAGGTTTTCCTTTTGGGCCTTCTGAAACAGAGCCTCTTCCTGGATCAGTTTTTCAAGAACACTGAGTCGCGCGGCGACGAGCTCCGCCGATGACATCGATGCGCTGCCGCCGCTGGCATCCAGTTGCTGTTTGATCGTGCTGTCAACCTGCTTGAGCGCGATCTCGCGAGATCCGACTTTCGCCGCGACTTCGAGGGGCGATTTGTCCGATGTTCCTTTGCAGGCGGCGAGCAGGAGGGAAGAGGAAAGAACTACGGTGAGTGGTTTGAGGTAACGAAACACAGTCATGCTCCTTATTGAAGAGTCCGACAAACTTCAGTTTGTCGTTATTGTCGATGATCGTTGGATGCCGTTGCGAGTCAGCGACGAACTAAAGTTTGTCCGACAAAATGATTTGACGAACGATGAGCCGCCCGTGCTAAACTGTCGCTTTGCTTTCATAGCGCGATTCTCATCGGAGGTACATAAACAATGTCGAAACGCTGCGAAGTCTGCGGCAAGGGACCTCAGTTTGGTCACACTGTAAGCCACGCCAACAACCGCACCAACCGCCGCTTCAATCCAAACCTGCAGGGCGTCCGAGCGCTGATCAGCGGCCGCGCGCAACGGATTCGCGTCTGTACGCGATGCCTGAAGGCGGGCAAAGTCGTCAAAGCTGCCTGACCGATTTGGGATTTGCGATTTTGGATGCCACAGAATGGTGTTAATCCAAAATCCAAATCTCTCGTTCTACCTCAACCAGCCAAAGCGATTAGATCGATCTCGACCCGCACGTCGCGCGGCAACCGCGATACTTGCACGGTTGATCTAGCCGGCGCCGCTTCTCCAAAAAAGCGGCCATATGTCTCGTTCATATCTGCGAAGTCGGCCAGATCAGTCAGAAACACGGTCGTTTTGACCACGCGGTCCAACGAGCTACCGGCGGCTTGCAGCACCGCGCTCAAGTTGTTCATCACTCTTTCGGTCTGCTCGCGTATACCGCCTTCAACGATCTGCATAGTTGTTGGATCAAGCGGAATCTGACCGGAAGCGAAAACAAGCCCATTTGCCTTGATTGCCTGCGAGTAAGGCCCGATAGCCTTAGGCGCGCTGTCGGTCTGAACGCGGTCTTTCATGTATGCCTGGCTCACTGTTGGGAATTGCGCACGTCGCTGAAACTCCGGATTATCTCAGATGAGTGAGTTGTTGTCCACTGGCCAGAATTCCCGGATTACCAGTTAAGAATCGCGAGATCCGATCGTGGATTCAGGAGTTAACCGGTGAGTTAGCGCTTCCAAGACTGAAGAATCTGAGATGCTTTAGACTGGCACGGGTTCACCGCTTGCCCGCTCGACATCCATCACGCCGCGGACAGACTTGAGCGCGCCAATGATCCTTTCCAGATGTTTGAGGTCGAATATCTCGGCAGTAAGAACGAGTTGGCCTCGCCCCTCATCATCCAACGACGCGCGGATATCGCGAATGTTCGTGCCAACGCCCGCAATCGCCTGCGTCACGTCGGCGACCATGCCGGGCCGATCCTCGGTCACAAGCCGCATAGTGACCGGATAAGCGGATTCGTGTTTGGCATCCGCCTTCATCCATTCGACTTCAATCAGCCGCTCGGGGTTCACAAGCAAGCCTGGCATGTTGGGGCAGCGGGTCGAATGCACGGCGACGCCCTTGCCGCGAGTTATGTAGCCCATAATCTCTTCGCCGCGAATCGGATTGCAGCAGCGAGCGCGATACACCATCACGTCGTCGATTCCTTTGACCACGATCCGGTCCTGCAGTCCAAGCGCGCGCTTGACGACCTGCTTGAGAGTCGGCCGTTTCTCTTGCTCAATTTCGCCAACGCGGTCAGGCGGCAGGAGCTTGGCGATCACATTGCGGGGAAGCACTTTGCCGTAGCCGATCGCTGCGAGCAAATCATCTGTGCGTGCAACTCCATAGTCGGCGGCGATACGGTCAAGGTCGCCGTTCGACAGCATCTTTTTCGTGTTCAGCCGGAATCGGTCCGCTTCCTTTTCGAACAGCTTCTTGCCAAGCTCGATCGCAGTCGTTCTTTCGCTCTCGGCGAGGTAGTGACGAATCTTCGCCCGCGCCCGCGAAGTCTTGGCGAAGTTCATCCAGTCGCGCGACGGGTGCGCTGAGGGCGATGTCATTATCTCGACCACGTCGCCGTTGCGAAGCTGGTACTTCAGCGGCACTATGCGGCTGTTGACTTTGGCTCCGACGCAAGCGAGACCCACCTGCGTGTGAATCAAGAAGGCGAAGTCCACGGGTGTTGCCCCCCGAGGCAACTCGATCACCTTGCCCTTCGGCGTAAAGCAGTAGACTTCCTTGGGATAAAGATCCAGCTTGAGTGAGTCGAGGAACTCGCGAGAGTCCTTGACTTCCTGTTGCCACTCGACCAGCCGTTTGAGCCACACAAACGCTTCGTCTTCATCGGTGTGCGTTCCTCGCCGCCCTTCTTTGTACTTCCAGTGCGCGGCGATGCCTTCTTCGGCAATCGATTGCATTTCCCGTGTGCGGATCTGGACTTCGAATGATTGGCCTCCGTCGCCTACGACCGATGTATGCAGCGACTGATAGAAATTCTCTCGCGGTATTGCTATCCAGTCCTTGAAGCGCCCGGGAATCGGCTTCCAGGCTGTGTGAATCACTCCCAGCGCGGCGTAGCAATCCTTGACCGATTCGGTGATTATTCGCATGGCCACCAGGTCATAAACCTGATCGATGTTTATTTGCTGACGTCGTAGCTTCTGATAGATCGAAAACAGCCGTTTGATGCGACCTTCGATGTAAACGATCTGGATGCCCGAGGTCCCCATCATATCGAGGATCCGCTGTTTGACTTCTTCAAGGAATGCTTCCAGGCGTGAGCGGCGGCTCTCGACCAGTTCTTTCAATTTCTGATATTCCTCGGGTTCGAGATGCTTGAATGCCAGGTCTTCGAGTTCACCTCGAACGCGCGCCATACCAAGCCTGTGCGCGATCGGCGCGTAGACGTCGAGCGTCTCCTGCGCGATTCGACGCCGCTTATCGCCTGGAAGGTATTCGAGCGTGCGCATGTTGTGCAGCCGGTCGGCGAGCTTGACCAGTACCACGCGCACATCGTCCACCATCGCCAGCAGCATCTTGCGCATGTTGAGCGCCTGTCGCTCTTCGGTTGAAGCGTGATCGAGCTTTGATATCTTGGTGAGCCCGTCGACCAGATGCGCGATTTCGGGTCCGAAGTATTCTTCAATCTCCTCGGCGGATGTTTCGGTATCTTCAACGATGTCGTGCAACAGTCCAGTCGCCACGCAGATCGGATCGAGGTTGAGATCGGCCAGAATGTTGGCGACTTCGAGTGGGTGAACGAGGTAAGGCTCCCCCGACTGTCGCGTCTGCCCCCGATGCTGGCGGGCGGAGAACAAGTACGCACGACGCAGAAGTTCCTCGTCGGCGTCGGGATGGTTCTTCCGGAGCTTTTCTATTATCGTTTCGAACCGAATCATTGCTGATGCAAGGCCGGATTGTGCCCAAAATAAAAAAGGTGATCACCCTTTCGAAGGGCGTCACCTTGATTCTAGCACAGGAGGGAAGCTACTTCATTTCGAAGGCGCGGGTGCTTCCGCGGCAGCTTGCTGCTGTTGCGCCTTTTGCATCGCCATGTATTTGTCTTGCATCTCCATGGCCCTCTTCGTCAACTCGTCCTTTCGCCCAGGGTCGTACTTCATCTCTTCGATGTAGACCAGCTTCTCATAGAACCAGGCATTGGCGTAGTTTGGGTCAACCGAGATGGCCTTCTGCAGGTATTCGTGCGCTTTCTTATCGAGCGGCTTCATCTTTTCGAGGATGTCCGGCGGCACGGATTTGTTATGAGACACGTAACTGGCGTTCAAGTCGTAAGATTCCTGCCAGTAGCCCACGCCCAGCGTGTAGTAAACATCAGCCTTGGTCTTCGCCGTAGCCGAAGCAAGAGTCGCTCTCTTCTCGAGAGTCTCGCGCTGATGTGCTCTGTACTCATTGGCCTTTTCAGGGTTGGATCGCGTTAGCTGGCTGTAGATGTTCGCCTTGAAGGCCAGGGCTTGATCCACCGCGTCGGGCTTATCCTGATTCTTGCTGATGATATCGTCGTAAGCCGCGATCGTTTTCTTACCAAGGTCGTCCGTCATACTCTGGTCAAACTGTGCATTGAGCGCGCGAGCATAAAACAGCTGAGCGTTTGTCAGATCAGGGTTAAGCTCAAGAGAGCGCGCGAACTTCTCTTCCGCCAATTGATATTTGCCCTTGTTGAACTCGCGCACGCCGTCGTTAAGGCTGTTTTTGGCGCGCAGACTATTGACCACTCCACAACCGGGTGTCATCAGCGCAAGCGCCAATAATGCCAGCAGCGCTGGTTTCGTTTTGTTGTTCAAGGCTCATTCCTCCGGTTCGTGATTCCGCGCCCCTCCATCTGGCGGGGCGAGCCCATCTACTGCAGATAGTCTATCTGGAGCCCAATAGGCTGTGCCCCCGCTCCCTTGACCGTGTCTATGACCGAAACGATATCACCATACTGTTTATCCTTCGGCGCTTTGATAAACACGGTCTTGTCGGGCCGCTGTTCGAGCAAATCTTTCAGCGTTGTGGATAGTTCCACCAGCGTCATCGGCCTGCTGTTCAACTCGACCTGCTGATCCAGCCCTGCGCCCTGCATTTTTACGTCAACCATCAGCATGTCCGATGGCGGGACAATATTGGTGTTTGTCTCTTGCGGCTTTTGCGGAATCTGTGATTCGAACTTCGCTTCCTTCTGCGGCTGGATGACCATGAATATGATCAGCAGCACCAGCAGAACGTCAATCAGCGGGGTGACGTTGATGTTCGGGGGCGCGAGCCCCAGCTTTCTTGAATGTACTCCTTCGTCGACTTCTCCGTGTGCCATTTTTCTTCAAGCTGCCGTATGTGAGGCAGCTTCCTCCATTTGTTTAAAGCACAAAACCGGGCGGGCGCTCGCGCGGGGGCGCCCGCATCTCAATGCTACCTGCAAAAGGCGTTTCTGGTTACTGGGTACCGCCCGCCGCAGCCTGCTGACCAGTCTTCTCTTTTTCTGCGACCAGCCCGATGCGGTCGAAGCCCGCGTCGCGAATCGAATCGATTATTGACACGACGGTCCCGTACTTCACGAGCTTGCCGCTCTTGATGTACACGACCTGATCAGGCACGGGCTTGTCCTTGAGGATCGTTCTGATCCTCGCGGGAATGTCCGCCTGCGCGACCTTATCACGGCCGATGTAGAACTCGCCGTCGTTTGGAATTGCGACGACTGCCGACGTGTCTTTGATGATATTCGGATCCGGCTCGGGATACTTCGATTTTGGCAACGCGACGCTGACCCCGCTCTGCAACATGGGCGCGATGACCATGAAGATGATCAACAGAACCAGCATCACGTCCACCATCGGTGTGACGTTGATATCAGCGACGTAACCACCCTCGCCGCTGCCTACTGCCATTCCCATAGCGTTACCTCACTTGAGCTCGCGGCGTTTGATGAAGTAGTCAATGAGCTCCGACGATGAGTTGTCCATCTCGATCGTGAAGGCCTCGACTTTGTTGGTGAAGATGTTGAAGGCCCAGACCGCCGGGATCGCCACCAGCAGTCCGAACGCCGTTTCGATCAACGCTTCGGAGATGCCGCCAGCGACCGCCGCGATGCCGGTCCCTTCAGCCGCCTTCATTCCCTGGAAAGCGCCGATGATTCCGATGACCGTTCCAAGCAGTCCCACGAACGGAGCCGTCGAGCCGATGGTAGCCAGTCCCGAAAGGCCGCGCTTCAATTCGGCGGTCTTTAGGGCAGTCGCGCGTTGCAATGCTCGTCGCGCTGCGTCCATCGTGGTTCCGGGTATGTCGGACCCGGCCTGATGCGCCTGGAACTCTTGAAGCCCGGCGTTGACCACCATCGCGAGGTGCGACTTCTTGTGGCGATCGGAGATTGCTATGGCCTCGTCGATCCGATTGTCGCGAAGCGCGGCGGCAACCTTGGGTGCGAACTGTCGCGACTGGTTTCGCGCCGCGTTGAAGGTCAGCCAGCGCTCGACCATCACCGCAATTGAATACATGCTCATAATGGCGAGCACAATTGCCACGACCAGCGCGGGCCATTTCATCTTCTGGATCATGCCCCAGAGTGAGAAATCCTCGGTTCCGCTAGCCGCGCCTTTGTCGCCGGCGGCTGTCTCTTGGAGCAAGAAGAAAGCGAGCTTGTTGCCCGCCAGCCATATGTTCGATAGAAGAAGTAGCATTGGTAGAAACCCTCCACAGTCAGATTAGTTAGTCATAAAGCGAAGCTGCGAGTTGCTCGCAGCCTCAAGCCCTCGTGCTCACAGGTTGAAGTTGAAGGTGATCGTGCCAATGACCTTCACCGGCACGCCCGTCAACATTGTTGGGCTGAACTTCCAACCCTTCGCCGCATTCACTGCCGCGTCCTTAAGCAGCGGGTGTCCAGAAAGCGCTCTCGCTGAAATCACATTCCCCTGTTCGTCCACGGTCACCTCGACTACCACCTGGCCATTGACCCGCGCGGCTTTCGCAAGCGGCGGATAAGTTGGCTCAACCTTCCTGGTGGCCGATCCTTGAAACACGCCGCCCGACTTGCGGATAATCTTGGGAGGCTCCGGTGGCTTCTTCTCCTCTGGTGGAGGAGGAGGCGGCTCCGCTGGACCCGTTGGACCAATGCCGCCGGGAACACCACCCGGTACGCCACCCGGCACGCCCCCGGGGACACCGCCCGGCTGACCGCCGACATCGCCGACGTTGCTACTCACAAAAACCGGCGGCTTGACGGAGGGTGCCTTGATCTCCTTCGGCGGCTCCTTTGCCGAAACAAACGCCTCTTGGACATTGGTCTTCACCACCTTCTGAGGAGCTGCGGCGGGAGGTGGAGGTGGCGGAGGTGGAGGTGGCGGTGGAGGTGAAAGCAGTGTCAGCAGGTTGAATTGCTCGTTGAGTTTGGCGTCGTAGGCCACGATGCCCCAGACGATCACGGCCGTTAAGAGGGACACCCAGACCGCGGCAGTGACGCAAAAATAAATCCACCGGTCCGATCGCCTTTTGACTGGCGACGACGTTACTAGTTGATCGAACATTTAACTAACCTCCGGTTATTGCGATGGTTCGGAGAAGCACTTCTGAACCGGCACGATTTGTGATCGTGTGATGAGCCATCCACCATATGATGCGCTCGCCTCGAATTGCTCGACGGAGTCGCCACCGTCTCTCTGGAGAGTCGGGTAAAGCATGGAGCGCTTGTTAGTCAATAACTCTGTTGTGCTGTAAGTCAGGCTGAAAACCGGCTGAGTCTACACTCGCCTTCCCATCTAGTCAAGAAGTTTTCAAACTTCCGGTCAATTAGACACCGATCATTCGGGCTTTGTTCCCAGCACTGCCTCGGATCGCAAGCGTCCTCGCCTGCCTATCTTGTGAATTGTGCCCTTCGCGAGCGAGCAGGCGACGACGCCTGCGCTCCCAGGCTATCACTAGACCTTCGCCAGGGTTCGCTCGGCCGCGCGGGCCCGGGCTTCGCCAGGCCTCCCCCGCCCTTTATTGCGGCCGGTCACGTACTCCCACCATAGCATCATCGGGCTCGCAACCGCGATTGATGAATAGGTGCCGATGATGATGCCGATCGTCAGAGCCAGCGCGAAGCCCCTCAACACTTCGCCGCCAAACAAAACAATCGCAACAACCGAAATGAAAGTCAGCCCGGCAGTAATGACGGTCCTCGACAGGGTCTGATTGATCGAGTCGTTCGCGATCTGGGCAAGACTATCCCGTCGCCGCAACCTGACGTTCTCGCGGATGCGGTCGAAAATGACGATCGTGTCGTTCATTGAGTAGCCGACCAACGTAAGCAACGCGGCGATAACCGTCAAGCTGATCTCCCACTGAAACAGCGCGAAGATCCCGAGCGTTATCATTATGTCGTGAAACACAGCAAGCACTGCCGCCACTCCATAGATCCACTCAAAGCGGAACGCAATGTAAACAAGCATTCCAGCCAGGGCCGCCAGCGTCACGTAGATCGCTCGGTTGCGTAAGTCCTGCCCCACGACTGCGCCGACCACGTCGGCAGAGATCACCGCAAAGTTGCCTTCGGTGAAGTTGGACTTCATTTTTTCCAGCAGCTCCGCCGACACATCCTGAGTTTGAATAAGGCTGATGTCGGTTATGACCCCGCTGCTGTTTCTGCGGTAATCCGAGATCGCTTGAGCCGCCTTAGAATAGATATCGGAGCCCGCCCCAACTCCGAGCGGGTCGATGCGGCCCAGCGCTTCTTCGATCTCACTCCTGCCGGCAAGATTCAGGTCGATCTTCCCTGCATAGAAGCGATCGAGGATCACCGGTTTTACCTTGTTCTGGTCGAAGATGGGCAAATCCTTCACTTCCAGCGTGAGAGCTTGTACCGCGGCCATATCCTGAAGGAAGCCTTTGTTCGGGCCGTTGCGCAGGGCGATGATCTGATCACCCACCTGCCGATACGGATGCTCGGTCGGGAAGTACTGTGCCTTGATGTTGAGCGGATCAACTTGCCGCAATTCGGCCTCGATGCCTGCCGCATCAACACCGTTGATGTTGATCTTGCCTGCAGCAATATCGCCGGCGGGATTGAGCCGCTGCAACGCGCCGATGATTGATCGTTTGTCCTCGTCTACGCGGCGCTCAGCTTCCGATCCGGTGTCAAGCTGGGGGGAATGGATGATCAACTCGTTCGGTCGGCTGGTAACCGGCTGAAGGGTCACCTTGGTCGTGTCGATGTGCGCCGCGGAAAGCGCGGAGCGGATCTGATCCAGCGACGGTTGCTCTTTGAACCGCACCGTCATCAGCGTTCCGCCCGTGAAGTCGACTCCAAGATTGAAGCCGCGGAACTGCACAGCAATCGCGCCCATCACCAACAGAAAAATCGTGATGCCGATGAAGAACTTCTTCGCGTTCAGCCAGTCTATTTTAGGATTCCTGAATAGCTCTACCATAATGACCCGTGATGCGTGAAACATGATGCGTGACCCGATCACGCATCAAGTTTCACGTTTCATATACTCAATGTCTCCACACGTGCGCTGCGGTTAAGATGCCACATGAAAATTGTCCTTGACACGAACACGGCAGTGAACAAGTTTGCCAGGAGACCTGCCACCAGGGTGACCGCGAAACCTCTGATCGGACCGGTGCCAAACACGAACAGGAAGACGGCCGAAACGATCGTCGTCACGTGCGTGTCTATGATTGTCAAGAACGCCTTGTTGAATCCGACGTCTACCGCCGAAGCCACAACCTTGCCGCTTCGTATCTCCTCGCGTATGCGTTCGAAGATGAGGACGTTAGAGTCGACCGCCATACCTATTGTCAATATTACGCCGGCTATGCCGGGCAAGGTTAGCACTGCGTCAAACATGATCAGCGCCGCGAGCAACAGCACCAGGTTCAGAACCAGCGCCAGCACCGCATTGATGCCCGAGCCTCGGTAGTAGAACAGCATGAACATGACCACCGCCAGCATTCCGGCGATTGAAGCGGTCACCCCCTGGCGAATCGAATCCGCTCCGAGCGACGGACCAACTGTGCGTTCTTCGAGGTAGACGGCCTTCGCCGGCAGTGCTCCGGACCGAAGTACTAACGCGAGATCTTCCGCTGCCTTCTTTGTGAAGCTTCCGGTTATCTGACCTCGGTCGTTGATCTGGCTATTGATGTTGGGCGCGGACTTCACTTCATTGTTCAGGACGATAGCCAATCGATCATTGATGTGCTTACTGGTCGCGTCGCCGAATCGCCTGGCGCCATCGGGCAAGAGCGAGAAGTCAATCTCGTAAGACGACCCACCATATTGCGATGATCTGGCGGAGGCGTCACGCATATCGATCCCGGTGACGACGGGATTCTTTCCCAGGACCACCCACCCTGTCTGTACTGCCGAAGTCGCATCAGGGCGATCCCGATACTCCTTTACTTCGTAATCGGCGGTGTATGGGTCGTTGCCTGGCGGAGTTGTTTTAGCGGCCGCTTCAGCCGCTTCCTTTGTGGGGTAAGGAACCGTTGTCCCCTTTGCTACAAGCTTCAGCTCGAGATTCGAATCGGCGTTCAGTGTGTTCTTGATCCGCTCGGGATCATCAACGCCGGGCATTTGGATGACGATTTGATAAGTGCCCTCACCACCCTGACGCTGAATCGTAGGCTCGGTAACGCCGAAAGCGTTGACGCGGTTGTCAATGATCGCCATTGCCTGCTCGGTTGCCTTTTCGCGTAACTCGTTCTGCTTGCTTTCGGAAAGCGACGCTGTTACTGAGTTCCCCTTGTCACTGAGGGTCCAGTCAGGTCCGAAGTCGGTCTCTAATTCCTTCACAATGTCAGAGTTCTTCGTGTTGTCGGCAGCGTCAATGACGACCTTACCGGCGGTGTCGGCGTTGATTGTGGTGAACGGGAGATTCTTCTCTTGTAGCTTGGCGCGCGCGACTTCGGCATTGCGCTGCGTGACCTTCTGTATCACCTCGTTGGTTTGCACCTGCATGACCAGATGGCTGCCCCCGCGAAGATCGAGGCCGAGGTGAATGTTCTCCGAAAGGTTCTGTTTGATTTGCGTCCAGCTAGTGAAGTCCTTGACGCCGGGCTTGTGGTGCGGTTTGAAGACTATCGCGAGTCCTGCAATCGTTACCACCAGAATAATGATGACCCTGTTTCTAATCTTGCTATGCATGCCGCATCACCTTAAGAAATTAGTTCCACAAGTTCAGATACAAGCTTTAGCTTGCATCAATGAACGTGCAGCCTGAAGGCTGAACTCTGAATCTTTCATTTGATCGCTTCGACTTCTTTCTCAGAAGTCTGCAATCGGGCGATCGCGCTGCGTTCGGCTTCAACCGAGACGGACTGCGCGATTCTCAATTGTACCGTGTCGTCCTTCTCACGCACCGCGACAATCGTCCCGTAGATCCCGCCGGTCGTGACAATTTTGTCGCCCGCCTTGAGCGCCTTAAGCATCGTTTCTCGGTCCTGTTGAGCCTGCCGCTGTTTCTTTTGCTGCGGGCGAATCAACAGGAAGTAGAAGATGACAAAAATCAGGATGAACGGCAGTAGGCCTATCAATCCGCCCGTGGCGCCGCCGCCGCCTCCGCCCTGAAGAAAAGCCAAAGAACCGAAATCAATTTTTATGTTCATTGAATACGTGTTGGCACTTCCCGTGGGAGGTTCCGCCCGCGGGGGCTGCGGTCCGAAATCCTTGGTGAGGATCAGTCCTGTCCGCGTGCTAGTCCACTCAGAAAAGAATCGCGAAATTCAATAAAAGTGTCAAGCGTGATAGCTTGCCTCATCATCCCCATCATGTCAAGGTAGAAGCTGATGTTGTGAAGAGAGCTCAACACCGACCCCAATATCTCCCCGCTCATATACAAATGCCGCAGATAGGCCCGCGAATATCTCATGCACACCGCGCACCTGCAGGCGTCATCAATCGGCTGCGCATCGTCTCGATACCGCGCGTTCTTGATGTTCAGTTTGCCGCGCCTGGTGAAGAGCTGCCCGTTGCGAGCATTGCGGGTCGGCATCACGCAATCGAACATATCGACGCCCAGCGCGACAGCTTCGACGATGTCTTCGGGCGTGCCGACTCCCATCAAATAGCGCGGCCGGTCCTCGGGCATCAGCGGTGCGATGCGGGAAACGACTTCGAACATCGCGTCCTTCTCTTCGCCGACCGACAGGCCGCCGATCGCATATCCGTCAAAGCCTATCTCGACCAGGCCCTCAAGACTTTGCTCGCGAAGATCTAGAAACGTGCTGCCTTGATTGATCCCGAATAACGCCTGGGTCTGATTGACTATCGTGATCCCGGCATTCTCAGCAGCGGCGAGGTCGGTGTGCAGCTCGCCTAGCCGCAGCTTTGATCGTCGCGCCCAATGTTCGGTGAGTGTAAGCGACGTTAGCGCTTCGTCGCGAGTCGCGGGGAACGACGTGCATTCGTCGAAGGCCATCACGATGTCCGAGCCAAGCGCTGCTTGAATCTCCATCGATCTCTCGGGCGAAAGAAAATGCGTCGAGCCGTCCAGATGAGATTGAAACTCGACGCCTTCCTGGCTCAGCTTGCGGAGCGAGTTCAAGCTGAAGACCTGAAATCCTCCGCTGTCGGTCAGTATCGGGTGCTCCCAGGACATGAACCGATGCAGCCCGCCGAGTTGATTGATCGTCGAGAGGCCCGGCCTCAGGTAAAGGTGATAGGTGTTGCCCAGGATGATCGACGCCCCGGCCTCTTCGAGCATCTGCTGCGTCAGCGCCTTGACTGTGCCCTGCGTGCCGACGGGCATGAATGCGGGAGTATCAAACGGGCCGTGAGCGGTAGTGACTCGGCCGGCTCGCGCTCTGGTAGCGTTGTCAATCGCTGTTTTCTCGAATTGGAATCGGACGGTCATTTCAGTAGCGATCTTGCCCGCGCAGCCTACGTCCCGCAAGCCGGATCAAACACTCGTGTGTTTCATCTTTCATCAAAATATCTGGTGAGCGCCTCCAGGATGAATTGCGATGTGTCGCCGCTCGTCGTAGGATTGGATCCGAACAAGCTCTAATCGTGGTAATGGACTACAAACGCAACTGCGAACTCTGTGATGGAACACGGACGCCAAATGCAAAAAGCGCTTGAAGGCATTCGAGTACTTGATCTGTCGCGCATGCTGCCGGGACCTTATTGTTCGATGATGCTTGCCGATCTCGGCGCCGAGGTAATAAAGATCGAAGAGCCGAAGATCGGAGACCCGACGCGCAGGAGCCCTCCAATCATCGATGGTCAGAGCGCGCCTTTCGCTCAGGTCAACCGCAACAAGAAATCAATCGCGATCGACTTGAAGCACGCCGAGGGTCGACGCATTTTTCTGAAACTGGCTTCCACGGCCGATTGTGTGTTAGAGCAGTTTCGGCCGGGAGTCGTCGATCGTTTAGGGATAAACTACGCCGCGGTCGCCGAAGTCAATCCGCGAATCGTTTATTGCTCGCTTACGGGCTTCGGTCAGGACGGCCCCCATCGCGAGCGCAGCGGACACGATCTTAACTATCTCGCGCTATCGGGCGTGCTTGGTCTGACAACCGACGAGCGTGGCAAGCCAGTGATTCCCGGTGTGCAGGTCGCGGACCTCGCGGGCGGGATGATAGCGGGGTTTGCGATACTGGCCGCGCTGCTGGCGCGCGAGCGGACTGGCCGAGGCCAGTACGTCGACGTGGCGATGTTCGACGTGATGCTCTCAATGTTGCCGATTCCTGCCGCGCATCATTTCGCGGGGACCACGATTGCCGTTGGCGGCAAGTATGTTTTGTCTGGTGCATATCCTTTCTACAACGTCTACGAGACGAGCGACGGCAAGTTCATGACGCTGGGCGCGCTCGAGCCGAAGTTCTGGGCTAACTTCTGCCGGAAGGTTGAACGCGAGGACCTGGTGGCGCGTCAGTTCGACTCGGCCGAGCGGCGTGACAACATGTTTGAAGCCGTACGCGAGATCTTCAAATCGAGAACGCAAGCTGAATGGATTGAACTGATGGTTGATGCAGACTGTTGCTGCGAGCCGGTGCTATCAATGTCCGAAGCATTCGAGCACGCGCAGACTCGAGAGCGAGAGATGGTTCGTCGGAGTTCGAGTCTCACCGATCAACTCGGCTTTTCCTACAAGCTCAGTGAGACTCCGCCGCGCGAAGCGTCTCGGGCGCCAGAGCTTGGAGAACACACTGCGGAACTGTTGGCGGCCCTCGGGATATCCAGAGAAGACCGTGATCGACTCAGCGAAGCGGGCGTCATAGTCGCCCGCGAATAGGGTTTGAAACGACTAAGAGTCCGTCGTTCGGCCTTCAGACTTAGCGGCTCTGCGGATCTTTGCGTCTTTGCGCGAAATCTTATTTTACCGATAAGGGTTTCGCGCAAAGGCGCAAAGGTCCGCAAAGTCGCTAGATAATGCCGGACTAGGAAGATTGTCGGAGGAACCAAGAATGGACTACACCTTAACCGAAGACCAGGAACAACTGCGAAGGCTCGTTGAAGACTTTGTCGCTCGTGACGTAAGACCCTACTGGGAGAAGCATGGCTACGAAGACTTTCCGTGGCCTCTGTTTCGCAAGCTCGGTGAACTCGGCCTTGCCGCCATTCCATTTCCCGCTGAATTCGGCGGCGGCGGGCTGGACTATTCGGCATACATAACCGTGCTCGAAGAACTCTCCCGGCTGGGCAGTCATCTCGGCAGCGTGCTCTCAGTTCACGGGCTTCCGCAACTTATCATCAACCATTTCGGCACCGACGCCCAAAAGCAAAAGTACCTGCCCCCTATGGCGCGAGCTGAGCTGCTGGGAGCCTTCGCGCTAACCGAACCGCACGCCGGTTCCGACGCTGCGAACATCAATACTCGCGCCGAGCTGAAAGGTGATAAATACATTATCCGCGGCCAAAAAATCTGGATCACTCACGGCGGCGAAGCCGATGTCTACATCGTGATGGCCGTAACCGAAAAAGGTAAAGGCGCGAAGGGCGTCAGCTCTTTCATAGTCGAGAAAGGAATGCCAGGTCTCGCCTTCGGCAAACGCGAGCGACCGATGGGCTTGCCGCATCACACCCGCGAAGTGTTCTTCGAAGATTGCGAGATTCCGCGAGGAAACCTCATTGGCCGCGAAGGCGAAGGGTTCAAGGTCGCAATGACCGCGCTCGACTCCGGTCGCATCACCGTCGCGGCGACTTCGATCGGCACCGCGCAGCAAGCCTTCGATCACGCGCTTCGTTATTCGACCGAGCGCAAGGCATTCGGCCAAACGATATCCAGCTTCCAGGGTATTCAGTTCATGCTGGCCGATATGGCTGCCGGGATTGAAGCCGCGCGGCTTGTGATGAAAAAGGCCGCGTGGCTGCGGGATCGAGGGTTGCCGTTTAACATCGAAGCTTCGATGGCGAAGCTGCTTGCGACCGACTGCTCGATGAAGGTGACCACCGACGCGGTTCAGATCTACGGCGGCTACGGCACGAGCGAGGACTATCCGGTTCAGGCTTTGATGCGCGAGGCGAAGATCGGGCAGATAGTCGAAGGCACGAATCAGATTCAACGAATGATAATCGCTCGCGAGCTGCTGAAGAAGTTCAGGCAGTGACCGAAACCAGATTCCTGGGAGGCGTATCGAAGTGATCGGGCCAACACTGTTCGCGTCCGTTCTCACTCTCCTCGTCACTTCGCTGCCGACGTCGTCGCTAAGCAGGCTGACGGGGCAAGCTCAGTACACGAAAGCAACGCCCGAGTGGAATCAGCCGGTCAAGCCGTTTCGGATCATCGGCAACATCTACTATGTCGGAGCGTCAGAAGTTAGTTCATTTCTTATCACGACTCCGAACGGCCACATCCTCTTAGACAGCGGCTTCGCCGAGACGGTCCCTCTGATCGCTGCCGGAATCAAGCAACTGGGATTCAAGATCGAGGACGTGAAGGTTCTAATCAATAGTCACGCTCACTACGATCACGCGGCGGGTCTGGCCCAACTCAAGCGGCTGACCGGTGCTCAGCTCATGTTAAGCGAGCCGGAAGCAGCTCTGGTTGCCAATGGTGGCAAAGGCGATTTTCAGTGGGGAGACAAGTTTACCTATGAGCCGGCTATGGCTGACCGCCTTCTCAAGGACAAAGATCAAGTTGACCTTGGCGGAGTGACAATGATCGCGCGACTCACTCCAGGTCACACCAGGGGGTGCACCACCTGGCTTATGAAAGTCACCGAGGGCGGCAAGTCTTACGACGTCGTTTTTATTGGCAGCACCACCGCTCCTGAGTACGTGCTGGTCAATAATTCGAAGTATCCCAACATCGTCTCCGACTATGAATACACTTTTCGTCTGCTTAGGTCGCTTCATTGTGACGTGTTTCTCGGTCCACACGGGTCTTTCTTCCATCTGAAGGAAAAGTCGGGGCGGTTAGCGCGGGGCGTGAGCCCTAATCCCTTTATCGAGGGAAAGAGCTATCAGGAATTTCTGAATCGCACCGAAAAGGATTTCCTGGATCTGCTGTCAAAACAAAAGACACAGAGTTCCATGAAAAACTGATGACCTAACAGCGCTTCCAGGCGGTAGTAGCACGATTCTTACACGAATTCGAGTTCAACCGGCTTTGGTATGATTTCCGCTTTGTGGGCTCGTTCGAGCAACAGTTTTACGGCCTCACGGCCTCTGTCGCCGTAGTCAATCGTGTAGTCGTTTACATACATCCCGACAAACGTATCGGTCAAAGATTCCGCCATACCGCGGCCGTATTTCATCGAGTGACGCACGGCGACCTCACGGTTCTCTAAGCCGTACTCGATCGACTCGCGCAGTAGCTTTGACACCTTTGCGATAAGCTCCGGACCGAGTGACTTCCTGATCGCGTTGCCGCCCAGCGGGAGGGGAAGGCCAGTCTCCGACATCCACCACTCCCCCAGGTCGATCACCTTGTTGAACCCGCGCGCCGCATAGGTCAACTGGCCTTCATGAATCAGCAGCCCCGCGTCCACGTCGCCGCACTCGACGGCGTCCATGATTTGATCGAATGGGACGACCACCGTCTTCACGTCGCCCAGACACAGCCGCAACGTAAGGTAAGCCGTAGTCATCAATCCCGGCACGGCGATCGTCGCGCCCCGAAGCTCCTCGACGTTCATCGGAACCCGCGAGATCACCAGTGGGCCGTAGTCATCGCCCATCGAAGCTCCCGACGTCAGCAGGGCGTACTGATCGAGCACGTATGCGTACGCGTGAATCGAAACCGCGGTCACGTCAAGCTCGGCGTTCATCGCCCGCCGGTTGAGCGTCTCGATGTCTTGAATGACGTGGCTGAAAGTTAAGCCGTCGGTGTCGATCTTGTCGGCGGCCAGCGCGTAAAACATGAACGCGTCGTCCGGGTCCGGGCTGTGTCCGAGTGTTATCTCTCGCTTTTCCATATTTTCAGGTCCAGGAGAACCAACCACAAAGACCCAAAGACCACCTTCTCTTTTCCTGGCTTGTTGTCTTTGTGCTTAATTCTATTTCGACTATAGCGACCGGCGCTGTGCTTTCGCAAGTTTGCGCGCCTGAGCTATACTTGCCGCTCAATTCTGTGAGCGCCGTTATCCATCCGCTATCAAGATGCTTGATTTTCGAGGGGGCTTTGATCCAATGACACTAATCGAGCGAGTCAGCGCGCGGGAAATTCTGGATTCGCGCGGCAACCCAACGGTCGAAGCGGAGGTCACGCTCGCCAGCGGGATCATCGGACGCGCCGCCGTTCCGTCCGGCGCTTCCACCGGCGAGAACGAAGCTCTCGAGATGCGCGACAACGATAAGAAGCGGTACGGCGGAAAAGGGGTGCTCAAGGCGGTCGCCAACGTCAACGGCGCGATCTCGAAAGCGATCATCGGCCGGGACGCGCTCATGCAAGCCGACATTGATCTGGCGATGCTTGCGGCAGACGCAACGCCGAACAAACGCAAGCTCGGAGCCAACGCGGTTCTCGCCGTGTCGCTTGCGACCGCGCGTGCGGCTGCCGATGCGTTGGAACTTCCGCTCTATTCGTACCTTGGCGGTGTCGGCGCGCGGACGTTGCCCGTTCCGATGATGAATGTCCTGAACGGGGGTGCTCACGCGGACAATAACGTGGACTTCCAGGAATTCATGATCGTGCCCGGAGGCTTGCCTTCGTTTACTGAGGCGCTGAGGGCGGGGGCCGAGGTGTTCCACTCGTTGAAAGCCGTGCTCAAGAAGCGAGGGCATTCAACGTCGGTCGGCGACGAAGGCGGATTCGCACCGAACCTGAAGTCGAACGACGAAGCAATCGAGGCGATTCTGGAAGCCATCAATCAGGCAGGCTACAAGGCGGGAGAGCAAATTGCGCTCGCGCTCGATCCGGCATCGAGCGAGTTCTATGAAAGAGGTTTGTATGTGCTCAAGAAATCAACCGGCGCTCGAATGAGCTCGGATGAGATGGTTGGGCTCTACGCGAGCTGGGTCGATCAGTACCCGATTGTCTCGATCGAAGACGGGCTTGCGGAGTCTGACTGGGAAGGCTGGGCAACGCTCACGCAAGAGTTGGGCGGGCGGGTTCAGTTGGTCGGCGACGATTTATTCGTGACCAATACCGAATATCTTGCGCGAGGCATTCGCGAAAAGGTGGCGAATTCGATTCTGATCAAGGTGAATCAAATCGGCTCGCTGACCGAGACGCTGGACACAATTGAGATGGCCAGGAATCACGGGTACACGTGTGTCATCTCGCACCGCTCGGGCGAAACCGAAGATACGTTCATTGCCGATCTTGCCGTCGCTACAAATGCAGGTCAGATCAAGACGGGGTCCGCGAGCCGCACAGACCGCGTCGCGAAATACAACCAGTTGCTTCGCATAGAAGAGGAACTGGGAACAGGAGCGCGGTACCCGGGCTTCGCCGCGTTCGCCGGCTCGCGTATCGGAGAGGGCGCCGCCAAGCGCGCCTCCAAGACGGCATCGAAGAAGTGAATTCGTATGTACGACCTGGAGTCACTCGGTTGGAGCGAGTTCTTCGAGAGTGCGTTTCAACCGTATCGTGAGCGAGGCCATTTCGCCGGACGAGTCGTGCTTGAGGAACGGGGCGCGTATCGGCTTTACACCGAACAAGCCGAAGTGAGTGCTCGCGTCCGCGGCAAGCTGAGGTACGACAGCGAGAGCGCCGCTGATTTTCCTGCTGTGGGAGATTGGGTTGCTGTCTCCAGGCGCGAGCGCGACGGTCTCGTTCAAATTCAGGCGGTCCTGCCGCGTCGAAGCAAGTTCTCACGCAAGGCCGCCGGCGCAAACAGCGAAGAACAAGTCGTCGCTGCAAATGTCGACACAGTCTTTTTGGTTCAGGGTCTCGACCACGATTTCAATCTGCGCCGCCTCGAACGCTATCTCGTAGCCGCCTTCGAAAGTAACGCTGCCCCGGTGGTCATACTCAACAAAACTGATCTCTGCGACGAGGTCGAG
>DATLWF010000650.1:0-6877 GCA_035576605.1 Blastocatellia bacterium | reverse complement strand
ACACCGAATGGTGAACGTTACGGACGTGGCGGCCGCAACCAATCCAACCCCGACGGGGCCCGCCGCCGACCCGCGTGGGTCCGATCCTGAGAAGCCGGCTCCCGACTTCGAGCGCCTGAAAGCGGAAGCAGAGCAGCAGGGTCGTCAAAAGGCCGCCGAGATAATCCGTAGCGCGCAGCAGCAGGCCGACCGCAAGATTGCCGAAGCCGATGCCAAGATCGCCGAGGCCGAGCGTCTGGCGCCACAGCGGGCCGATCAGGAAATCGAGCGGCGGTTCATGCAAGCACTGATGTTGGGACTGCGCGAAACCAAACTGAGCAACACGCGCGCGATTGCCGGGAAGAAGGCTGTTATCACGCTTGATCCGCGAATGCTCATATTCGACGACAAGGCTTACTTGCGCTACACGATTCAGAACACAGGTGACAAGGACTTTGCTTTTACGGCGATGTCACTCGAGGTGAGCGACGGGAAAGAGGCGAAGCCGCTCACGGCCGTGGTGAATCAAAGCAAGACCGATAATTCGCTTGCACCCGGCGAGTCGCTGACCGGCGTCATCGTATTCGATCCCAAGCAGGTTGGAACTAAACAAAGGCTCACGCTGTTCGTGCGAGGTGAAGACAGCGCGGAGCTCGCTCATGTAACGATCCAGCAATGATGTTAAAAAAGTTCTTAGCAATTGTTGTTTTTGTGCTTGCCGCTGTCACCGCTTCGGCGCAGCAGCGTCCGCTCTCTCCGCCCGAACGGACGCCGGTTCCGCTCACCAACGAGGACCAGGAACGAGCGCGCACAGAGGAACTAAACAGGAAGAAGGCGGCCGACGCGGCAGCGCTTCGAAAGGTCACGCAGGTCAAGGTACCGGCGATTCTCGCCGGACATCACATCTCGTCGGGTAATGCGGCCATTGACGCGTTGGTTCAGGAAGCTTCCGCTCAGAATGGGCTGGACCCCTGCCTTATTCTCTCGCTGATGCGAGCGGAGTCGGCGTTCAATCGCTCCGCGGTCTCAGTGAAGGGCGCCTCGGGATTGATGCAACTGATGCCGGAGACTGCGGCCCGCTTCGGCGTGAAGAACATCTTCGATCCGCGCGAAAACGTTATGGGCGGAACTCGGTACCTTCGATGGCTGCTGGATCGGTTCAGCGGCGATGTGAGACTTGCGCTCGCAGGCTACAACGCCGGCGAGGGCGCGGTCGAGTTTTACGGCTATCGCATACCGCCGTTTCTCGAGACGCAGAACTACGTGCGGCTTATTTACGCGCGCTACAGCAACATTCATCTCGGATCGCTTCCCGTCGCGCCTGCAGTGGAAGCGGCCAAACCCGCTGAACAACCGGGCGAAAAGAATCCCAGCTACAATCAGATCATCCGATTCACTTCCTCCAACGGCGACGCAGCCCGTTCAGGTAAGTGATCCCGGGAGTAGCCCAATCCGTTTGATGGAACGACGGATCCGGTGATCAGCTGAAACTAACGCGCGCCCCACTCCGGACCGCACGGTAGCACGCATCGACAAGCTCGACCGACTTGAAGCCATCCAGCGCCGTAACCGCAACCGGCGCTCCCTCCACAATCGAGGCCACAAACGCCCGGTCCTCCTGGGCGTATCCCCACTTCTCTTCCCTCGACAACTGCTGCATCGTTTGCGTGAAGTGACGTCCATCCAATCCTTCGCTGTGGGTGATGCTTTCCATCTCGCGAGTCGTAAACGACCGGTGGTGACAGAAGATCTCAATGCGTTCGAAGGGAAACATCCAGGTGGCGTCAGCCGAAGAGGCCATGGTCGCGTGCAAGCCGCTCTCGAAGCGAAGAAGTGCCGAGAAGTCGTCCATTTCAGGATATTCGTGTGACGATCCCGCGGCATCGATACTTGCGACTTCGCCGAATAGGAATCGCATCATGTCGAACATGTGTATCGTCGTCTCGAATAGGAATCCGCCGGTGACCTCAGGATCGCCGACCCATTCCGGGTTGATCAACTCCCCGCGGTTCATCTTCACATGAGCGGAATGCGGCGGCCCTGATTCCTGGAGCTGTCGTTTGAGCGTCGCATACACCGGAGCGAACCGGCGGTTGTGGCCGACTTGAAACACCACGTTGCTCCGGGACGCCGCAGCGAGAATGTCGCGAGCATCGGGCAACGAGGTAGCCATCGGCTTCTCACAAAACACGTGCTTGCCTGCTGCGATCCCGGCAAGCGCGAGTGCCGTGTGCTTCGTGTTGGGTGTGGTTATGTAAACCGCGTCTACGACTTCGATCAGCTCTTCTACGGTACCCGCGATCTCGGCGCCGGTTGAGCGGGCAAGCCGTTCGGCTCGATCGGCGAGCATGTCGGTGACCGCGGTTACCCGCACTCGATCATCTCGCGCAAGCAGCGCACCGTGAATTCCGCCGATGTACCCCGCGCCGATTATCCCCACCTTAATTCGATCCATCCAACGAGTCCCCCTCGCGCTTTTGTGTTATAACGTGCGCTTCGCTTTCGAGCGCCCGCTCCACCGCTGCCCGTGCTTCGCGAGCGAAATCGAACGGATCGCGCATCCAGTATTCCGGTCTGAATATTTCGACGCTAGCTACGCGGTCGTAACCGATGCGACGCAACGCCGCGACGATCTCCTTGAGCGGCAGGATGCCGAGTCCGGGCAGCAGCCGGTGTCGGTCTTCGAGCCGTTCGCGCGGAAGGTCTTCCGCGTCATTGATGTGAAAGATGAAGAGCCGCGCCGGGTCGAGCGCATCGATCGACTCGATTGCTGAGCCGCCGGCGTAAAAGTGAAAGCTGTCAATCACGAGTCCGACGTTTGGCTTTCCTACCTTACGCACAATTTCGTCCGCAAGCGCCAGCGTCTGTACGCTGCAATCAGATTGTCCAAGAAACTCGAAAGCCAGCCCAACACCACGCCTTTCCGCGATTCCGCCAATCTCGCCAAGCACACGCGTCGATTCCTCGATTACACCAGAGCGGCTCATACCCGGCGGCAGTGGCGACGGAACGACGACCACGTACGGACAGCGAATCTCCGCGGCGACGCGGCACAGCTCTTCGCATTCGCCAAGCAGGCTTCGATGCCCGGCGGCATCCCTGAACGTGATGCGTTCGATCGAGTTGATGCTGTACGGTTTGATCTTGTGCCTCGCGAACAGATTGTTGAGATCGGTCGTGCCGCGCGACTCGAGAAACACGCGAAGCTTTGAAGCCCATATTTCGAGCCAATCGAATCGCGCTTCGCCGGCAGCGCGAATGTCGGTTTCAAGATCTGCCTTCATTGTCGTCGCGCCATTGAGCGCTATTTGCATTGGTTGTCTCCTCAAACGTGCGCGTCAAGTTTTGCGCATACCCACAATGAGCCGGTGCCCGTAAGAGTAGGCTCAATCATCAGCCATCCACCTCCGACGACGTGTATGCGCAAAAACTTGATGCGCACCAGAACTAAACCTCGTTTGCCGGGCCTTCGCTCAGCAGGTATATTACGCCGAGCGCTCACAGAACACGAAGCGGCCGGTTCAAGGTTTCCGGCGATGAATCGATGATGAGGAACCGATGAGAGCATTCGAGATTCAAAACAAGTTCGGACTGGACTCGCTCACCCAGGTCGAGAGGCCTGACCCGACCGCCAAGCCGTTTCACGCCGTCATCAAGCTGCGCGCCGCATCGTTGAACTATCGCGATCTGCTCACGGTAGAGGGCAAATACAACCCGCGTTTGCCGCTGCCCCTGATTCCGTTGTCTGACGGCGTCGGCGAAGTAGTTGCGATCGGCGAGGGCGTGACACGCGTCAAGGCCGGCGATCGCGTTGCGGCGAACTTCTCTCAAAAGTGGCTCGGCGGCGAGCCCGCGCGCCCAAAGCTGGGAGCTTCGCTTGGCGGTCCGCTTGATGGAATGCTCACAGAGTATCGAGAACTTCACGAAGAAGGACTCGTGCACGTGCCGGCTCACTTGACCGACGAAGAAGCTGCCACGCTCCCGTGCGCGGCGGTAACGGCGTGGAACTCACTGATCAATATGGGCGGACTGAGGGCGGGCGAGACCGTGCTGGTCCAGGGCACTGGCGGCGTGTCGATCTTTGCTCTCCAGTTCGCCAAGCTCGCGGGCGCTCGAGTGATCGTCACCTCGAGCAGCGATGAAAAGTTGGAGCGGGCGAAGAAGCTGGGGGCGGATTTTGGCATCAACTACACGACCGCGCCCGACTGGGACAAGCGTGCGAAGGAAATTACTGGCGGAACCGGTGTTGACCACATCATCGAGGTTGGAGGCGCGGGGACGTTCGGGAAGTCGCTTCGATCGATCAAGATAGGCGGGCACATCGGCTTGATCGGCAACCTGTCCGGGAACGTGACCGAAGTGAATCTGGTTCTGATTCTGATGCAGAACGTTCGCATACAGGGAGTAATGGTCGGGAGCCGCGATACTTTTGAGGCGATGAATCGAGCGATCGCGCTGCACGAGGTGCGGCCGGTGATCGATCGGGTGTTCGCGTTCGAGGAAGCTCGCCAGGCATTCGGGCATATGGCAAGCGGCTCTCACTTCGGTAAGATCTGCATCAGGTTCTGATAAGCGAATATACGCGAGTTATTCGCGGATCGCCTCGCCCGTGTCGCAGTCGAAGAACAGCGCCTTCCGGACATCGAGCTCAATCCATACCTGGCTTTCCATCTCGGCTCGGAAGTCTGCCGGGGCGCGCGCGATTATCTTATCCCCGCCCAGCCTCAGGAACACGAAGGTCTCATTTCCCATCAACTCAGTCACGTAGATCGACGCCTTTAGCCATCCCTCTCGCTCCGCAGTTGAAACCTCAACGTGCTCAGGCCTTATCCCGAAGGTGACTCGCTCGCGGCCATTCAGTCTGGCTAGCTGGCGTTCTTCAAGCGTGAGCGATAGAGCTTCGCTGCTGAAGCTGCGCGTGGCCGCATCGAACTTCCCTTCGATGAAGTTCATGCTCGGGCTGCCGACGAACTCCGCTACGAACCGATTGGCCGGGCGGTTGTAGATGTTCATCGGCGTGTCGAATTGTTGAAGCTTGCCGGAACGCATGATCGCCACCCGGTGTGCCAGGGTCATCGCCTCCGCCTGGTCGTGGGTCACATAGATTGTCGTAGTGCCCAACTCATGCTGCAATCGCTTCAATTCGCCCCGCATCTGAACGCGCAGTTTTGCATCGAGGTTGGACAGCGGCTCATCCATCAGATAGACCCGAGGCTCGCGTATGATGGCGCGTGCAAGCGCGACGCGCTGCCGTTCGCCTCCCGACAACTCGCGCGGTCTTCTAGCCAGCAGCGGCGCGATCTCCAGCATGTCTGCGACCCGCTTCACTCGCTGGTTGATTTCGGCTCTCGCGATCTTTCGAACCCGCAGCGGATAGGCGATGTTCGCCGCGATCGTCATATGAGGATAGAGCGCGTAGTTTTGAAAGACCATCGCGATGTCGCGGTAGCGAGTCGGCACGTCGTTGATTCGTTCGCTTCCGATGAAGATGTTGCCCGACGTTGCGTCTTCGAGGCCGGCAAGCATTCGGAGTGTCGTGGTCTTGCCGCAACCCGACGGTCCAAGCAGCACGACTAGTTCGCCGTCTTCAGCGGCAAGGTTCAATTGATCGACCACCGCGGACCGGCCAAACAGCTTCGTTACGTTTTCGAATCTGATGTCCATTGGAATAAAACGTGAAACGTGAAACGTGGAACGTGAAACGTGATGCGTGATACGTCACCAGATCGAGAGCCCGACCGAGATAGGCATTCATCGGACTCCAACCGGTCACGTATCACGTTTCACGCATCACGTACCACTTCCTTACCCCTTTACTGCCCCAAGCGACAACCCTCTTACAAGGTATCGCTGAACCGCCATCGCAAACACCAGTATCGGAATCATTGCCACCACTCCGGCGGCGCTCATCACGCCCCACTTGATTTCGTATTGAGTCACCCGCCCCGCAATTCCCACCGGCAGCGTCATTGACGCGTCCGTCTGCGTTAACACCAACGCAAGCAAAAACTCGTTCCATGACACAATCAGGCAGAAAACAGCGGTGGCAGCCAGTCCCGGGGTGACCAGCGGGAGAATGACTCGCACCAGCGCGCCCAGCCGCGAGTCGCCATCCACCATCGCGGCCTCTTCCAGCTCACGAGGCAGTTCGCGAAAGAACCCACGCATCATCCACACGACGAACGGGAGATTGAGTGCCGTGTAAACGATCACAAGCGACGTGAGCGTGTTGAGCAAACGCAGATCGCGCATCATCAGAAACAGCGGAACCGCGGTGACGATGGGCGGAAACATCCGCGTCGACAGAATCCACAACGACAAGCGTTGGTCGAGCTTGCCGCGCAGCCTGAACCGGGCTAGCCCATAGGCCGCCATCGTCCCAATTGTCACGGCGCAGACTGTCGATAGCCCCGCGACTATGACGCTTGTCATCAGGTATCGCCCAAACGAGCGTGTGAAAAATGCATCATAGTAGTGAGCCAGGGTCGGAGCGAACCGCAACCATCGAGGCGGCACGGCAAACTGGTCTACCTCACTCTTAAGCGAGATGGTCACCATCCAGTAGACCGGCGTGACTGCCGCCAATACCGACAAGCTGAGGAGGACGTACTTCGACCAGTGCGCAAGCCTCGTCCGGGCTGCACCCGTTCCCCTCTTCATTGCGAGACTCTGCGCCTTTGCGTCTTTGCGTGAGGCGTACTGTCGGCTCAAGTCGCCTCCTGTTTTTGGAGCAAGCGAATATAGCCAACACTGACTATGTTTGTTAGCACCAGCAGCACAAACGACATCGCCGCGGCGTAACCGAAATCAGAGAAGCGAAATGCGGTGCGATAAATGTACAGGCTCACCGTTTCGGTCGAGAATCCTGGCCCGCCCCCGGTCAGTATGAATATCTGAT
>DATLWF010000649.1:0-7448 GCA_035576605.1 Blastocatellia bacterium | reverse complement strand
CTCGCCGCCGACTTGAGCTTTGACTTGTATCGTGTTGAAGGCTTCGACATTTCCGATGGCTCGAACTTGAATCGGGACGGTTTTCTGGATGACGTTTGCAGCGGTAACCGGCACGGCGGGTGTTGCCGCGGTGCGGTTCCCACCACCATTGGCCCGCGTCCCGGAGCAGGCTGATAATAGAAGCTGACTGATCAACAGCGCGGCGAGGCTCGTGAATGTGAGAGAACTGATGTATGAAATGCGCTGAGAGATTCCGCCTGCGAAGTGTTTCATCGCTCTCCTTCTCTATTGGCAACCGCGCGAGATGGGAGATTCTCGCATCCTCTATTTATTGCGCGGCGAAAGCGCGGATGCAAGCGGCTCGGGCTGGCATCGCTTCGCAGCACTTGCCTTCGAAGGAGAAAAGCCGACGAAGATCCTACGCGGATCTAGCTGTTAGGGGTACCAGGGCAGCAATCAGTTCTGGCCGGTCACGACAACATCACCTTCGTGTAAGTCGCCCTCGCTAATTGCAGTGACCCGGCCGTTGGTTATTCCTGCGGTTACGAAACGAGGCTCAAGTTTCTTGTCCGTTTTGAGAACCCAGATGGTCCGCGCTTGCAGGCGCTGACTGCTCTCGTCGATGGAGCCGGGCTGACCATTCGGAGGCTGCCCTCCTGGTTCACTCTGGCTGCCGGCTGGCGAAGTGGCGCCAGGTTCAGCTGCTGTTTTCAGATTGGGCGGTGGCTGTCCGCCCTGCTGGTTCTGTTGATCTTCCTGTTGCTGATCAGGCTTGAAGCGCAACGCTGCATTGGGCACAGTCAGCACATTTTCTGCGTGGGCGACCGGAACTGTGATATAGGCAGTCATGCCAGGCAGCAACGCCTGATCCTGGTTTGAAGCATCAATGACTGCAGAATAGGTCACCACGTTCTGTTGTTGCTGAGCGTTCAGCCTTACTTGCGATATCCGGCCGCTAAATGTCTGACCCGGGTAAGCATCGACCGTGAAGGTCGCCGTGATGCCTTGATGGATCTGGCCCATATCAGCCTCGTCTATCGCGGCAAGCACCTGCATATTGCTCAAGTCGTTCGCAACGACGAACAGAATCGGCGCTTGCAGACTTGCCGCGACAGTCTGACCGACATCAACGTTCCGCGATACTACCACTCCATCTATCGGAGAAGTTATGACCGTGTGACTAAGATCGACCTTAGCTTGATCGAGTTCGGCTCGAGCCTGTGCGACCCCCGCTTTGGCCTCGTCGAGCTTTGCCTGGGCCTGACCGAGCGCGGCCTGGGCCTGACCTATTTGAGCCGCCGCCTGCTGATCACGCGCATCGGCCGCATCCGCCGCGGCCTGCGCGGCTTCAATGTCGCGGCTTGCGACCACATCCTTCAGGTCCCGGTCGCGTCCGACCAGGTCTATTGCGTCGTCGAGTGCAACGCGGGCAGCATCCTGATTCGCCTTTGCCGCTATCACGTTTGCGTCTTGATCGCGAATGTCGGTGGTGGCAGCCTGGACAGCGGCTTGAGCATTCGCAAGAGCGGCCTGTTGATTGTCGACCTGAGCCTGCAATATTGCCGAGTCAAGCTTCGCTATGACCTGTCCGCGCTTTACCTGTGATTTGAAATCGGCGCCGAGCCAGGAAACCGTGCCCGACACCTGCGAGCCTATTTCTACGGTCGTCACTGCCTGAACCGTGCCTGTCGCCGAGACCATCACATCTACATTTCCCCGATCAACCTTGCCGGTGATGTAATCCCCTGATTTGGCCCTGTTGCCCCACATAGCAACAGCCGCGATCACGGCGGCCGCCACTATCGCGGAGATCAACATCGATCTTCGCCGTTTCTTGATCACGGTTGAAGAGCCTTTCGTTTGATTTGCCGTTATCTCCATCACCAGTCCTCCTTTAAGTACAGATTCGAGAGACTGCCTCTCTTTCCCCTGAAGAACGCTTGCCCGCGTCGCCGGGACCGGTTTCTTCCATTTGCCTGGTATTCCCTCGCGATCTCCCTGGATGACCATTTGGTACTTGCGGATCATCTGGGCTGAGTTTGCGGTGAGCGTCGTAATAGACGAGGCTCGCGGTGAGGGCGGGCGCGGGAATGCCTTGCTCGACAGACAAACGCACCACGTCTCGTAAGTCGTCGCGCCGTGCACCCAGGCTATGAGCGAATTGCGAATCCGATAGCAGGTTCGTCAGGTGAGGCCGTACAGAGAAGGTATCACAAATGTCTTGCAGCATCCGTGAGCGGATGATCGAGCCGCGCCAGATGCGTGCAACATTCCCAAGCACCAGATCATATTTGTAGACTCCGGAGGCGACCCTTAACAGATCCAGGCCCTGGGCAAACGTCAGAATCATCCCGGCATAGAGTGCACGTTTCATCTGATCGATCAGAATATCAAGCTTGCCTGCGTAACAAATGGGCCGGCGGATGAATAGATTGCGCAAAGCCGCGCGACCTTCTTCAAGGCTGGAAAGCATTTGCATGGCTACGGCGGTGTCAATTGTGGGAGTCGATACATCGAGAGCCCGCGCCTCAAGTGAAGCCCATCTGGCGCTGCCATTGGGCGTCGCCTCATCAACAATCATCTCGAACAGGGTTCCCGCGATCCCACCGTTGTTGTCGTGCGGTCTTCGAGCAATGATCCCCAGCAAATATGAGTTGACTTCTGAATCAGTCCAGAGCGCATACACCTCCTGTATGGCGGCGTCGCTCATACCAAGCCCCCGACTCATCAAGTAATAGGTCTCAGCAATGAGCTGCATTACGCTGTTCTCGATTCCGTAATAAACCATTTCGACATAATGACCGGCCGAGCGCGGTCCAAGATACGCCACGCACGGCTCGCCGTTTACCTCTGTAACAATGTCCTCAAAGATGCGCCGGACTTGATCGTAGGCATCCGCGGAACCGCCGGCCATTATGCTCGCGCCGTGGCGAGCATCCCGCTCCCTTCCAGACAGGCCGACACCAAGAAGGCTAATTCCTTTCCCGGCCAATATGTTTGAGCGTGCATCGGTGTCTTTGAAGTAAGAGTTTCCAGCATCAATCACCACGTCGCCTGGCGCCAAAAGCGGCACCAGGGCATTGATTACTCCACTGATCGGCGGCCCGGCTGGAAGCAGAATCATCACCGTGCGCGGAACGCGCAACACGCTGACGAGTTCCGATAGGCTGCGTGCGGCTTCAATGCTTCTTCCTTCGATCTTCAGCCGCAGAGCGCCGAGCGCCACCTCATTCCTATCGTAAGCTGCGACCGAGTATCCGTGGTTTGCAATGTTGAGCGCGAGACTGCAGCCTATGCTACCGAGCCCTGCGATTCCTACGTCGCATGCTGTTTCGGTCATATTGAGTTCTCCTTGCCGTTGCGAGGCGAGTACCTGAGGGTAATCAGACTCACCCCGCAACGGCGTTAGAGGGGGCTAAGCCCGCAAGTCACACGCTACCTCCGCGCGTTGATACCGGTTTGGGCGGGTACCACGACGGAATGTAGTTGCGTTATCGCTCCTTCCTTCACCAGGTCTCGCTCGGCGCGTGACTTTGGCAGCTCCACGCCGCTGTTATTCCCCTCCTCGAAGATCTCGGAGAGGAAGTACCGATCGCCAACCCGATCAAAAATCAGCTTGGTCTGGTCGGGTTGCTTCGCGGCTTGAGTACTTCCGACGAGAAAGACCACGACTTCATCGCCATCGGCGCTTCGGATCTGCATAAAACCTGGGTCGGCTGAGTAAGTACGTTTAATGATGTACTTACCCGCAGGCAGCGTCGAATCCCTTACCGTGAAGTCGAACGGAACATCGGCCACAACTGTGTCAACAACCTGTGCTCGCACAGGCGCTCCTCCTGCGATTGCCAGGAAAGATATCGTTACAACCATCATCAAGAAGTTCTTCATTGCTTCTCTCCCATTCTTGTTCTGACCCGAGTCCCGGAGCTGGCCTCTGTCGCCTTGAATCAAGTGGACCCGATCGCATGACCGGTTACTCCGCCACTTTTCTCAGATCTTAAACATCGCCCTAACCGCTCAACAGATGTGCGCTTGCTAACGCGAATCCATTTGAGAGCTTCAATTCCGCGGTTGCATTAGTCGCTTGACCGGCGGGCCACAGCAAAGTGAACTCTTCGTCACGCCGCGACTGGAAAGAGGCGCCACCGCCCCTTCACCGAGCATGTCTCCGGGCAACAATGGTCGTTCGGGCAGCGTGTACTTCACGTCGAGATACTTGCCTTCTCGAAAGACAGTCATACTCACGCTCGCACCCACCTCCACTGCCCGCAGTGCTTCTATTACTTTGTCGGCGGAGGTCAGACGCGTGCCATTGAGTCTGGTGATGATGTCGCCGCCGATCAGGAAGTCGCGGCCGGCAATGTTGATCTCAAGCGCGCCGCCGCGAAGGTTGGCTTGTTGAGCCGGGCTGCCCGGTTCGACGACCTCGATCAAGAAACCACGCGCGAGCGGAATCCGGAGCAGGTCGTGCACCGCGTGATCGATAAACTGTCCATGGAAGCCCAGCCAGGGACGGATAATGTGTCCTTGCGAGAGCAGCGCCGGAATCACCGATTTGGCTAAATTGATCGGAATAGCAAAACCGATGTTCTGCGCGTTGGGAACAACGGCGGTGGTGATCCCGATGACCTCGCCGCACGAATTCAGCAACGGCCCGCCGGAGTTGCCCGGATTGATCGGCGTATCAATCTGAATCAAGGGCTCCTGAAATGCGAAGAAGGTCGGCGGCAGGACACGGTTGATCGCCGAAACACCGCCACGGGTTAATGTTTGCTCGAGCCCTAACGGGTTGCCGATCGCCAGCGCCTCCTCTCCCACACGAACGCGATTGGAGTCTCCCAACTTAGCAACGGGCAGTGTTGCCTGAGGCGGTTTTGCTATCCGCAGAACTGCGATATCGAAGATGGGGTCCGCACCCACTAGCTGCGCGGGAACGCTGGTGCCATCGTCCAGCGTCACAACCAGAGACTGCCTGCCAAATGCTACGTGCGAGTTAGTGAGAATCAGCCCCGACGTATCGAAAATGAATCCGGAACCCACAACGTGTTCGACACGATTAGCCATCTGGTAAGGATTGATTGAGGTTGCGTATATGAAGACAACTGCGGGGGAGACTTGATCAAAAATCGCCGGCGCAGTCTTGGCACAGTTTCGAGTTTTCAACTCTGAAGTAACCGTTCCCTCAAAACCAGGATGGGTCGTGAGAAACTGCTGCAGGTCGGGATGCTGCTCGAGATAGTCCGGGTCGACGATAAGCGATGGGTCCCGCTTGAGATCCGGCACAACGGCAGGATGATCATCCAGGAACTTGTCAAAGTCCTTGAGATCGCTGCTGCGCTCATCGCTCACTTGCTGTTGTTGCGTCGTGGCCCCAGCGGCGGGCGACGTGCCCGAGCTGAACAGGATGAACAGAACGACCAGTCCCGGACAGCCTAACTTTCTCCTCAAATCAAGCCGCATGATCACACCTCCTCAGAATTGTCTTTGGGTTCGCCGAGTGCCTGAGGTGGTTTATGTCGCGCGAGCGCTCCAGACGGAGAACGCAGCTTCACCCCGAACTGAGATTCTCAGTCCAGTTTCCACCTGGCTTCAGACCAGCTTCCATTTCAGATCGGCGTTAAGCGAAGGGGGTATCGAGGGGAGGTCCGCGCTCGCGGAGATAGGAAAGGTAAAGCCCAAGGTCGCGGCGTTTATTGCGGTCTGCGATCAGGAGCGCCTCGCGGCTCTCATCGTCCAGGTTCGCATCGCGCGCCAGCTCAGATGAGACCGGAACCTGTGTGAGGTAGACCTGCTGATCCTTAACAAAGCCAGTTATTCCGGGACCGGAGTCACCGAAAAGCACCGCGCGTAATCCGACATCAACGCGCTCGGCGGCGGCCTTCGAAAAATGCCCGACTCCGTCACCCAGCCAAACCAGCATGTGTTCTGATTGGGAATGATAAACCCAGATCAGGTCCGGCTTATTGTCGTGGTTGATGTCCCGGGTCAGCAACGTGCCGAGCACTTGAGGCGCGTCGTGGAATTCAAGATGGCTTTCGCGCGAGTCGCCGAATCGAACGCGAATACAACGATGCGCACCGGCTAGATGCAGGTCTGCCTGATCAAGTCGGTGATCACCATCGAAATCACCGAATACAGGAAGGTTATTCAGTGACGCAAGCGGCGCGGGACGGGCACCCAGCTCCCGTGCGACGTTACCGTTCGCGAATGAGTACAGGCCGCATTGCGCAACAATCATCGCAGCGAGCACTATCCGCGAAATGCGCTTTGGCGCCGGGTGTGACTTCATAAGCTCCAATGACGCAACCGATCCAGAACCTTCAGGCTGGATCGCGCGATCATAAGATTGCAACATCCGCCCATCTCTTATAAGGGAGACGCGCCGACGCGGCCGCCGGTTACTTAGAAAGTCCTAATGCAAGTGATAAGGACAACCTTTCATGGTTTCTCAGATGATGGCGAGGGTTGCGAGGTCAATCAACCTCCTCTTGAACAACCCCGTCGCCTTTGTGTGGAACGTCCTGCAGGCAGGATGATTGCGCTCCCAGGTGTCAGAACAGCGGCGGCTGACCCATAGCGGAAACCGGCTCAATGCATTCCGGCGAATTGTTTTTGACTGAGTTCACAAGCTTGGAAACCGTGAACGCGGACATATCAGAAGCCTGATAAGGCTGGAGCAAATCGAGCAATCGCGTATGGTCTTCCACCGCAGAGTCGAGCCAGAAGTCTTCAGCGTCCTTCGGTAGAATGACTGGCATGCGGTCGTGAATGGGGCGTACCAGCTCGTTAGCCTCAGTGGTGATGATCGTGCAGGTGACGAGCTTCTCTCCAAGCGGCGGAGTCCAGATTTCGTACAGCCCGGCGAAGCCGAACGGCCGCTCCGGCTCGAGATGAATGAACATTGGTATCTTTGTCGCGCCCTGTTTTTGCCACTCGAAAAAACCGTCCGCGACAACAAGGCATCGTCGTCGCTTGAATGCATCCTTGAAGGCGGGTTTAACTGTCAGCGTCTCAGCGCGTGCGTTGATGTGCTTGCTCGCTATCTTCGGATCCGTTGCCCAGAAGGGCACGAGACCCCATCGCATGGCTACTAGTTGCTTCACTCCGTTATTCAAAACGACGGCGACTTTATCCGTCGGCGCGACATTGAAGCTGGGCTGGAGGTCATCGGTGATTTCCTGGACGCCGAAGTCCCTGGCCATCGCTGATGAAGATCTCTTCCTGACGAACCGCCCACACATGACTTTTGCAGCCTACACAAACGTAGTTCACGCTGTAAAGCAATCGAGAGTGTTCGCAAGCTTCAAGTCGCGTTGGCAGTACCGCGCGCCGCTGGCAACGATGGCGGCGCTCGAAGGATGAAGTCCATGCAGTTCGGGCATGATGATTCGCCGATGGCTGAATCGTTGCGTCAAAAGAATCGAAGCGGAGGTGGTGGAGCATCTTTT
>DATLWF010000648.1:0-5470 GCA_035576605.1 Blastocatellia bacterium | reverse complement strand
CCTTTGGGCTCTATTCGCCCGCGCAAAACGTTTTTGACCGGGCCCGGCAGGAAGAACTCGGCGATCTTCGCGACGCTGTCAACCAGTTCCTTAATATCGCGTTGACCTTTCCAATGGTCCATAACAACTCTGCGATCGGCTCGGTTCAACAGCCTCAATATCGAAATTGCGAGCAGGTACGCATCATCCACCTGGCCGATGAATGGTATGAAGTCCGGGATGATATCAAGAGGGACGATGACGTACATTATTATCCCCGCCAGGATTGCCTTATCAGCTTGAGAGACGCGCTCATCTCGCAACAAGCCGATCAACAATCCCATCAGGTTGGGAATGAATAGCAGCAGCTCCCGCATCTTTCGTTTCATCTTCCGCTGTTCGGACATCTGTCTCCTCCCGGAGGCTCCCTTGGGGTTCGTTTTGTATTCTAGGTATACCGGCGCCCGGCGTCAATTTCGCGAATGACCTGAACGCCGACGGCGGGGCCGGTTGTTGCTTTTGATTTTGCCAGCCGCTATCATGCTCCGCGCAACGGGCCCAGGGTCTCAAGACCGGCGCGGCGCCTAAAGAAACGGTCAGGAATCGCTTCAACGAATCGGGATTCTCGCTACCGTTCGCTTTTGCCGTTAGAACGTAACATACGCTTATATGACGTTTGAATGCCCCAAGTGTAAATCTACCGTCGCTCGCGAAGGGCAGCGCTTCTGCTACCGATGCGGGCACGAGCTGAACGCCTACTACGAGTCGCTAAAAGTGAGTGGCAATCCACCCGGGGCCAGCGATCCGCCGACCGGAGACGCGTCAAGTCCCGAAAGCCCGAAAGCCGTTCCGCCCGCGCCCAAAATGCCGGTGGGCACCGTAGTCCTTGAGCCGCATGCATTCGACACCACAATCGAAACGCCGCCTGCTACGCCGCAAAAGGCGAGTTTGAAGATCCTGCTTCCGACCGGGGACGTGTTCGATCGGGAACTCACAAACGCCGAAACTCAAATTGGTAAGGGACCTCGCAACGACATCGTGATCGCCGACCCCGCCGTGTCAACCGCGCACGCGATGGTTCGCCTCGAAGGCAGCGTGTATACCATCAATGACATCGGGAGTCGAAACGGCACATTCGTCAACGGCGAACGCGTCGCCGAGTCCCGCCCGCTCAATCACGGTGACGTGATCGGAATCGGGCTGTCGAAGCTCACGTTTCGGATGGGCGACGATTACAGCGAAACGGGCGCGATCGACGTTGAGGAGGTAGCCGCAGCCTCCAGGCCCAAAGTGCCGGCTCCGTTGACTGAAGAGTCGCTCGCACTCGCGGTCGTGGCCGCCGGTCTTGTTACAAAGGCCAATGTCGATCGGGTTCGCAGTGACGCGAAGGGTCGCCGGGTTTATCAGGCGCTGATAGAAGAGCGTCTTGCAAGCGAGGAGAGTCTGTGCGATTTGATGAGCAAGACGTTTCAGATGCCGATGGTCGATCTGAGCACTTCGCAGATTGACGAAGCAGTCGTTGCCGCGTTCCCCGCCAGGCTCGCGCAGGAGCATCAGGTTTTCCCTGTGGCTAAGGAAGCGGATTCACTGATTCTCGCCGTGGCCGATCCCACCGACACTGGTGCCGTCGAACACCTGAGGCGTGAGGTCCGTTCGCCGCTCAGTATCCGCCTCGCAACCGCGACACAGATACGCGAACGAGTAGACCGACACTACGGCCCTAAGCTTATCGGGGTGCTGCCATCGGGCGAGAAGCTCGAGTATCTGATCGACAAACACGAGGTGGAAATCGGGAAAGCCCCGCACAACCATATCGCGCTGACCGATCCCACAGTGAGCAATACTCATGCGATCGTGACAGCTCGCGACTCCGGCTACACCATTGTCGATCTGGGGAGTCGAAACGGTACTTTCGTCAACGGCGAGCGGCTCGGTGCGCAAGCGCACACGCTCAAACACGGTGACAAGATTCAGTTGGGGAAGACTGTGCTCACGTTCAGGAATCCCGGTGAGACTACTGCAAACATGACAGCAGTGTTATCCCGTGAAGATTTGGAACAAGTAAGAGGACGACTTGCAGGAACGGACACCACAGAAAAGGGGCGCCGCGCGGCCGAGCAAGTCTCTCCCGAAGGACTACCAGCGGTTCAACCAACCGCCGCGCCGGGCTCAGGATCTGCGCCGGAGGGTCTTCCGCCCGCCCCATTGGGCGCTGAGGCGGGCGCGGCGGTTCAGGAAGCGGCCGGAGACGACAAGGACGAAAAGAAGAAGAAGAAAAAGAAGAAGAAAAAAGACCAGGACGCGCGGCTCAGAGCTGCGTATGTGAGCGCCTGGGGTCGCGTCTTTGCCGCGGTGTTGAGCGTGGCGCTCACCGTGGCGCTCACGCTGTATCTGACTCGCCAGGGACAAGACAAGACAGCTATCAAGGTAAGTACGAAGGGTCACGCCAAACTTAAGGCAGACAAGGTGAGTTCGGCTACTCCGTTCAAAGAGGGAGCGCTTGGAACGTCTGGCGTCGTCCAGGTCCCAGGCGCGGACATGGTCCTGATGGTCGACGATTCCAAGCTGGATGTAATCCTTGCCATGGGAGTCGACTCGTCGGGTCGACAGGCCGGCCCGATAAAATCAGTGCCGCTGGGCGCCAGCGTCGCCGATATGGAAGGGATAACCTATGGCGATGGCTACTTCTACGTGACCGGCTCCCAGTCGGACCCGAAAGGCGGCGACCAAAATGCTATTGCACGTTTCAAGTTCGATCCGGCAGCTCAGACCATACAGGGCACAGAAGTCATTCCCAATCTGAGACAGTTTTTGCTTGAGAAGGTGTCGGAACTCAAGGGTCTGGAAGACAAGAAAGGTAAGGAAGGGGGCCTGAACATAGAGGGCCTTGCCTGGGATCCTCGTACGGACGCCAAGCGGCTGCTTCTGGGATTGCGCTCGCCCCAGTTGAACGGTCAGGCGCTGATTGTGGCGATCAAACTCACAAATCCGAGTGGTCCGTTCTCGATAGATAATCTGCAGTTGGCGGAACCGAGCGCCATTCAGCTTGAGCTGGGGGGCCTGGGAATACGCGACATACAGTACGATATTCGGGTGCAGGCCTTTCTGGTTGTAGCGGGGGCGCCTGAGCATGGTGAGACGAAGCTCGGATTCAAGCTTTGGGAGTGGTCCGGAGAAAGCACGTCGGACTCCAAGCTGCAGAAGATGACTGATCTCGACACGCCGATGCACCCGGAAGGCGTGGCCCATCTGGTGGTCGGCGGGCGAGAGTTCATCTTCATCGTTGGAGATGGAGGTGGTTACACCAAGCTGGACTACACCGAGACGGAATAGCCAGCTAGCGGCGTGAGGCAATTTACCGAAAAAAGAGTTGCACGTTACCCTTCAGTGTACTAAGATCATCCGCGTCCCCTTATTTATAGCCAGCCCGCTTCATCGGCTGGGCCCCCTCCGGTAATTCTATTCAGGCCTCTTTCGTTCGAGTTGTCGCCAGGCATCAAGGTCAAGTTCTGCTTGTCGTCTTCTCGACACAAGTGAGCATGAGGGTTGGTCTTCTGAACTTCGCGACCGACTAAGAGTCTATAGGCAGGACGCCGCCGTGAAAGCAAGCAAACTCACAATCCCAGGTGCAAGCCGATGACCGAACTGAACAGCGGGCCGTTGAGCCTCATGCAGAATCGAGCCGCCAGAATTCTCATCATCGACGATGAGCCAAGGGTTCTTTCGGTGCTCTCGTCTCTGCTGAGCAACGCGCATTACTGCAAAACCGCCACCAGCGCGGTTGAGGCTCTCGAATATTTGAAGGAGGAGACGTATGACCTGGTCCTGTCGGACATAATGATGCCAGGAATGAGCGGGCTGGAGTTACTGGCGGAAATTACCGTCCTCTCTCGCGACACGGTTGTCATACTCATCTCAGGTAACCTGAACATCCAGAGCGCAATCGAAGCCATGCGTCGCGGAGCATTCGACTATGTGACAAAGCCGTTCAATCTTTCCGACGTCGAAACCGCGGTCGCGCGCGGGCTGCGGCACCACTGGCTGCTGAGAGCCGACCAGCAATACGAGCACCATCTCGAGCATCTCGTCGATGTGCGTACCACCGAGTTGACCATTGCCAACACGAATTTGAATTCTACCTTGGAGAAGTTGTACCTGAACTATCGCGCCACCCTGCGCGCGCTTGCAGCCGCGCTTGAAGCGAGAGACGTCGAAACCAAAGGCCACTCTGAGCGGGTGGTTTCTTACTGTCTGCGGCTGGGCAAGCAGATCGGGCTCAACGACCGCCAGTTGATTACGCTTGAGAACGGCGCGCTGCTTCACGACATCGGAAAGATAGGTGTGCCCGACGGCATCCTGCTCAAGAGCGGCTCGCTGACTGAAGACGAATGGAACCATATGCGGCGGCACGTAGAATACGGCGCCCAGATAATTCGTGGCATAGATTTCCTCGAAGGAGCTTCCGAAATCGTCGCCCAGCATCATGAACGTTACAACGGCAGCGGATACCCCAACCGGATGGAGGGCGATCAGATATGCCTGGGCGCTCGCATATTCGCAGTTGCCGACGCGGTGGATGCGATGACTTCGGACAGGCCCTATCGGTCCGCCCAGTCGTTTGACGACGCCGCCGAAGAATTGATCCGATGCTCGGGTGCACACTTCGATCCGCTCGTTGTTGACGCATTCATCGATGTGCCGCTCGATGGATGGCGCGAGATACGCCAGCTTTCAACCGAGCCCGGATTGTTGATGAAGAACCCCACGACGGGCGTAGATATCCGCTACTCGGTCCTCACGATGTCGGGAGACCGCGTGGCTGGCGAATGGAGCAGATAAAGAAACCAGAAAGGAAAAGACAAAAGACTGTCTCCGCTCGCAAGAACATCCCTCTACCGAGTGACAACTACTGAGGGACGCCCGCACGGGTTTTCACTTACTTGCTTGTTCGTTTCGCCTCTCTACATCACTCAGACTTATGAGACCCTCTCTCAAAAAGCGGTTTTTCCCGGCGCGCGAAGAACAAGCGCAGGGCTGCGCGCTCATCGACAAGATCGCGGCTCTCGCTCAGTCGTCGGCCGACCTCAACACTGCGCTGCGCTGTGCCGCCGATGAAATCGCCCGTACACTCGGTCTGGGGCGGACAGCCATTCTTCTTCGACATGAGAGCAGCATGAGACTGGTGGGAGACTCCTGCAAGAACGGCATGGGCCCGGTCGAAAGGGAGAAGCTTCGACAACTTGATCTCGATATCACGCGTGACCTGGGACCGCAGTTTGCGCTCACCGAAATAGCCGACGCGGGTTCAGACCCGCGGGTGAGCCGGCGATTCGCCCCGGCAGCGAGCCTGGCAGAAGAGCCGGCCATCAAGTGCATACTGATCGTGCCGATTGTGATCGATTCAGAACCGGCCGGAACTGTGCTTCTTTATCAGAGCAGCAAGCGGCGGTGGTCCGCTCAGGAGAAGCACCTCGCGCAGAATGTGGCCTCG
>DATLWF010000647.1:0-20448 GCA_035576605.1 Blastocatellia bacterium | reverse complement strand
GACTTGGATTCGTGCTGTCGTTCGGTTACTGGTGCACGGACTTCCTTGTAGTACAACGGGCGATGGCAGCCAACTCTATGTCGGCGGCTCGCCGGACGCCGCTGATCGCCGCGGTACCAAAGATGTTCTTTCCGTTCCTGGTGATCCTGCCGGGAATGATCGCCATCGCGCTCACGTATCAATCCGGCGAGAGCGGCTTCGCCCTGCCAAAGAAGCCCGACGGCGCGTTTAACTATGACATGGCGATTCCGATGATGCTTGCACATTACTTTCCCTCCGGCATGCTGGGCGTCGGGCTCACCGCCTTGATGGCGAGTTTCATGTCCGGGATGGCCGGCAACGTCACTGCGTTCAATACCGTTTGGACGTACGACATATATCAGTCGTATATCAAGCGCGGCGCGAGCGATCAGCACTATCTGTGGATGGGAAGAATGTCGACAGTGTTCGGAATAGCCGTCTCGGTAGCGGCGGCATACGTAGCGACGCGCTTCAATAACATAATGGACATGCTTCAGTTGGTGTTCGCCTTCGTCAATGCGCCGCTGTTCGCGACGTTCTTACTGGGCATGTTCTGGAAGCGAGCGACAGGGCACGGAGCGTTTCTTGGTCTGTTATCGGGCATCCTTGCGGCGACCATTCATCACGGCTTGACCTTGCCGCTGCACGCGGTCGCTGGAGTAAAAGGCGGCTGGTTTGGAGCGCGGCACATCTATCCGAGCGAGATGGCGCAGAACTTCTGGACGGCGATTTTCGCATGGAGTACGTGCTTTGTTGTCACGATTCTGGTGAGCCTGATGACCCGGGCGCGCGATGAGAGGGAGTTGGCCGGTCTGGTTTATTCGCTAACTGAGCGGCCTAAGGAAGCGAAGCTGCCGTGGTATCAGCGACCGGCCATTCTGGGAGTAATCGTGTTAATAATGACGCTCGTGCTGAACATTATTTTCTGGTAAGCGGGAGCATAGACTGTCCAGTCTGACCTAAACACCTCACTGAAGTGAGGTGCGGTGAGCCCGGCGACTCCGGCTTAACACCTCACTTCAGTGAGGTGGCGAGCAAGGCCGACCCAGGCTCGGGTTGAAGAATTAACACCTCGCTTCAGTGAGGTGTAATGAATTTTGAATCGGGACCGCTGAGGGTCGCGTGACACCTCACTGAAGTGAGGTGTTAATTAATCCGGAAGTGGTGTCGCTGGGGGCTGCGCGCCATTCGAATTGGAGGCGGCCCCTACTTGACGGTCTACGAAACTTTGGGGAGGACTTATATGGGACTGGACATTCGATTGCCTATCGGATTGATGTTCACTCTGTTTGGCTTGTTGCTGGTTGTGTATGGGATTCTTAGCGACAAGGCGATCTATCAACGCTCACTCGGATTGAATGTCAATCTCGGATGGGGTGTTGTGTTGTTGATTTTTGGAGTCGTGATGTTGGTGCTGGGACGACGCGGAACCGCGACCGCTGAACCGGCGGATGCCAGTCAGGAGGGTCGAAAAATGATGAAGGAGGTCGCTGAGCGGGACGCTGAGAGCAAACAGTAATCCAATGGCTCAGAGCTTCGAAGAACTCCGACTCGACGGCGCCCGCGTCTATCGCGCTCCAGGCCGCGTCAACCTGATCGGTGAGCACACCGACTACAATGATGGATTCGTCATGCCTGCGGCGATTGACCTTTGCACACAGGTCGCGATCAAACACCGCGACGACCGCAAGCTCATAATTACCTCCGATAACCTTTCCGAGAAAGTCGTGTTCGATCTTGACGAGCCGGCCCCCCGCACACGAGGCCACTGGAGCGACTACGTGCGTGGAGTAGCCGTCATGCTCGAGCGAGCAGGCTACCGATTGAGCGGCGCCGACCTCGCGATCCGCAGCGATGTGCCGATCGGAGCAGGCTTGAGCTCGTCCGCCGCACTCGAGGTGGCCACGGGCTACGCGATGCTCGAGACTTCAGGCATCGAGATCGATCGCTTGGAACTTGCCAAACTCTGTCAGCAAGCTGAAAACGAATTCGTGGGAATGCGCTGCGGGATCATGGATCAGTTCACTTCGTGCTGTGGGCAAGCAGGAACAGCGTTGATGCTCGATTGCCGCTCGCTCGAGTATCGATTACTGCCGCTTCGTGAAGACGCGCGGCTGGTCATCTGCAACACGATGGTGAAGCACGAACTCGGGTCAAGCGAGTACAATACTCGCCGGGCTGAATGCGAGGAGGGCGTTAAGCAATTCGCCAACCTTCTCCCTGACATTCAAGCGCTTCGCGACGTGACTGTGAATGATCTGGAACGCTGCGGCCACAACTTGAATCAAGTGACCTACAAGCGTTGCCGGCACGTGATCAGCGAGAATGCTCGGGTGATGGAAGCGACGGCTGCCCTTGAGCGCGGTGACCTGAACGCGTTCGGTGACTTGATGGCCCAGTCGCATCGCAGCTTGCGGGACGACTACGAGGTGAGCTGCGCGGAGCTGGACACGATGGTGGATCTAGCAACGAAAATAGAAGGCGTTTTCGGCGCGCGGATGACCGGCGGAGGATTTGGCGGCTGCACGATCAACCTCGTCAAAGCCGATAGCGTCGCGGAGTTCAAGCGAATCGTCGCTCACGGTTATGAGCTGGCCACAGGGCTCACGCCGGAGATCTTTGTCTGCTCGACCGCGGACGGCGTATCGTAGAGCCTTTCAAAGAGAATAGACCGCGGACGGACGAATGCGGCAGATCTGCACGGATCAGATTCGCGGCAATCCGTCGAATCCGCTCAATCAGTGGTCCATCGGTTGCCGGAATGAGGAGCCCTAGAATGAGAAAAGCAGTACTGCTATTGCTCTTTTCGGCGTTGCTGTTATCGAAGGCAGGGTCGAACACTATCTTCCTCAGCACGACGCCGTCGCTTGCGGAACGATTGGGTTTCAAATCGACCGACAAGATCCTGATCATCAACGTCGACGATGTAGGCAACAGTCACGCGGCGAATGCGGCCGTGATCGACGCGATGGAGAACGGCCTCGCTACGTCGTCGACCATCATTGTTCCAGGCCCGTGGTTTCCTGAGATCGCCGCATATGCGAAGGCGCATCCGAATTCCGACTTCGGCGTTCATCTCGCGCACACGAGCGAATGGAAGACGCTCAAGTGGGGACCTGTTGCAAGCAAGAGCGAAGTGCCCGGGCTGGTCGATCCGCAAGGCTATCTGTGGCCCGACATCGCGAGCGTCTACAAGAACTCCACACCCGAGCAGGCTTATATCGAAGCTCGCGCGCAGATCAGAAAGGCGATGGACGCGGGCATTGACGTCACTCACGTGGATTCGCACATGGGCACGCTTCAATACAACGAGGCGTACTTCCAGATTTATCGGCGGCTCGCAAAAGAATTCAATCTACCGATTAGGATGGGCTCTCAAGAATTGCTGGCAGCGCAAGGAGGCGGCCATCAGCGCGGGCAGTTGGATTCGGATGGAACTGTCTATCCAGACTATCTGATCCACGGTGACCGAAAGCCAGGCGAGGCGATAAGAGATTATTGGAAGCGCTCGATCAGTTCGCTTAAGCCGGGGGTGACCGAGTTATACATTCACGCGTCGGTCGCGGGTGACGAGATCAAGCACATCACGAACTCATGGGAAGATCGAGCGGCGGAGTATGAGTTGTTCACAAAGGACCCTGAGGTTCGCCGAATACTCGAGGCGAAAGGTGTGAAGCGAATTGGCTATCGCGTGTTGCGGGACTTGCAGCGGAAGGCTCGGCGCACTTAACGGCAATTTTGGCGGACAAACAGTCCGTGGTTCAGTTCCTGGCAATCGTTTATAATGTGGCTCAACCTGGGAGGGAGGAAGGTCGCGATGAGTACCCATCACATTGAGACCAAACTAACCGAAGACGGCAAGCTGACGCTGAACGATCTACCGTTCCACGCCGGAGACGCTGTTGAAGTGATCGTTACGTCGCGTCCCACCAAAACAGGGAATGTCGATCGCTACCCTCTCAGGGCCAAGCCGATTCACTACATCGAGCCAACCGAACCTCTCGCCGAGGAGGACTGGGAAGCCTCGCGATGATTGGTGATGATTGCTTCCACAGCGGGCGTACACGCTCTTTTTCCACCGACCAGAGACTCCTCTCATACCCGTACGTTGAGACACTGAAAGTGAATTCTCTAGGACGAACCCCAACGGAGAAACCGATGGAAAGAACTAGATCCTTTTCAATTCGACTCGTGGTTTGTTTGACCTGGCTTGCGTTGATCGCCATTCCACGTCCGATGTCGGCGCAGCAGCCAGTCAACATCAAAGCCAACTACTCCAAGTCCGAACAAATGATCGCTATGCGCGACGGCGTGAAACTCTTTACCGCCATCTACTCGCCTAAGGACACGTCGCAGAAGTACCCGATACTTCTCAGCCGTACTCCATATAGCTGCTCGCCTTACGGACCCGATGCGTACAAAGAGACCATCGGTCCGTCGCCGCTGTTCGCCAAAGAAGGATACATCGTCGTCTATCAGGACGTGCGCGGCGCTTATATGTCCGAAGGCACCTACGTGAACATGAGGCCGCAGAATGATCACAAGAACAAACCCGCCGACATCGACGAGAGCAGTGATACCTACGACACGATCGATTGGCTGGTTAAGAACATTCCGAATAACAACGGGCGGGTCGGTATGTGGGGGATCTCATACCCGGGTTTCTATACTGCCGTCGGAACGATAGACGCCCATCCTGCGCTCAAGGCCGCGTCGCCGCAAGCTCCGATCTCAGACTGGTTCATCGGCGACGACTTCCATCACAACGGCACGCTTTTTCTGCCGCACGCCTTCAATTTCTTCTCAGGCTTCGGGCGCCCGAGACCCAAACCGACGCCGATGGGGTCCGGCGAGCGGTTCAACCACGGCACACCCGACGGCTACAAGTTCTTTCTCGAGATGGGACCGCTCGCGAATGCCGACAAGAAGTACTTCCATGGAAATATAGCCTACTGGAACGAGATGATGGAGCACCCGAACTATGACCCGTGGTGGAAGGCCCGCGACACGCGGCCGCACTTGAAGAACATAAAGCCCGCAGTCATGACCGTAGGCGGATGGTTCGACGCTGAAGATCTGTTCGGCGCGCTTAACACCTACAAGTCCGTCGAGAAACAGAGTCCGGGCGCTTATAACATTCTGGTGATGGGTCCGTGGTTTCACGGCGGATGGGCTCGCGGCGACGGCGACGGACTCGGCGACGTTCGCTTCGGCTCAAAGACTTCTGTTTTTTATCGTGAGAACATCGAGCTGCCGTTCTTCAACTACTATCTGAAAGACAAGGGCGAGTCGAAACTGCCGGAAGCATACGTGTTCGAGACGGGATCGAACAAATGGAAGACCTATGATCAGTGGCCGCCGGCGAACGCTCGCTCGGCGAGCTTATACTTCAATGCGAACGGTAAGCTGTCGTTCACGGCACCGGCTGATTCCAACGGATTCGATGAGTACATAAGCGATCCGGCCAGGCCCGTGCCTTTCATCAACAACATCAACATTGGGATGACTCGCGAGTACATGGTCGACGACCAACGCTTCGCGGCACGCCGTCCCGACGTGCTCATATATCAGACCGATGTGCTTACCGAAGACGTGACCGTAGCCGGACCGCTCACGGCGAGCTTGTTTGTTTCCACGAGCGGGACCGATTCGGATTTCGTTGTGAAGCTGATCGACGTGTATCCGGACGATGCGCCCGACAATCAGCCGAACCCCACGGGTATGAAGATGGGCGGCTACCAGATGCTGGTCCGCGGCGAACCGATGCGGGCGAGATTCAGAAAGAGCTTCGAAAGCCCCGAGCCGATGGCGCCGAACAAGGTCGAGAAGATCGAATACACGATGCCCGACGTGAATCACACCTTCGTGAAAGGCCACCGCGTGATGGTGCAGATTCAAAGCAGTTGGTTTCCGCTCGTGGACCGCAATCCACAGAAGTTCGTCAACATCTACACCGCGAAAGAGTCGGACTTCCAGAAGGCCACCCAGCACGTCTACCACACGTCGCGGTTGATCGTGAATGTGGTGAAGTAGTGCAATGACAACCCGCGCGCTTCATCGCATCATAGGAATCGTGATGCTGCTGCCACTGGCTGGCTGGGCAATCACCGGCGCAATCTTTTTTTTGAAGCCCGGCTACGCCGGCGCGTATGAGATCTTGCAAGTAAAGACCTACCCGCTCGAAGCAAACATCGCGATGCAGACAGACCCGGCCTGGCTTGAGGCTCGCTTCGTGAAGACGGTTCTCGGCGCGCACCTGCTTGCCCGGACATCGCGAGGCTGGATTCACCTTGACCCGCTAACCCGACAACCCAGGCCTGAGCCGTCAGCAGACGATCTTGAAGAGCTCATGACCGACGCCTTCTCAGCAAACCCGGAGCGCTATGGGCGCGTCGCAAGCATCGACGGCGACGTCATAACGACGAACACGGGCGTCCGTGTCGAGCTGGACTGGAACCGGCTCGCATTCACCCAGAGCGGAAAAGACACCGACCGAATAGACACTCTTTACAAGATTCACTATTTGCAGTGGACCGGCATCAAGGGCGTAGATAAGGTTCTGGGAGGCCTCGGCATTTTGCTTGTGCTTGCGTTGAGCCTGCTCGGGGCGCGTCTGTTTTTCGGTAGGGGATGATAATGACTGAAAAGATAGTGGCACCCTACGGTTCGTGGAAGTCACCGATCACGTCAGATCTGATCGTCGCAGGAACGATCGGGCTCGGTGAGATCGCGCTCGACGGCGAAGATGTCTACTGGATCGAGAGCCGACCTTCGGAAGGCGGCCGAAGCGTGATCGTCCGCCGGACGCCCAATGGAGCTATTACCGACGTCACTCCGCCCGGATTCAATGCGCGCACTACGGTCCACGAATACGGCGGCGGAGCCTACTTCGTCGACGCCGGTACGGTCTACTTTTCCAACTTTAGGGATGGGCGGCTCTATCGCCAGGCGCCGGGTGAAGCGCCGCAGCCAATCATTTCGACAGAGAAGATGCGCTACGCAGATGGCGTGATCGATCACCGCCGCAATCTTATCTACAGTGTGCGCGAGGATCACACGGTAGGCGGACGCGACGCGACCAATACCATTGTGAAGATCAAACTCGGCGGCGATGTTTCCGGAGAAGTCATAGTTTCGGGGAACGACTTTTATTCAGCGCCGCGGCTGAGCCCGGACGGAAATCGTTTGGCCTGGCTTTCATGGGCTCATCCGAACATGCCCTGGGATGGGACCGAGCTATGGGTCGGTGAATTAGCCGAAACCGGGCAAATCGCTAATGCCAGGATCGTCGCCGGCGGAAAGTCCGAATCGATCTTTCAACCGGAATGGTCGCCGGGAGGCGTTCTTCATTTTGTGTCTGACCGAAACGGCTGGTGGAACCTTTATCGTTTGAGTGCTGGCGGCATCGAGTCGCTGTGCGAGAAGGAAGCCGAGTTCGCCGCGCCGCAGTGGGTCTTCAGGATGTCCACCTACGCGTTCGAATCGGAGCGCCGCATCATCTGTACCTACTGCGATCGAGGCAACTGGCAACTGGCGAGTCTGGACGCAGCGGCTCGCAAGCTTGAACCAATCGACGTTCCATACGCGGAGATACACAGCCTGCGAGCCGCTCCTGGTCGCGCGTTGTTCGGCGGCGGCTCACCGACTGAGTCAATGTCAACAGTCTGCCTCGATCTTGAAACGCGCGAGACCACCGTGCTTCGAAGGTCGAGCTCGGTTGAGGTTGACAAGGGGTATCTATCAAACCCGCAGCAAGTCGAGTTCCCAACGGAGCACGGCCTGACCGCGCACGCATTTTTCTATCCGCCAACGAATTGCGACTATGAAGCTCCCTCAAACGAGCGCCCGCCATTAATCGTGATCAGTCACGGCGGGCCGACCTCTGCGACCACTACGACGCTCAAGCTGAATATTCAGTATTGGACGAGTCGGGGGTTCGGCGTACTGGATGTGAATTACGGCGGGAGCACGGGCTACGGCCGCGCGTATCGCGAACGGCTCAACGGACAGTGGGGAGTCGTCGACGTCGATGATTGCGCGAACGGCGCGCGCTATCTGGTCGAGCGAGGCGAAGCCGACGGGAACCGATTGATCATTCGCGGCGGAAGCGCCGGCGGCTACACGACGCTTGCGGCGCTGGCGTTTCGGGACGTGTTCAAAGCCGGCGCGAGCTACTACGGCATCAGCGATCTGGAGTTGCTCGAACAGGACTGTCACAAGTTCGAATCGCGGTACAACAACAGCCTGGTCGGTCCGTATCCAGAACGAAAGAACCTGTACTGGGAACGTTCGCCGATTCACTTCACGGATCGATTGTCCTGCCCGATCATTCTATTTCAGGGGCTCGACGACAAAGTGGTTCCTCCCAATCAAGCGGAGATGATGTACGCAGCAGCGCTGAAGAAGGGCTTGCCGGTCGCGTATGTTCCGTTCGAAGGCGAACAGCACGGCTTTCGAAAAGCTGAAAACATAAAGCGCTCGCTCGATGGGGAGTTGTACTTTTATTCGAAGGTGTTTGGATTCAATCTTGCAGAAGCTGTGCAGCCTGTAAGAATAGAAAACATTTCACAGTAATTGCCAGGTTCACCGGATGTCTCAGGGTGCGCGTCAGTTTCTTGCACATACGCACTCTGACGAGGCTGCGTGAAAATGCCAGAGCATAGCGGGCCCTGTCGAACCTCAGCACAATAACAGGTCGGGAAGGTGGGCTTGCCCCCGCTGCTTGATTGCGCCGGCTATTCGAACACCTGAGCTTGGTCTGGTCTCCTGACAATCACAAGCAGCGGGGGCAAGCCCACCTTCCCAACCTGTTATTGTGCTGAGGTTCGACTCACCCGCTATGCTCATTTTCGCACAGTCTCTGACGCGGTATGCGCAAAAACCTTGACCCGCGCACGATGTCTCTTTGCGCCTTCGCTTGGGGATGATGGACAATGTCTCATCTATGAAAACTTTCAAACGAATCGATACAAAGCTGATTCATGCGGGCGAGCCCGAGCCGCGAGTGATGGGCGCGGTGAGCCTGCCGATCTTTCAAACCGCAATGTTCGAATACGCCGGCGAGGAAAGCTATCACGACATTAGGTACATCCGGCTCAACAACAGCCCTAATCATCTTGCGCTTCATCGGAAGCTGGCGGCGCTCGAGAACGCCGAAGCCGCGCTGGTGGCTGCGAGCGGAATGGCCGCGATCACCACCACATTGCTCACCGTCTTATCGGCCGGCGATCATCTGCTGGCTCAGGACTGTTTGTACGGCGGCACTCACGACTTTCTTACAAAAGACTTCGCGGGCTTCGGGCTCGAGTTCGATTTCATCGACGGCGACGATCCCGATTCCTGGAAGAACAAGCTGAGACCTAACACAAAAGCGATCTACGTCGAAGCGATGTCGAACCCCACGCTGCAAGTGAGCGACCTCAAAGCAGCCGCCGCCTTCGCCAAAGAACATGGGCTGGTCTCGCTCATCGACAATACTTTCCCTAGCCCGATCAACTTCAGACCCGCCGAGTGGGGCTTCGACGTTTCGTTGCACAGTTGCACGAAGTACTTGAACGGGCACTCGGACATTGTAGGCGGCGCGTGCATCGGCGGTGCCGATCTGATCGAGAAGATCACACATAAGCTCAACCACCTGGGTGGGTCGATGGATCCGCACGCGGCGTTTTTGCTTCATCGCGGGATGAAGACACTTGCCCTGAGAGTGAGATGTCAAAACGAAAGCGCGATGAAGATCGCGCGCTTCCTTGAAGCTCACGCCGCAATTGAAAAAGTGAACTATCCCGGCCTTGAAAGCCATCCTCGCCATCAACGAGCGCGCGATTTGTTCGACGGCTTCAGCGGGATGTTGAGTTTCGAGATAAAGGGCGGCGTCGACGCGGCTGAGAAGTTCATGCAAAAGGCCAGGTTGCCGATCATTGCGCCGAGTCTCGGGGGAGTGGAATCACTGATCACTCGACCGTCAACAACGTCGCATTCCGGAATGTCACGCGAAGACCGAGCGCGATTGGGCATCACCGACAGCTTGATTCGAGTGTCGGTTGGAATCGAAGCAACCGAAGAGATCATCGAGGACTTCGATCAGGCGCTGAGAGGTTCGTAGTTCGGCCTTCAGGCGGAAGTTCGTCGTTCAGAATACGTTCAGTGTACGTTCCTAGTACCGACTTCAGTCGGCTCCCGTTCAGAGTACCGACTTCAGTCGGCCGGTTGAAACTGGTCAAACAAAACTGCCGACTAAAGTCGGTACTCTGAACGACGGACTACAAACGAGTTGAGAGTGGGATCCGGACCTGATATGACCGGCAAAATCTGCATTGTCACCGGCGCGAACACTGGTATCGGTAAGGAGACCGCCCTAGGGCTCGCAAAGCTCGGAGCGACCGTCGTGATGGTGTGTCGCGACCGTGAACGCGGCGAAGCGGCCCAGCGCGAGATCAAAAAGAAGAGCCGCAATGATCGAGTGGAGCTGATGATCTGTGATTTCTCTTCGCAGAATTCAATTCGGCAATTCGCAAGTGACTTCAAGCAGCGGCACGACCGGCTCGACGTGCTGGTGAACAACGCAGGAGTTGTTCTGCGCGAGCGCTCGATGACTGAAGACGGACTGGAGAGCACCTTCGCGATCAACCATCTCGGCTATTTCCTGCTCACCAACTTGCTGTTGGACTCGCTGAAGAAGAGCGCGCCTTCGCGAATCGTGAACGTTGCCTCGACGGGTCACAAATTTGGCAAGCTCGACATCAACGCGTGGCCGACCGGACGAGAGTACAGCGCGTTTGGCGCGTACGCGAATTCCAAACTCGCGAATGTGTTGTTCACCTACGAGCTCGCGCGACGCCTGGAAGGAACCGGTGTCACCGCAAACTGTTTGCATCCCGGTGGAGTCGGAACTAACCTGTTTCGCGGGCTGCCGAAGTTTATGCAGACTTTGATCAAACTTGTCACGATCAGCCCTGAGCGCGGGGCTCGCACTTCGATCTATCTGGCGAGCTCACCCGAGGTAGAAGGCGTCAGTGGAAAGTATTTCGCCAGACGCCGGCAACAGAAATCGTCCGAGGCGTCTCATAATGAAGAGGCGGCGCACCAATTGTGGGAAGTCAGCGAGGGGCTCACAGATCTGAATACTTGAGAGGCACTTAATGCGCGTCGTCCAGGAAGGGATTGCGGCTTCGCGCCTTTGCCTAAATCATGAGGTCACCAACAATGAGAAAACATCTTCTATTCGTCATCATTCTGCTGCTGGTTCCGTTCACCGCGCACGCACAGAAGCGCGCGTTCACCATCGAAGATTTATACAGGGTCAAATCAATCTCTGATGTTCACGTTTCGCCGGACGGCAAATCGATCATCTACGCCGTAGCAACCTCGGACCTCGGGCGCGCGAAACGCGTCGCCCACATCTGGACGATGGGCATCGACGGGCGGAACCCGCGCCAGCTCACCATCGGCGAGAAGGGAGAGAGCTCGCCGATGTTCTCGCCCGATGGCAAGTGGATCCTGTACATCAGCTCGAAGGATGGCGGCCCTCAGCTCTACCTTATGCCGACCGGCGGCGGCGAGGCGAAGAAGCTCACCAACATCTCGACAGGGGCCTCCGATCCGCTCTGGTCTCCAGACGGCAAATGGATCGCGTTCTCTTCGGACGTCTATCCCGAATGCGGCGGGGACGACGCCTGCAACCAGAAGATAGCCGACACGTGGTCCAAGGGTCCGCTCAAGGCGCACTCAGCCGATTCCCTGCTCTATCGCCACTGGACCGAGTGGAAAGACGGAACTCGGACGCACATCTTCCTGGCAAGCGCGTCAAGCGGCGAAACGAAGGACATCACACCCGGCGACTATGATTCGCCCTCGTTCCAACTCGGCGGGCCTTTGCAGTACGACTTTTCGCCGGACGGAAAAGAGTTCGTTTTCGTGTCGAACCACGACAAGCAGCCGGCTTCCTCGACCAACAACGATCTGTGGCTGATCTTGCTGGCGGACCCGAAAGCTCAGCCTCGTAACATCACGACTTCGAATCCCGCCTTTGACGGCAGCCCGAAGTATTCACCCGACGGCAAGTACATCGCATATCGAATGCAGAAGCAGCCCGCCTACGAGTCTGATCTGTTCCGACTGGCGATCTATGATCGAGCAAGCGGCGCGTCAACCGTGCTGACCGAATCATTCCGAAACTGGATAGATGAATTCCAGTGGTCCGATGATTCGAAGTCGATCTACTTCGCCGCGCCGGTCGAAGGTCAAACGCCCATCTATCGCGTGGACCTCGTGTCGAAAGCGATAACCCAGGTGCTGGCTGACAAAACGATCCTTGGCTGGGAACTTGCGGGCAAGCGGTTGCTCTACGCACGCAGCTCGGTCGGCGAACCGGTCGAGGTCTTCAGCGCCGAAATCAGCAACGGGAAGGCGGGAGCTGCGTCGCGCGTAACGCACGTGAACGACGCAGTCGCTAACGAAGCAGACATCCGACCCGCCGAAACTATGTGGGTCGATGGAGCGGGCGGCGCGAAGGTCCAGGTATTCATCGTCAAGCCTCACGACTTTGATCCCAACAAAAAGTATCCGCTGATACTCAACGTTCACGGCGGACCGCAGTCGCAATGGTCCGATGCGTTCCGCGGCGACTGGCAAGTCTACCCGGGTGCGGGGTACGTCGTCGCGTTCGGCAATCCGCACGGCTCGACCGGCTACGGGCAGGACTTCACCGCTGAGATCTCCGGCGACTGGGCGGGGAAGGTCTACGAAGACCTTATGAAGATCACCGACGCCGTCGAGAAGCTGCCCTACGTCGATCGCAACCGAATGGGAGCGATGGGCTGGTCGTACGGCGGATATATGATGATGTGGTTCGAAGGCCACACCGACCGCTTCAAGGCCATCGCGTCGATGATGGGCCTTTACGACACGCGCTCGTTTTATGGCGGAACCGAAGAGCTGTGGTTTCCCGAATGGGACCTGAAGGGTCAGCCGTGGAACTCTCATGACTACGAGAAGTGGTCCCCTTCAAATTCAGTAAAGAACTTCAAGACGCCCGCGCTGGTCATCAGCGGCGAGCGCGATTATCGCATCCCATACACGCAATCGCTTCAGTTCTTCACCGCGCTTCAGAAGATGAATGTGCCGTCAAAGCTGATCATCTATTCGAACGCCGGTCACTGGCCGAGCTGGTACGAGATGGCGTTGTACTACACGGCTCACCTCGAGTGGTTTCACAAACACCTCGGCGGTGGTGCACCTCCCTGGAGCACGGAGCAGTTCTTGCGAAACGCGGTCTTTGATCGCGAGAACGGAAAGCGGTTGGCAGGCGAGCCGGCCGCGGCATCGAAGAATAAATGAGCAACGAAAAGATAAACCGGTTCGCCGGCCAGAAATATCTGAACCTCGAGACCTATCGCAAGACCGGCGTCGCCGTCGCGACGCCGGTGTGGTTTGCCGAAGACGCCGGCGTGTTGTACATCTACTCGCTTGCGAAGGCAGGCAAGGTGAAACGCATCCGCAACAACCCCCGAGTTCGAGTGATGCCCTGTGACATGCGCGGCATCCCTAAAGGCGAGTGGGTGGAAGCGCGCGCCCGAATTCTCGACGACGCCGGAGCCGAACGCGCGCACAGGCTTCTCGATAAGAAGTACGGTTGGATGAAGAAGATCGGAGGTCTTTACAGCAAACTCATGAAGCGAGAACGCGCGGCGATTGCGATTGAGCTCGATTAGTTATGCCAACATTCGACATATATTGGCGTCCGGCTCCGATCTGGGTATTCTGGCTATTCGTGCTAGACGCGTCGTCCGTCGCGGTCATTCTTTTGGCTTACTGGTGGAGACGTCGCAAGCGAAACTAATTGACAATCAAATTCAGATAGGCCGCTATGCCGGCCGCAAAATTCTGTTGAGTCAAAAAGCAAATCTGCATATACTGAGCGCCATACCGATCGAGTCGGATCCAATGAATCTGCAAACGACATCTCTTCTGTGCCCATTGTCCCTCTCCCAACTGAAGGAGTTTTTTCCGTATGTCTGCCTTCTGTGACCGATGCCAAGAACACACAAATCAGATACTTAAGATCGCCAATCTCCCGGAGGTCGCGGCTGTGTCGCACCTTGGCTATCGGGAGGTGTGTGCTCCGTGCTACGACGATCTGGTGGCGGAGGCCACCGAAGTCGAGGGGCAGAAAGAGGACCGCCGCGATGAACCCCGCGTAAAAGTCTCGTTGAAGGCGCGCGTCGAGGGGAACACTTCTCACCTTGAGGCTTTCTCGGATGAGATGAATGTTGTAGAGATCAGCCCGTCCGGGCTCAGGCTGGAAACGGCTCGCGAGATTGAGGCGGGCGCGCTGCTCAAGGTGTCCGTGCCGTCATATGACTTCGAGGCCGCCGCACTAGTCGAATGGGTCTCGCGCAATGAAGGTCAAGGGAGCATTGGGTTGAAGCTGGTGGAGCCGGGCGAGGGATGGGAGAAGCTCTGGCAAGAACACGCCACTAAAGAACCGTAATGGTCACCTGTGCGGCGCGCCGATACAGTCTGACACTCCGATCAAAAACCGACGGCCCCTAAATTCCTTATTCCTGGAGGTCATTGCTTTGGGGTCGCAGGTCAACTAACCTAGCGCAATGAAAGCAGACGAGAAGAAGGCCTTCCTTCGCTGTATCGAAGCTGACTGCGAAGAGCGCTACGCCATCGACGAGCGCATCTACACCTGCCGCCGGTGTAGCGGATTGCTCGATGTGCAGTACGCGTTCAATCTGGCAAACACTCCCGACGAAATGAAGGCCATCTTCAAGGCGCGCCGCTCTGTCGACACCGCTCTCGAGTGCAGTGGCGTCTGGCGATTCCGTGAACTGCTACCGTTCGTCAACGACCTTTCGAAAGTGGTGACCCTCGGCGAAGGCAACACTCCAATCTATGCAGCGCGGTGGTCAGCCGAATACTCGGAACTCGATGAGCTTCGGTTCAAGCATCAGGGCATGAACCCTACCGGATCATTCAAAGACAACGGCATGACTACCGGCGTCACCCAGGCGGTCGCGCTCGGCGCGCCGGCGGTCGCGTGCGCATCGACCGGGAACACGTCTGCGTCGATGGCGGCTTACGCGGCGCGAGCCGGAATTCGCGCGTTCGTTTTCATACCTGCCGATCAGATCGCATATGGCAAGCTGTCGCAGTCGCTCGAATTTGGAGCTAAGGTCGTCGAGATCGAAGGCAACTTCGATGACGCCATGCGCCTCGTCCGTGAATTGGCTGACGAAACCGATATTTACCTTTTGAATTCAATCAATCCGTTTCGCCTCGAAGGACAGAAGGCGATCATCATCGAGATGATGGAGCAGTGCGAATGGGAGCCTCCCGACTGGATCGTTTTGCCTGGAGGGAACCTGGGCAACACGTCGGCGTTCGGCAAAGCGCTTCACGAGATGAAGACGCTGGGATTCATCGATCGAATGCCGCGGCTGGCTGTCATCCAGGCCGAAGGCGCAGCGCCGTTTTACGACTTGTTCACTTCAACCGACAAATCCGCTTTGCGTCCGGTTCCGCGCCCGGTAACGCTTGCGACAGCCATTCGAATCGGCAATCCCGTTTCCTGGAAGAAAGCGCTTCGCGCGCTCGACTGCACCGACGGAATTGTCGAGCGAGTTACCGAGCAAGAGATCGCCGATGCGAAGGCGATCATCGGGCGAGACGGAATAGGCTGCGAGCCGGCATCCGCGGCGACGCTTGCGGGTATCAAGCGGCTGGTCGCGGCTGGTGTTATTGAGTCATCCAAAAACGTGATCGCGGTGCTCACAGGGAGCTTGCTAAAAGATCCGAGCTATACGATCGGCTATCACACCGACAATCTCGCGCTTGAGGACGGCGCAACGCGCAATCCTATCAAGGGCCTATTCGCCAACCGGCCGATTCGCACCGTCGCGAACAAGGACGCGATCAAACGCGCCCTCTCGCTTTGATGTGACTCGTGGTGCTTGCGTTCCGTTGGCTCATCCCTTTCGGAACTTCACCGGGGTCAGCATCGAGACCTGCTTGCGATAGGTCTCATATTTTTCGCCGTAGGCGTGTATCAGATCATGCTCCTCGAATTGAATCGCAACCAGGATATACGCTGTCGTCATCCCCGCGAAGAACAGATGGCCGATCGACATCCGAGGAGTGGCCCAAAAGGCGATGATGAACCCCAGGTAAATCGGGTGACGTACCGCCCTATACAAGCCTGGAGTCCGGAAGGGGAGCGGCGGGCTGTCCGTTCCCTTCAGATAGCAAACAACCTGTTTCAGACCGAAAAGGTTGAAATGATCTACCAGGAATGTCGAGACCAAAACGGTCAACCATCCCAGCCAGAAGAGGCCCTCCAACACCAGACGGCCTGTTGAATTCTGCACGTCCCATGCGACGCGCGCCGTTCCGATCGGACGCCATTGCCAGAACAAGAGCAATAGAGTCAAGCTTGCGATCAACACGTAGGTGCTGCGTTCAAGCAGCGGCGTCACGACCTGGGTCCACCTTCGCTTGAACCACTCTCGCGCCATCACGCTGTGCTGAATGGCGAACAGGCTGAGTAGAACCGCGTCGATGATCAACCTCAGCGCGAGCGATTCGGCGTGTCCCGTTGGCGTAAGGTCAATCGACCGCGGCACTATCAGAGGCTTCCCCTCGCCGTAGAGGTTGCCTCCGCCAACAAACCCGATGGCGTAAAGAAAGGTGCCAAAGAAAACAAAGTAACATACCACCCCGTAGACAAATCCCAGGACTCGAGTAACCATTAGTTCCCTCCTTTCCCGTTTTAGTGTCTTTCCAGTTTCAGTGTCTATTGCTCAGTGGAGCCAGTCTCTAGATTGGGGCGATTATATACCTGAACGAAGGTCTGTCAAACGGAAGACGACCGAGACCGGAGACGACCGACGACCGACGACCTAAGACCGTCGCCCGTCATCCGTCATCCGTCAGATGTTACAGCCTTACTGGTTGGCCACGAGTTCACCCATCGTGCGAATCGCTTCGATGTTGCCGGCTCCGCAGATGAGCGTGGTCACCCCAGCTTCTTTCCAAACGGCGAGTTGATCCTTGATCCGCTCGCGCGGGCCGCACAACGCAATCTCATCGACGAGTTCATCGGGTACCGCGGCGATCGCTTCGTTCTTTTTGCCGGCGAGGTAGAAGTCCTGAATGGTCTTTGCCGCTTCCTCGTAACCGTACCTGCAGGCGAGGTCGTTGTAGAAGTTCTTTCCCCGCGCGCCCATCCCACCAATGTACAACGCCAGATTCGGCTTCACGTGCATGCGGCAAGCGTCCACGTCATCGCCTACCACGACGCTGACAGTTGGCGAGATGTCGAAATCGGCAAGCGTCTTTCCATCGCTTCTTCGTGCGAAGCCTTCGTCGAGCGACTTTCGAAACACGCTGACTCGCTTCGGTGAGAAGAAGACAGGCAACCAGCCATCGGCGATTTCGGCCGCAAGCGCGACGTTCTTCGGCCCGATCGCTGCAACGTAGATCGGGATGTTGGGCCGCAGCGGATGCACGATCAGCTTTAGCGGCTTGCCCAGACCTGTTCCGCCCTTCACAGGTATGTCGTAGTACTCGCCGTGATGCTCGAGTGGCAGCTCTCGCTTCAAGACTGTTCGGACGATCTCAACGTATTCGCGAGTTCTCGTTAGCAGCTTGCCGTAGACGACTCCGTGCCAGCCTTCGACGACTTGTGGACCTGACGCTCCGATGCCCAGCATGAAGCGGCCACCGGTCAACAGATCAATTGTCGCAGCGGTCATCGCGGTCATCGCCGGCGTGCGCGCGGGCATCTGCATTATCGCAGTGCCGACATTGATTCGTTCAGTGTGAGCTGCGAGCCATACAAGCGGAGTCACGGCGTCCGAACCGTAAGCCTCAGCCGTCCACAGCGAGTGATAGCCGAGCCGCTCAGCTTCTCGAGCGATCGCAATGTTGTCCGAAGGGCCGGAACCCCAGTAACCAAAGTTTAATCCTAGTCGCATTCTGGTTGTCTCCCGCTAAGATCCGCAGTAATATTTCGCCCAGAAGATAACTGAAGTCGACCCAAGCTGTCATGCTGGCGAAGGACCTTGCGTTGTTTGCAACCTGGTTCTCGTCTCTATCATTGAAGATCCGCTCGAAGCATGCCCCACGGAGACGTTTCGCTCCGGCTCAGGGTCAAGGGGGAGACACGATGAATCAATCGCAACGCGGTAAACTATCCTCATTACCTTTGATATCCGGTCTGGTCGTAGCATTGACCTTAGGCGCCGAGGCTTTTCCCGGCAAGAACCGCGAAAGCCGGCAACCACAGTTGCCGTCGATCATGCGCGCTGACAAACAACCGCGACTGAGTGACTTCGAAGGCACAACGGCGCTGGCTGAACAGCCGCTCCGCCGCGCCCCTAACAAGGCCTGGTTGCTACAGCCCGAGATATTCGATGGCTTATCGGCAGGCGGCAGACGCGCTGCGCTGAAGCTTAACGGTCTTCTCCAAAGTAAACGGGCTGTCACGACATTCGACACTGATTCTCGCTTTGCTCCACAAGCAACGCCCGGCGATAACATTCGAGTCAACAACCCATCTATCGATGAGTTCGGTCAAACCAACAGCGAGACCAGCATTGCCGTTAACGGACAGAACATAATCGTTAGCTTCAACGATGCCGCGTTCTTTGATGTAGCTGGTTACTCCTTCTCGACGGATGGCGGTAACACTTTCACACATAAGCGACTGCCAACTCCCGACAAGGGCTTAGGCGACTCCCTTGGCGACGGTGTCGTAGCTTTTGGGCCCAACGGCGAGATCTACTACAGCACGATCGCGGATGATCGAAACTTTACCGTCTTCATCGGAGTTGCGAAGTCCACCGACAACGGCGCGACGTTCGCGCCGGTTGTCGATGCAAGCACGTCCGCCGACAACGACAATGATTTTCAGGACAAGGGATGGCTCGCCGTCGACCGAAGCGCGACCTCACCATTCAAGGGAAGCGTTTACGAAGCCTGGACCGATTTCACGCAATCGAACGGCAGCTTCATAAACTGTTCGCGCTCGACAAACGGAGGCGACAGCTTCAAGAACCCCATTTCGATTTCTCCGCAAGACAGAACTCAACTCGTTCAGGGTCCGATGCCGGCCGTCGCGTCCAACGGGGACCTGTACGTCGCCTATTCCGACACTCACTTCAACGCGTCAGGTGGAATCAGCATTGTGAAATCGACCGACGGCGGGAGGAGCTTCAGCCCGCCTAAGTCGGCGGCCGCTTTTTTCCGCATCGGTTCTGCCACTGGCGGCAACAGCGTCAGAACCAATAGCTTTCCGTATGTTGTAGTGGACAAGAACGGGACCGTGCATATCGTGTATAACGCCGTTAGCGCCGCGGTAGGAGCAGACCGCTCGGACATCTTTTACACTCGCTCGACGGACGGGGGCGGTACTTTCAGTGCGCCTCTCAAACTGAACGACGACAGCACGGCAACCACACAGATCTTCCCGTCAATCGCCGCAGCCGCGGATGGCACCCTCGGCGTGAAGTGGTGGGACCGCCGAAACGACCCGCTCTCCGACAGTCTGACCGATGTTTACATGACCATCTCGCACGACGGCGGCGCAAGCTTCGGAAAGAACTTTCGAATCACCAATGCGAATTGGGTGTTCGGTCCTTCAGAGTTTGGAAGCTATCACGGTGACTACGATGGCATCGCCGCCGACGGGAGCAACTTCTTTCTTTCCTGGAGCGACGAGCGGAGCGGCGATCCCGACGCTTACTTCTCACAGGTGCCTCTCGATCGCGATCCGAGCGCGCCGGATTTTAACATCTCTGCACGGAAGTTGTTCGATACTGTGATTGCGGGCAACTCCACCGATTTCGATTTCGCAACGACAGGCGCGGGGGTGTCGGGAAGTTTGGCGTTGAGTGCATCGCCCGCGATCGACGGCCTCGCATATACACTTGCGACGCAGGTCAACGTGGGGGACGCCGCGCACTTGACTATCTCGACGACCAACACGACGAAGCCGGGTACTTACCTTGTGACGGTCGCGGCCGCCAGTCAGGGGTTTACGCGCAAGACGAACGTTCGGATAAACGTCCTGGATTCGCAGCGCACCGTCAATGTGCCGCACTCCATCACAAAGACCCCCGGATTCACATTCATGCGATCAGGCCTAAAGCAAGACGGCAGCGGGACGATACACCTGATCTTCGACGACGATACGAACAACGTTAGAAGCAGCGACGTCTACTACAGCAAGTCGACGGATGGCGGCTCGACATATTCGACTCCTGCAAGAGTCTCGCCGACCGCGCCCGCGGGCTTTAATTCGACGCTCGCTCTCGATTCGGCTGGCGGCGTTTACGTGGTGTGGACCGGCACCAGGCCCGGCCAATCAGGGCCGGCCGTCTTCCTGTCCAAGTCCACGGATCAGGGAAACAGCTTCTCGGCTCC
>DATLWF010000646.1:0-6721 GCA_035576605.1 Blastocatellia bacterium | reverse complement strand
CATCGTTGCGCTCTATCATATCTATCCCGGAATGGCCGTCCACACTTCAGTAGCGTTCTTCCTGCTTTCATCAGGGATCCTGAGCGCATATCCGAACCGGGGGCTGATGGCCGTGGCAACGAGCCGGAGCGCCGGCGGCTTCATGCTGCGCCGACTTCTGTTGGCGGTCATTTTGGTCCCATCGCTCCTGGGCTGGTTGAACGTAGCGGGTACCGATGCGAAGCTATACACCAGGGAGTTTGGTATAGCGCTGCTCGTGGCGGCGAACGTGGTTCTTTTTCTCATCGTAGTCTGGCGCAACGCTCAGTTGCTGCATTTGATGGATGATGATCGGCAGCGGGCAGCGGACGCCCTGCAAAGATCAAATGATGAGTTAGAGTCGCGTGTTGAGAATCGGACCGCTGAGTTGACTAAGGCTAACGACGCTTTGCGGACCGAGATCGCGGAGCGTCGCCGCGTCGCCGAGGAATTGCGGCGCAGCCAGGAGGAGTTGGCCGACTTTTTCGAGAATGCGACCGTGGGTCTGGATTGGGTAGGACCGGACGGGGCAATTCTACAGGCGAACCGCGCCGAATTGGACATGCTTGGCTACCAGCGTGACGAATACGTCGGACACAACATCGCGGAATTCCACGCCGACCAGGGAGCCGTTGAGGACATCCTGGGCCATCTCTCGCGCCATGAGACTCTCGTTGATTATCCGGCAAGGCTCCGAGCTAAGGATGGCTCAATAAGGCATGTGCTGATTAATTCAAATGTGTTGTGGGAGGGTGACCGGTTCATCCATACGCGATGTTTCACTCGCGACATTACCGAAGCAAAACGAGTAGAGGACGAGCGCAATCGGCTTCTGGTCCTCGAGCAAACCGCGCGCTCGAAAGCGGAGGAAGCCGCGGAGATAGTTCGGCGCCTGCAGACCGTAACTGATACGGCGCTGTCTCATTTGGCGCTCGACGACTTGCTGTGCGAAATGCTGGGCCGGATTCAGGAATATCTTGGCGCTGACGCCGCCGCAATTCTGCTGGTGACCGAGGATGGGAAGTACCTGGCCGGACGAATTGCGATCGGCCTCGAGGGGGAAGCAAGGGTCCGAGTGCCGATGGGCCGTGGTGTTGCAGGACGCATCGCGACAAGCCGCGCGCCGCTCATCGTGGATGACCTCTCGAAGGTTGAAGTAGTGAGTTCGATCCTGAGCGAAAATGTTCGCTCTCTCGTTGGCGCACCGCTGATGGTCGAGGACAAGGTTATCGGCGTGATTCATGTCGACACGCTAGAAGCCCACACCTTTACACAGGACGACGTACACCTGCTGCAACTGGCCGCTGACCGAGTGGCCCCGGCGATCGAGCACGCCCGCCTGTACGAAGCCGAACAACGCGCGCGGCTGGAGGCCGAGGCTGCCAACCGAATGAAGGATGAGTTTCTCGCCACCATCTCGCATGAGTTGCGCTCTCCCCTGCACTCGATACTCGGGTGGGTGACTCTCTTGCGTGAAGGCACGCTTGGCGAGCAGGCGAAGATGCGCGCCCTGGAGACGGTGGAGCGCAGTGCCCGAGCTCAGAATCGGATCATCAGTGATCTCCTGGACGTCTCGCGGATCATTAACGGGCAGTTGCATCTCAATGTGCACACTCTGGAACCGGCGGGGGTGATCGAGTCGGGAGTGGAGGGAGTACGTCCCGCAGCTGACGCCAAACGTATTCACATACAGATGATGCTTGACCCCGATGCCGGTCCCATCTCCGGCGATCCCGACCGACTGCAGCAAATTGTCTGGAACCTGGTTTCAAACGCCATCAAGTTCACACCGAGCGGCGGGCTTGTCCAGGTCCGGTTGGAGCGCGTTGACTCGCACATCGAGATCACGGTCAGCGACACCGGCGCCGGGATCAATCCTGAGTTTCTTCCTTTTGTCTTTGATCGTTTCCGCCAGGCGGATAGCTCCAGCACGCGCAAGTCGGGTGGGTTGGGTTTGGGGCTGGCGATCGTTCGGCACCTGGTTGAATTGCACGGCGGCACGGTTAGCGCAGAGAGCGAAGGCGTCGGAAAAGGCGCGAACTTTGTTGTTAAACTTCCGTTGAGGATAAGCCCCACGAGTGCACTCAGTGAAGAGCGGGTTCACCGCGCCGCGACACTGAATGCCGTGGAATTGGATTGTGCCCCTCAACTCGAAGGGCTCCGGATCCTTGTGGTAGACGACGAAACCAACGCGCGCGAGCTTGTGAGCGCGATCCTGGCCAAGTGCGAGGCCGATGTCAAGACCGCGGCCTCAGCAGCCGAAGCGCTGGAGATTCTCGACGGCGGCGACCAATGGCGGCCCGACGTGCTAATCTCTGATATCGAAATGCCCGACGCGGACGGATACGAGCTGATGCGCCACGTGCGATCACTAACGGCCGAATGCGACAGGCGCGTGCTTGGGGTGGCGTTGACAGCACACGCGCGAGTCGAAGATAGAATAAAGGCAATTGCGGCGGGCTTCCAGATGCACGTGCCCAAGCCGGTAGAGCCTGAAGAGCTGCTTACTGTGCTCGGTAGTGTAACTGGACGGCTTGCAGGGAGCACAGGACCGCTTTCGCCGTCGTGAGGGTGCGCTCTGAAAACGAAGCTGAAAGTGTTTTCCTATCGTGACTGAGGATTGGAGAGGCATGTCTCAGATCAGGATCCTAAACGTTGAGGACTACGAATCAAGCAGGGAGGCCACGAGCAGGCTCTTGGGTCTCGCGGGCTTTGAGGTCTTTGAAGCGAAAAACGGAACCGAGGCGCTGGAGCTGGTGTCGCAAGTCAGGCCTCATTTAGTGCTCCTCGACGTTAAGCTGCCGGACATGAGCGGCCACGAAGTCTGCCGGCGTCTTAAAGCCGATGACGCCACGATTCCCATCCTCCAGATTTCAGCCTCGTATGTTTCTGGTCCTGACAGGGTCCGAGGCCTTGACAACGGAGCGGACGCTTACCTGGTCAAGCCGGTGGAAGCGGATGAGCTGATCGCCACGATAAGAGCACTCCTTCGTATGCGTGAAGCAGAGGAAGCGCGCCGTGAGACCGAACAGCGCTATGAACTGTTGTTTGAGAGTAGTTCACTTCCAACCTGGGTTTGTGATCTCGAGACTTTGGAGCTTCTGGCCGCCAATCAGGCGGCCGTCACACTGTACGGATATTCGCGGGAAGAGTTTTTGGGAATGAGCATCAGGGATATACAACCCCCGGAAGATGTTCACGCCATAGAAGGGTCTACCAAAATATCTGCTGCATTTGCCAATGCCAGCGAGATGCGCCACAAGAAAAAAGACGGGACGATCATCGAGGTCGAGGTGATCACACATGAATTGCTATACCGCGGACGGCATGCCGCGCTGGTGGTGGCCAACGACATCACCGACCGCAAGCGGGCCGAAGAAGAGCGGGAGCAGTTGCTGGTCAAGGAACAGAAGGCTCGTGAGGGAGCTGAGGCGGCCAACCGCACCAAGGACGAATTCCTTGCTACCGTCTCACATGAGCTTCGCGCGCCGCTGAACGCAATGCTCGGCTGGGCGCAGATTCTCAGGTCCACAAGAGTCGACGACGCTACGCTGGCGCACGCGATAGAGATCATCGAACGAAGCGCCCGGACTCAGTCGAGACTAATTGAGGATTTGTTGGACACGGCTCGGATAGTGAGCGGCAAACTCCGACTCGATATTCAACCGGTAGATCTCACATCCCTCATCGAGAACGCAGTTGAAGTGTTGCGGCCGGCCGCCGAGGCCAAAAGGATTGAGATTCAACTCATGCTGAATGTCGGCAGAGAGGTAATCACCGGCGACCCGGACCGCTTGCAACAAATCGTTTGGAATCTTTTGTCGAATGCCATCAAGTTCACGCCGCGCGCCGGACGAGTCGAAGTGCGTCTCGATCGCGCCGATCCTTACGTGCGCATAACCGTAAGCGACACCGGCAAAGGCATAAGTCCGGAGTATCTGCCTTTCATCTTCGATCGCTTCCGTCAAGTGGACGGTTCAAGCACTCACCGCCACACCGGCCTTGGGTTGGGTCTTTCACTCGTGCGCCATTTGGTTGAACTGCACGGCGGGACGGTCTATGCCAAGAGTCCTGGCGAAGGACAGGGCGCCACCTTCATTATCGACCTTCCCCTGCGCGCGGTCCTCCCACAGTCAACCGAGGGAGACTTGCCAGTGTTCGGAGGGGTGGGGGTGCTTGGCGCGCCTTCGCTCCAGGGAGTGTGGGCGCTGGTGGTCGATGACGAGGCGGATGCGAGGGAACTTGTGGCGACGCTACTTCAGCAATGCGGCGCGAAAGTGACGTCAGTGGGATCTGCAGAGGAGGCTCTTGCCGTACTCGAGGCCGGCGAGCACGGGCGAAGACCTGATGTTATGGTATCCGACGTCAGCATGCCGGACGTCGACGGCTATGAACTGATGCGACAGGTGAGAGAGCTGGCGCCCGAGATGGGTGGGCGAATTCCAAGTGTCGCGCTGACCGCATATGGCCGTTCGATTGATCGCATCCGTGCGCTGTCGGCCGGCTTCCAGATGCATATGCCGAAACCAGTCGAGCCCGCTGAACTAGCGACAGTTATCGCGAGTCTTACCGGGCGCGCCGGAAAGGGAATGGGGGCCTAAGGTGACGGGGCCGGCACGCCTTGTGAGTCGAGCCGTGTAACGCTGTTGGAATTAGTCCCAACTTGCTGGATGGATGAAAGCCAAACTCGAAAAGGTGATTGCTTATGTCCAAGACAAGAGTCCTGATTATTGATGACGATCTGTCGATGCTCGAACTCGCGGAGTTCCATCTCCAGGCGCAGGGTTACGAAGCGGCCCGCGCGGAGACTGGCGAGGAAGGGTTGAAGTTAGTCGAGGGTTCTCACTTCGATGTAATCCTGACCGACCTGCAACTTCCGGATCTTGGCGGGATAGAGGTCGTCAAGCGGCTCAAGGAGATTTCGCCGGAGAGCGAGATCATCATGATCTCCGGACACGGCTCGGTAGCTAAGGCGGTCGAGGCAACCAAGGCCGGCGCCTTCTACTTTGTTGAGAAGCCGGTCGAATTTGAAGAGCTGATGATTCTGATAGGAAAGGCGGTCGAGCGCGGCCAGCAGGTTGAAGAGATCAAGCAACTGCGCGGACGTCTCACGAACCGCGTTTCATACTACAACATCATCGGCAGCAGCAAAGCGATGCAGGACATCTACGAGATGATCGATAGCGTCGCCGAATCCGATGCCAACATTCTGATCATCGGAGAATCCGGGACCGGCAAGGAGCTTATCGCGAATGCGATCCACTACAAGAGCCTTCGAGCTAAGAAGCCTTTCGTCAAGATCAACTGCTCGGCTCTGCCGAAGGAGCTGATCGAGTCGGAGTTGTTCGGGCACACAAAGGGGGCGTTCACAGGGGCAGCCATGGACAAGATGGGGCTGATCAGTCGGGCCGACGGCGGGAGTCTACTGCTGGATGAGATCGGTGAAATGCCCGTCGAACTGCAACCCAAGCTCCTCCGAGTTCTGCAGGAGCGGGTGTTTTACCGTCTGGGCAGCGACAAAGCGCAGGAAGCCAGCTTCCGGCTGATATCGTCAACGAATCGAGACCCGATGAAAGCCATCAGCGACGGTGGTCTGCGCGAGGATCTCTATTATCGCATCAACACAATTGAAATCCGAGTGCCGCCGCTTCGCGAACGTCTCGATGACATCCAGCATCTCGCCGAACACTTTTTGCGGGAGTTGGCCGAGAAGTATCAGCGACCCGTACGCAGAATTTCTGAGGAATCGTACCAGCGACTGTTCGAGCATTCGTGGCCCGGTAATGTGCGCGAGCTGCAGCATGCAGTCGAACGCGCAATGCTCCTTGGCAAGGGCGAAAGCATCGATGTACATGCCCTCCCGTCTGGACAGACAGCGACGCGGGCAGTGAAGACAATGGCGGTCGCAGCAGCGAGTACAGCGAGTACATCGGATACTACCGCCGATCAGATCAATACTTCGTCCCAGAATCAGAGCGCTGATCCGGTTGAACCCTCTTTCGAAGCAATCGGCCGAATCATTGTCGACAAAGTGCCGGAACCGAACAATGGCGCGGAGCCCGTTGATGTGTTCGCGGAGGTCGAACGCGCAGTCGTCAGCGCCGCGCTCACGCGCACCAAGGGCAACAAACAGGCGGCCGCTAACCTCCTTGGTATTTATCGGCCCCGCCTATATAGCATGATCAAGAGGCACAACCTCTCAAACGGTGACTGACTAGTCGACTCAAATCGCGCGGCCTACGCTTTGAGTGCAGGGAAACCGGGAGTTCACAATGCCGGAAGAAGTGCTGAAAGACCAAATCGCTGAGAGATGGCCAGCGTCGTCAGGCCCCCCGGGCGGCGAGTTGCAGTTCCGGCACTTGCTGGAGACGCTTCCCGCCGGGGCGTATACCTGCGACCCCGAAGGGCTGATCACTTATTACAACCAACACGCGGTACAGCTATGGGGGCGTGCACCGACGTTGAATAACCTCGTGGATCGCTTCTGCGGCTCGTTCAGACTCTTTTCGACTGACGGATCAGCAATCACTCACGACCGATGCTGGATGGCGCTGGCGTTGCAGATGAATGAGGGATACAACGGCCACGAGATAGTTGTCGAGCGCCCGGACGGCCAGCGTCTTACGGTCCTTGCCTACGCAAATCCGATCCACGATGAGACAGGTAAACTTCTCGGGGCAGTCAACGTCCTTGTCGACATCAG
>DATLWF010000645.1:0-27359 GCA_035576605.1 Blastocatellia bacterium | reverse complement strand
GTCGCCGTACCAATTCAGGATTGTCTGAAGCTTGTCTACGGCAGGATGACCGGGCCCACACTTCGATTCCAGGCTAAACTGAATTCAAGCAAATCCTGGGTGAAGCCCCTATTCCGAAACGCAAACGACCCTGCCAAGAATGGCTGCGCGCAGCAGATTGCCAATTGTGAAGTGTTCTTTGACAAGGAGGCGGCTGCCGGACGCACCGGCGGCTCGTGGGCGATGAATACTGCCGCGGATCCCGCTTGTCCGGCCGGCATCACTGCGCGCGGGGACAGAGCCACAAAGCGGGGCGAGTGCGCGACCAAAGTCAGCGCTGACTGCAATGATACGGCGCAGGCCGAATCGGCACGCTTGCTCAGTCATGAGCAGGGTCACCTTGATATCAGTTGTGTCTTTGCAAAAAAGGCCAACGCCGCGCTGACTGCCGGCGGAGACCTCGCGACGATTAAGAAAGCGGTCACCGATAAGCTTCAGCCAACACAGGACACTTACGACGCTGATACTACCCACGGCTGCAAGGCTGGGGCACAGGCTACCTGGAAGAAGAACATTGCAGAGAATTTGAAGACCATTACGATTCCGTGAAGATCGACATTCTGGTGCCTGACCCCAGATTAGTTATGAATGGAAAGCAGGGAGAGCTAAACAGATGAGCACGCACGAGCACGCGCTTTCAAAGCATGCTGCGGACGTGAGTTTGAAATCCGTCGCGAGCGGGCTGTTGCAGCCCAAGTGTGCTTGCGGCGGCGCGGTTGGCATGTCGGGCGAATGCGAGGGGTGCAGCAAGAAGCAGCGACTTGGTCTGCAAACCAAACTGATGATTAACAAGCCGGGGGATATCTATGAACAGGAAGCGGACCGGATCGCCGATCAGGTGTTGGCGGTACCGTCACAGGACACCGTTCGCGACACACCACCGCCCATCCAGCGCTTGTCAGGACATTCGAATGGGGAGTTGGATGCGGCGCCAGCCAGCGTAGGGCAAGCCCTCGCCAGTCCAGGTAGACCGCTGGAACCGACGTTACGGTATGACATGGAACAGCGCTTTGGCCACAACTTTTCGCGAGTGCGGGTGCATTCGGACGCGGCTGCCGAGCAATCGGCGCGGGACGTGAGCGCTAATGCATACACGGTGGGGTCCAGCATTGTGTTCGGCGCGGGTCGGTTCGCTCCGGGGACGACTGAGGGACGGCGCTTGATTGCCCATGAGCTGACGCATGTGGTGCAGCAATCAAGCACTGGTCGGTCCCGCGAGACGCTCGCGCGCCAGCCCGATCCAAACGACAAACCTGCTGCTGACCCGAACATCGAGCTCGCTCGCAAGTTAGCCAAGAAACTGCAGGAGAAGAAACGCGATGAGGTGCTCAAGGACATCGAGGGACTGAAGCCGGCGGATCGCGATGCCCTCGAAGTGGCAGCGACGCAAGCGCTCGCCCTGGACAAGGCGCGGGCGGATGAAGTGCGCCGTATCATCCGGTTCGTGCGCCACAAGCCCGGCATGCCGCCGAAGGGGCCACCATTGACAGTAGTCGCCGCGGGCGCCACCGAACCCAAGGCGGCGGCCAAGGTTCACAGTGGCAAGGTCGAACTGCGTACCGGTGTCTCCATAAAGGCGGGTGCCGGTGGGAATAGCACCGAGGCGTACTCTCTGAGCTACAGCGGCCCCGACGTGGATGACATGCGCTGGCTGCAGTTCATATGGCGCGAGGTGGTATCCGAATTTCCGACAAAAAGTGCAAAGCCCCGCCAAGGAGTCGTTCCGGAAGGAACTCAGTCACTCGGGTCGTGATTTCCGTCTCACCACCGATCCGGCGAGGCCGAGTTGGAATACAGATAGTGGTACTTCACGTTCGCCCTTCTACGAGGAGAACACCACGGTCGAGCGCACCACGACCGACCTCACGATGTTCGACTTTCCGAGTTCGATGAAAGACAGTGCAGTAGCTGAAGTCTTTAAGACCGCCGCGATCAAACCGACCCGCGTGATCTCCCACTTTCACGCTGCTACGTATTTGATCCACCGAATGGATGTGCTTTATCTCGCCGATATAGACCTGACATGGGAGTTCACCGCCGCTGCTGATTCCCCGACGGCGAAGGCGACAGCAAAAGGGGGACCGGCACAGCAGCTTGACTCAGTGCTACACGCCCGCCTCATGTCTCAGGACCCGGACGTCGACTATCTGCCGGGACCGGCACCGGACCAGCTGGGCGAGTTCGACGTCGTCCAGGACCTGCTTCCTAAGGGATCGCTTACGGAAAAACAGTGGGCTGACAAAGGGACGACAGACTTGAAGCGCTATGCCGACATCGTTGCGATCGCGAACGCCTGGTGGATCAATGATGTGGCCGGCAACTCATCGCGGACCATTAATGCCGCGCTGCATAAGCCCGACGCGAAGCCTGGTCTGAACTACATGTCAAACCTCAGCACCGACGGCGAAACAGGTTACATCGATGCGGCGGGCGCGTACCACAACCCGGATCTCCCCCTCGACCGAACCGGCTCGCTGCCGCGCATCGCGATCATCCTTGGCCCGAAAGCCTTCAGCCGGGATAAGGCGTGGGCCTTGGGCACACTGCGTCACGAAATGAGGCACGCGGCGCACGAACAGTTGGCGATCGGCTGGCTGTTGAAGTGGCGCGACGCTGGTGTCACAGATGATTTCGAGGCCTGGCTACGCGCACAGCACAAGGCGAAACGGATCTCAGACGGCGATTTCGCCCTCGTCTCGACAGGCATCAAAACGAGCACCGGCTTTGACCTGGCTGCCACGGAGGTGGGCGCCCACACCGAGGACATCATCACAACGCTGCCGTTCCTCCCGCCACAACCGGATCTCCAAACGATCGCCAACGACAACTACCCGGCAGCGATCAGAGGGCTAAAGCAAGCTCAGCCTTACTTCGATGCGGGCAGCGCTGCGCCCCTTCGGGAATCTGCCTTTCAGCGCATTCACGATTCTTGCTGCGCGGCGGGCAATTGCGATGCGCTGGTCGCCTGGATCACCTTTCTGCTGAATCCGGCTTCGCTGAAAGCCAAGTCGAAGGACGAGGAGGTAACGCTCAAGCTGGTAGTCAGCGACTTCAAGTCCCACGAGGGTTTTCTCAAGCAAGTGCTCGCGAGGGCGCGGAAGTCTTGCACATAACTTCAAGGAATACGAACTGCTGCGCGTTTGGTGAACGTGCTTGCGTACAAAGTCGGTTCTGATGTGGCCTTTGCCAAGGGGGCAATACGCACCGCGCATGCGCAATGGACAACGATGAGAATGATGATTGCCACCGAAAGATCTAAACTATGAGCGCTTTCCCAAATTCTCCCCGCCTTATCAAAGGCGGCATCGTTTTGATCGACCCGCAGACTTCCGTCGTGCAGCGCGTGATCGCTCTGCAATACAACCCGGACACGCTGACACGCTCGTTCCAGATCAAAGCGCTCACCGAAGGCGGCGATCGGTCCGAGGCCCTTCGATTGACGGGGCCGCCCGTTGAGTCGATCAAGCTTGATGCGGAGATCGACGCGACCGATCAGTTGGAGTTTCCAGACCAGAATCCCAACGCCACACAGTTTGGCATTCAACCGCAGCTTGCCGCGCTGGAGACGATCATCTATCCGACCAGCGCGCAGATTCAGGAGAACAACCGACTCGCGAGTTCGGGCACGCTCGAGATTGTGCCGATGGAAGCCCCGCTCACTTTATTCGTCTGGAGTAAGAATCGTGTGCTGCCCGTCCGCGTGACTGAGTTCAGCATCACGGAAGAAGCATTCGATCCTTCGTTGAATCCAATTCGCGCGAAGGTCAGTTTGGGAATGCGCGTTCTGAGCGTCAACGATCTGCCTTTCGATCACAAGGGCAGCAGTCTTTTCCTGGCTTATCAACAGCAGAAGGAGAATCTGGCCCGGAAGGCGGGCGGCGTTAATCTGAATCCGCTTGGTCTTACGAGAATTCCCTGAGGTGAAAATGTTTCCCATCAACAGTCGCTATTACGGCATTACGACAGTCACACTCGAAACGCAGGACGGGAAGCAGATCGTTTTCCTGCGCCGGCGTTTTGTTCCCCCTCCAGAGCGCTTTGACCTGTTGACGGAGCACACGGTCAGCGAGGGCGAGCGACTGGATAACATCACCGCGCTTTATCTGGGTGATCCGGAGCAGTTCTGGCGCGTTTGTGACGCGAACGGAGTGATTCGTCCTGCAGAACTTACTGAAACCGTCGGCCGAAAAATCAGAATAACTTTGCCGGAAGGCATACCGAAGACGCCAGGTGCTTAAGGGATTCTATATTACATTGATGGTCGGACCAGTCGTGCCCCTGCCGCTGCCTAAGGTGGCGCTCGAGGCTCTGACTGGTGTTGAAGTCAGGAGCAGGACTGAGGGGCCGAGTCTGTTTCAACTCACCTTTACTCTGAAGACCGGTTCGGTGCTGCACAATCTGTTTCCGATCGCGGGCGCCCAAACGCCGCTGCTGCGAGTCATGATCATCCTGACCATCAACGGCACGCCAAACGTCCTGATGGACGGAGTGATGACAAATTTCGAAGTATCGCCGGGCGGCAAACCCAACGAGTCGACACTCACGATCACCGGCGAGGATCTTACAAAGGTAATGTCACTGATTGACTTCAGCGGCATACCCTATCCGGCCATGCCACCTGAGGCCCGCGTGGCGCTGATCATCGCCAAGTATGCGATGTTTGGACTGATCCCGCTGGTAATCCCCTCCTTCTCTACAGACTTGCCCATCCCGACGGAGCGTGTGCCGAAACACGAGGGTACGGATCTCGAATACATCGAAAAGCTGGCGAAGGATGTCGGCCATGTTTTTTACATTGATCCTGGACCGACGCCCGGGACCAACATCGCGTACTGGGGACCGGAAATAAAAGTTGGCGTGCCGCAACCCGCGCTCAACCTGGACATGGATATCTACACCAATGTCGAGAAGCTCAGTTTCATTTTCGACGGTTCGAAGGGAGTCTTGCCTATTGTCTTTATTCAAAACTCATTAACCAGGATCCCGATTCCGATACCGATACCGAAGCTGAATCCCCTCCAGCCTCCACTCGGTCTAATCCCTGCACCGATTACCAACGTCACGGTGCTCAAGGAAACGGCAAAGCTTTCACCCATGGCGGCGATCGGACTTGGTATTGCCGAAGCCTCGCGCTCCGCGGATGCGGTTTCGGGAAAGGGTACGCTCGATGCGGTGAGGTACGGCCGGCTGTTGAAATCACGGCAACTGGTGGGAGTACGCGGTGCAGGCCTGGCATTTGACGGCCTCTACTTTGTAAAGAGCGTTACGACAAACATCAAGCAGGGCGCGCTGAAACAGGATTTCGAATTGACTCGAAATGGATTGGTCTCAATCACCCCGAGAGTTCCAGCATGAGCAACGGTGAAAAACATTACGGGAAGTATCGCGGCACGGTGATCAATAACATCGACCCGCTGCAAATAGGGCGTCTGCTCGTGCAGGTGCCTGATATTGGCGGTCTTATTCCGTCGAGTTGGGCCATGCCCTGTTTCCCGATCGCGGGCAAACAAATGGGCGCCTACATGATTCCGCAGATTGGCGCGGGCGTTTGGGTCGAATTTGAGCAGGGCGACCAGGATTATCCGATCTGGAGCGGTTGCTGGTACGGGTCGGCTGCCGAAGTGCCGGCGCTGGCGCTCGCGGGAAATCCCGTCAGCCCCAGCATCGTTTTGCAGACGGGATTACAAAACACCCTTGTCATCAGCGATCTGCCTGGTCCGACCGGCGGCATCATGATCAAGAGCGCGACAAACGCGACACTGATCGTGAACGACACCGGGATCTACATTCAGAACGGCAAGGGCGCGTCGCTGGTAATGGTGGGACCGTCCGTCACCATCAATAACGGAGCTCTGACGATCATTTGATTGAATAGGAGAAGGAGAATGCCTGGTTTCCTGCTTCATCTCGGAGCGACTGTCCTTTGTTCTCATGCGGGTCAAGCGATACCCACAGCGGTAAATCCGCGCGTCCTGGTGAGCGGTCAGCCGACTGTGACTATTGCAGCGCCTTATGTCGTCGCCGGTTGCGCATTGCCGACACCCCCGGCTGCCAATGGTCCCTGCGTCACAGCGCAGTTTATTACCGCGGCGACACGCTTGAACTCGAACAGCCAGCCGCTGCTGTTACTCGATAGTCAGGCAATATGCGCGCCCACGGGGACTCCATTGTTGATTGTGGCTACGCAAACACGAGCGACTGGAACGTAACAACTAATGAATCTCGATTTTCCATACCACTTTGATAGTCGCGGTCGCACGGCGGATACGAGCGACGAAGATCACATCCGCGACCTGATCGAGCAGGTGCTTTTTACGGCGCCGGGCGAGCGCGTGAATCGACCTGACTTGGGGAGTGGACTTCAGCGTCTGGTCTTTGCACCCAATAGTGATGAGCTGGCGGCGGCAACGCAGTTTCTCGTGCAGGGGTCGCTGCAACAATGGCTCGGCGATCTGATCGAGGTAAATGAGGTGGATGTCCAAAACGAAGACTCAACCTTGCGTATTACGGTGCAGTACCTCATCCGCCGCACTCAGCAACAGCAGACGGCGCAATTCACCCGCGGAGGTACGATCTAATGATCTACTTCTGTTGTGATGACGAGCGCCGCCGCAATGCCGTTCGGGCGCACGCGACGCTCAATGGAATTGACTTTCTCGAAGTGTCGGATGATCCCGCCGACCCGACGGAAAAGCGACAGCGAATTCTGTTCGTGCACTTTCTTAAAAATCTGGCGCCCGGAGTTTTGCAGGAAGAAAATGTGCTCATCGAAGGCGGTGAGCGCATCAAGAACATTGAGGTCGTCAAGTTGACAATCGGCGGGATGTCCTCGCCGCCGTCGAGCCCGCCTGACGGCAGCGCGAAGACGCTCGCCGTTGAAGTTTCCGAGCGCGGCGATTTTTCGACCTACACTCTTCGTCTGGCTAAAGTTGCTGACAACAGCGAGCCGCCAACTAACTTCGATCCGATTCTTTCAGTCATAGACTTCTCTTTCAAGGTTCTGTGCCCGAGCGATTTCGACTGCAAAACGCCGCGAGTTTGTCCGCCGGAAACAACAAACGCGCCCGAAATAAATTACCTGGCCAAGGACTATGCGAGCTTTCGGCAATTAATGCTCGACCGGATGACTCTGCTGGCGCCGCAATGGCAAGAGCGCAACGCAGCTGACCTGGGCATCGCGCTGGTCGAACTGTTGGCCTTCGTCGGCGATTACTTGAGCTATCAGCAGGACGCCGTTGCAACAGAGAGCTATTTGGGAACCGCGCGCCGCCGCACTTCCGTTCGTCGTCACACGCGCCTGGTTGACTATCCGATGCACGATGGACGCAACGCGCGCGCATGGGTACACATAAAAGTAGCCTCCGGTGGCGACGGCCTGACGCTGAAGCAGGGGAAGGGAAGAAATACAACCAAGCTTCTCACTCGAGTCCCGGATCAGCCGGCTCTCATTCCTCAGAACTCGCCGGCTTTCGACAAGGCATTGAGTTCACGACCTCAGGTCTTCGAGCTCTTGCACGACATCACTCTCTTCGAAGCGCACAACGAAATAGAGTTCTATGCCTGGGACGCGCGCGATTGTTGCCTTCCGAAAGGAGCCACGCGCGCTACCTTAAACGACAAGGAAGATGCACGGCTCAGGTTGCGCGCCGGCGATGTATTGGTCTTTGAAGAACGCAAAGGACCCGGGACGGGCGTCAGAGAAGATGCCGATCCGGCCCGTCGTCATGCCGTGCGGCTCACTCGGGTGTTTCCCGAGGCGAATTCAGTTTTGATAAACGATGAAGAGCACCGGACACCCGGCACCCTGGTCACCGATCCTCTAAACAACCAATCAATTGTACAAATCGAATGGGCTCGCGCCGATGCCCTGCCGTTTGCGTTCTGTATATCGGCCGAAACCGACAGTGGTCCCAAAGAAGGAGTCAGTCTGGCGCTGGGCAACATCGTACTCGCGGACCACGGCATGACGTTCACTGATGAACCCGAAACGAGGCCATTTGATCTGGAGAACGTGGCGACTTCACTGGATGCGGACACAGTGCCTGATCCAAATCCGGCGCTCGCTGCGCAAGTTTCAGTGGGCGACCGTTGTAGCGCCCTGCCACCGTCCGCTGCGCCGGCGCGGTACCGGCCCAGGCTCAAGCAGTCGCCGCTCACTCACGCAGCTCCATTCGATCAGCAGGCTTCGTCAGCATCACGACTAACGACGTTATCAACGAAGGATCCGCTTCAATTCCCACTGCCGTGCATCTCGCTTTCCAGATTCACAGAGCAAACAGACCCTGAGATCTGGAACCCCGTCCGCGATCTCCTGGCAAGTCACCCGAACAGCAAAGAGTTTGTTGTCGAGATCGAGAATGATGGCACTGTTTACCTGCGCTTCGGAGACGGCGCGCTCGGCTCTCGTCCGGTTTCGGGCACAAAGTTCCTGGCTACGTATCGCGTGGGCAACGGCGCTGCGGGCAACATCGGCGCAGATTCTCTGGTGCACCTCGTGAGTTCCAGTCTAAGTGATCTTTCAGCCATCACCGAAGTGCGCAATCCGCTTCCCGCTGAAGGCGGCACCGATCCGGAAACGATCGAAGCGGTGCGGCAGAACGCGCCCAGCGCTTTCCGAATCCAGGAACGCGCGGTAACCACGGCCGACTACGAAGAAATCACCATACGCCAGGACGTTGTGTCACGCTGCGATCTGGACGTGCAACGCGCCGCCGCGACGCTTCGATGGACAGGCAGTTGGCACACGATGTTCGTCACCGTGGATCGCTTCGGCGGTCGCGATATCGACCAGGATTTTGAAAAGGGGTTACGCGGTTGTCTCGAACGGTTCCGCATGGCCGGACAGGATCTGGAAGTCGACGGTCCGCGTCAGGTTTCAATCGAAATCGAAATAGCTGTCTGCATAAAGCCGGGTTACTTCTTCAGTGACGTTCAGAAAGCGTTGCTGGAAGTTTTCAGCAATCGCACTCTGCCTGACGGAAGGCGCGGAGTTTTTCATCCGGACAATTTCACCTTCGGTCAAGCGGTGTATCTGAGTTCTCTGATTGCGGCTGCCCAGGCGGTGACCGGCGTCGATTCAGTTGTGGTCAAGAAGTTTCAGCGGCAGCGACTGGACAGCAGCACCGCTTTGCAGGCGGGCAAGCTGGAGTTGGGCCGGCTCGAGATTGCGCGCCTGGACAATGATCCAAACTTTCCCGAGCGCGGATCCTTCAAGGTAACGCAGGGTTAACGATGAATTCGTCTGTAGATCCAAAGACCGTACTCAATGACTGTGGTTGCTGCGAAGGCGTGGCGGCAGAGACGCCGGCGGTGATAGATAACCGACCGGGGCTATCGGCGATTGCCTATCGCGTCGGCACGCACGCGCAATTCCGAGAGACATTACAGGCGCGACTCTCTGGTTCACATCAACCAGCGCTGAGAGGGCTTACCACACGTGAAGCGAGCGATTTTACGATCGCTTTACTCGACTCGTGGGCCACGGTGGCCGATGTGCTGACCTTCTATCAGGAACGCATTGCCAGCGAAGCGTACTTGCGAACCGCAACCGAACGGCTTTCAGTGTTGGAACTGGCGCGGTTGATTGGTTACCAGCTTCGCCCCGGCGTCGCCGCGAGCACCTATCTGGCTTTCAATCTCGAAACGGCTCCCGGCGCCCTGGGCCAGGCGCTGGGCGTTGGCACAACGGCGCAAATCGCTCCCGAAACTGTGCCGCCGATCACGATTTACGTCGGCACCAAAGTGCAGAGCATTCCCGGGCCAGGCGAGCAAGCGCAAACCTTCGAGACGGTACAAGAGATCGAAGCGCGGCCCGAGTGGAACGCGATCAAACCGCGGCTTACCCAGCCACAGCCAATCTCCTTAAAGATCGAAACAGTCTTCCTCGCCGGCACAACTGCCAATCTTAAACAGGGCGATCGCTTATTGGTGGTAGATGACTCGGGCCATGCCGAATCCAAGACCGTCTTCAAAGTTACGCTGGATGACGACGCAAAAAACACCCGAGTGGATTTCGTCAGCGCGCCCGCGGCGCTGCCAGGTTATTCCAGGCCCTCCTTGAAGGCGGGCCTGTTCCGCGATTTTCTGGGCCGGATTGAGCTCAATAATTTTGCCGCTCACCGGATTAACCAGTCGATCTGGCTGGAAGAAGACCTGTCGGCTCTGGCAACGATCCAGCGTTGGGATGTCCGGGCGCTGGTTACCAACATTTCCAGACAGACAAGAGAACCCTCGCTACTGAGTAAAGCGGGGGTGTTCGTCTTCAGACAGCACGCCGCGATTTTTGGAAACAATGCGCCGAAACAACCCACTTACAACGGGACAGTGCCGAATCCGCCGTCCGCCTGGGACGAATGGCCGAGAGACGCATCCGAAGCTGAAAACCTCGTTTTTCTCGACAACGCCTACAACGAAGTGCTATCGGGCAGCTACGTAACGATCGAGAAGCCAGGACAAAAATCCAACACTTTTCAGATCAAGCAAGCAAGTACTTTTCCTCGTACAGCCTACGGGATTAGTTCCAAGACGACTTTGCTGACACTGGCAAGCGGTGACAGTTGGTGGAGCGTCCTGCCGTCGTCGCCCACGTTGGCCGACTTTCGCGATGTCGTCGTTCATGCGCAGAGCGAACAGCTTCCCCTTGCCGAATTCCCGATCGTTGATCTCCTGACACCCGAGTCTGTCAGCGGCGAGGGAATTACGCTCGACGGCGCGTTTCTTGGTTTGAAGATTGGGCAGCGCGTAATCCTCACCGGCGAGCGGGACGATCTCAAGGGCGTCATCGGTAGTGAAACCCTAACGCTGAAAACAGTGATACTCGAAGCGGGCTTCACCGTCATTACCTTCGATCAGAGGCTGGCTTACAGCTACGTACGCAAAACTGTAATCATTAATGCGAACGTTGCGCTTGCTACTCACGGCGAAACGGTGCTGGAAACTCTGGGCGGGGGTGACGCCACCCAGTCATTTCAACGCTTCACTCTGCGCCAGCCCCCGCTGACCTACGTTAGCTCTTCCGATCCGAGCGGGGCTCTAACCACACTCGAAGTGCGCGTGAACGACATTCTCTGGCACGAGGTTCCTGACTTCTTCGGGCATGAACCTGAAGAGCGGATCTATGTAACGCGTCTCGACGACGAGGGAAAGACGACCGTGATTTTCGGCGATGGAAAAACAGGCGCGCGTTTGCCTACTGGCCAGGAAAACGTCAAGGCGAAATATCGAAAAGGGATTGGCCTGGCGGGACTCGTGAAGGCAGATCAACTCACGCAATTACTGACTCGACCGCTCGGCGTCAAAGATGTAACGAATCCGACAGCGTCGGACGGCGCCGCCGACGCGGAGAAGCTCAACGAGGCTCGGCGCAACGCGCCACTGACTGTGCTGACGTTGGGTCGCACGGTTTCCCTCCGAGACTACGAGGATTTCGCGCGCGCCTTTAGCGGCATCGACAAGGCGCTCGCCACGTGGACCTGGTTCGGCGAAAAGCGCGGCGTGTATGTGACAGTTGCCGGATCGCAAGGCGCGGAGGTTAGAGACGACAGCCAGCTTCATGTCCACCTGTTGAGTGCCATGCAAGCCGCCGGCGATCCGCAAGTTCTTGTGGAGGTCAAATCTTATCAGCCGCGCGTGTTTCGTTTGGCTGCCGCGGTGAAGATCAATCCCGATTTCCTGCCTGAGAAAGTGCTGGCCGACGTCGACCGGAAACTTCGCGACACATTTTCGTTTGCTGCGCGGGCGTTTGGGCAGCCGGTTCATTTGAGCGAAGTGATCGGGGCCATGCAAGGCGTGCGCGGGACGCTCGCCGTGAATGTAACCGAGTTGCACCGCTCGGACGAAAGCGTCGATCTCAAAAACCACATTGCCGCCGCGGCGCCGCGGCCGGGCGACGATGACCAAGTATTACCCGCTGAGTTGCTGACGCTCGATCCGCGACCATTGGCGCTGGGGATTTTTGAATGAGCTTCGATATCGAAACCCTTTATTCTTTACTGCCGGCCGTATATCGCATCCGCGACATCGAGCTTGCTGAGCAGATGGACACGCTGCTGACTCCGGGTGAGCAAGCCGAGCTGCAATCATTGCGACAACAGGCGAGGCTCACCGTGGAAGAAGGGCAGCGCCTGGTTGCGCTTGAAGCAAAGCGGCAGCGCGGCCCATTGAAAGCGCTGCTGTCCGTAATAGCGGAACAGGCAGCAGTACTCGAAGACAACCTCGACCAACTTTATGACGACTTGTTCATTGAGACCTGTGCTGAATGGGTCGTGCCGTATATCGGCGATCTGGTGGGCGCGCGGGGAGTGTCGGTGTTCCCACGCTCGAGACTTACCGAGCGCGCTTTCGTCGCCAACACCATCCGCTATCGACGCCGCAAGGGGACAGCGGCGGTCCTGGAGCAATTGGCGCGGGATCTAACCGATTGGGACGCGAGCGTAGTCGAATATTTTCAACTGCTCGCAACGACGCAGTATATGAATCACATTCGTCTCGAGAATCTCTCTGTTGCGAATGTGAGCGATTCGAAGTCGCTCGATTTCATCAACACTCCGTTTGACAAAGTGACGCGCACGGTTGACGTGCGTCGCATCGAACCGCGACGCGGCAAGTACAACATCCCGAATATCGGAATCTTTTTGTGGCGGCTCGGGAGTTACTCCGTCACAAATGCGCCTGCCTTCAAGCTCGACGACAGTCGGTATCTCTTCGACGCACTCGGTAAAGACATTCAGCTCTACAACGATCCTCAGACCGAAGAAGAGATCACGCATCTGGCCGAGCCGGTCAATGTTCCACTGCCGCTGCCGCGACGCCTTCTGCATCGCTATCTCAGTACATATTACGGCCCGGGCAAGAGTCTGTTACTCAATGTAAACGGGCAGGACGTGCCTTCGACTGAATCGAGCCCGCCGACGTCTCCGTTTGCTGTTCGAGTATGCGACTTGAGCGATTTGAAAGATGCAGGCGGCAACATCATTGGCTGGGCCCACATGCCAACCGACAAAATCGCGATTGACCCGGTTCTCGGCCGCATTGCGTTCCCCGCGAAGAGTCCGCCGGCGCCTGCTCCGACGAGCGTCCAGGTGACCTATCACTACGGCTTCAGCGCCGATATGGGTGGCGGCGAATACGCGCGCGAACAAACTTTCATCGGCAGCGGGACGGAGGTGAAAGTGCCAGCCGGCGAACCGACAATTCTGCAGGCACTCAATCAAATCGCCACACAGGGAGGAGTAGTTGAGATCACGAATAACAATACCTTCTTTGAAACGCCGGCAATAGAAGTCGCACAGAGTGAGAAAAGAGAGATCGAGCTGCGCGCGGCCGATGGACGACGTCCGGTGCTGGCCCTATCCGGTGATCTTATGATCAGCGGGGTCGACGGAAGCGAAGTCACTCTCAATGGTCTTTTGATCGCCGGTCGTGTCCGCGTGCCTTTGACCGATAGCAGCGGAAAACCAAACAAGATTGCCCGGCTTCGCTTGCGTCACTGTACGCTTGCGCCTGGGGCCATACCCGCGATCAAAGCAATCGGCGCCAGTCCACCGATCGAAGTGCCCGCGCAGTCCGCTGCGCCGAAGATTCTGGTCGAACTGGCGGACACGATCATCGAGATCGACCACTGCATTGTCGGCGCGATTCGCGCTGTCGCGGGAGGGCAAGTCATCATTCGCGACAGCATCGTCGACGCAGCAGACGCCTCGGATATTGCGTTCGCAGGCCTCAGCGGTGACGACCCCGGCGCGCCGCTGACGGTGGAAAACTCAAGCGTAATCGGGAAGGTCTACACACACACGATGAAGCTCGCGTCGAATACGGTTTTTTTCGCAGACTTGAAATCGACCGACACATGGCCGGCGCCCGTTCGGGCTGAGCGCTTACAACAGGGCTGCGTGCGATTTTCCTTTGTGCCGCCGGGATCTCAATTGCCGCGTCTGCATCGCTGCCAGCCGGCGAAACTAGAGGACGCGGCGCGCGTGCGGCCGGTTTTCACGTCGTTGCGTTACGGCGACGCCGGTTACTGCCAATTGAGTCCCGCCTGCGCCGTCGAGATCACGCAAGGCGCCGACGACCAGGCAGAGATGGGCGCTTTTCACAATCTGTACCAGCCGCGACGCGAAGCGAATCTGCGCGCCGCTCTTGATGAATATTTGCGCTTCGGATTGGAGGCGGCAATTTTCTACGCGAGTTAGCCACGACTGATTGGAGGATCATCATGGGTGATTACAGCCGCAAAACATTCAATAGCAAGAAGCATTACAGCGGCGTGCTGATGCAACAGGGACGAGTGCAGCTGGATTCCGATTGGAACGAACAACTCGACATTCAACTCTATCGCACCGAAACGGAAGCCATTGACGTCATCGGGCAGTCAGGCGTGCCCAGGAAGGGCGACGGTTTTAAGATCGGCACGACGCCGGGCGGAACTGACCTTACGATTTCGGCTGGGCGATTCTACGTTGACGGTCTTCTATGCGAGCTGAATCAGCCGGCGACCTACACCAGTCAGCCTCACCTCCCGAATCCCGAGTTCACCGCGCCGATCACCAGCCCTCCCTCAAGTCCGCCGGGCGGCGCGCTCCAGTTGAGCCTCAATGACGGAACCTATCTAGTATTTCTTGACGCGTGGCTGCGAGAGATCACCGCGCTGGACGACAAATTGATCCGGGAAGTCGCGCTCGGCGGACCCGATACGACGACTCGTCTTCAAACTGTTTATCAGATCAAGCTGCTTTCCCTGTTGCCCTCGAGCCCTCCTGGCGAGTTGACTTGCAAGAGTCCGTTGGCTGAGTTCGACCAGTATACCGCGCTGAGCACGGGCACTTTGAACGCGCGAACCCAGCCCCCGCCAGATGACGAGAACGTGTGCCTGTTGCCGCCAACCGCGGGATACAACCGCCTCGAAAACCAGCTCTACCGGGTTGAGATTCACACAGGCGGTGCGCGCAACCAAGCTACGTTCAAGTGGTCGCGAGACAACGCGTCGGTTGAAACAAGGATCCAGAACATCAATGACAAAATCATCACGGTTACCGAGACCGGCAAGGATGAAGTGCTGGGCTTTGCGGGCGGTCAATGGGTGGAGATAGTTGACGAGGAGTCCACGCTCAAGAGTACGCCGCACGCCCTCGTTCAGATCGACAAGATCGGTCCCGCCCCGGGCGAAATAACGGTGAAGACGTCAGTGTCTCCTCTTGCGGGCCTTCCGGGATTGAAGCTGCGGCGATGGGATCAAACGATCAATGCAGGTTCGACCGGTATGAGCGCTGCGCTTGCGAACTGGATCGACCTCGAGGGCGGCATTCAAGTCGAGTTCTCAGCCGGCCAGTACCATGCCGGCGATTACTGGCTGATTCCCGCGCGCACTGCGACCGCCGAGATCGAGTGGCCGCCTTATCAAATTCCAAACAGCAACCCGATTCCTCAACCACCCAGGGGCGTTCGGCATCACTACGGCAAGCTTGCGATTATCGACGTCAAAGCCGGCACCGTGAGCGTGAAAGAAGACTGCCGCAAAAAGTTCCCGACGCTCACTGAGATATGCGCGGACGACATCTGCTTTGACAACGACAATTGCGAGCTCGCCGACGCCGACACGGTGCAGGAAGCCCTCGATCGGCTTTGCTCAGCGCGCGATCTGCGCTTTCACAATAAGCACCTTCACGGATGGGGCATCGTGTGCGGATTGCAGGTCGAGTGTGGCCCCGACCCGCTCGGTCAGCCGCGCAGGCACGTCACCGTGCGCAAGGGTTACGCGATTGACTGTGAAGGCAACGACGTCATCCTGGAAAAGGACGAACCGGTTGACCTGCTTGGACTGGTGGAAGACACGCTGTCTTCGCCGCCGAGTTCGCCGCCGGGGATCGCGGATACTGACGTCTGCCTGGTTCTGGACTCGGACCCAAAGAGCAAGGCTCGATGTCGCATTGAGCCGTATCCCAGCGGGAAGAATAAATTCCAATCCCTTCTCAAGGGAACGCTGTTGCTGGACTTCTTCAATGAGTGCATAAAGAGCCTCACCGATTTTTTCCACGACCAGTTCACGCCAAAGCCCGGTGAAGAGAATGTGCCGGTCGGCCCCACTCAGAAACGGATCACAACGTTTTCCAATCTGCTGATTCAGCTCACCAACAAGCAGAACGGCGCATTCGTCTTCCTTTCGGGCGAAAAGGGCCAGTCGGGCAAGAACCTGGAGGACACAATCCTCCGCGATTTCTACACCAGGCTGCGCGAGAAGCTCCAGAGTCACACGTTCTGTGCGATGTTCGAGAACGCCAGACAATTTCCCACGTACCCATACTCGGGGTTGCGCATCTTTACAATTTTCAGCAAAGGCTTTCAGACTCGAGTTCGCGTTGCGCCTAACAGTGCGGTCGGCTATTCAATGGGCGCCAGCAACAAAATCAACGTCTTCGATCTGAACAAGAACGAAATGGTCGATGAGCTGGAATTCCCCGGCGGCAGCAGCGCGACCGTTCAGGATGTTGCGTTCTCCAGGGACGGCAAACAACTCTACGCGGTCGCGACGATCAACAACAAAGACAGCATGTTTGCAGTTGCCGATGTTAGCGGCCTCAAGCACGCGTTCAGAAAGCCCACAACAATATGCGACATCCTATTGGTCACACTGGCAACCACACCAACCACGTCCGAGAAAGTTTATGCAATTGGAAAAGGCAAGGGTCTGTACGAGATCAACCCGCAAAATGTGAACGCCACGCCGACGCCGACCTATGCCTTCAACGCCGCCGGCCACTTAGTTGTTGTCGACCAGGACGGTTTGGGTTTCGCAACCGCCAACGCGCCGGGCGGGGCGACCGACCGTTATGACAGAGTGCTGCGCCTGAATCTGAAGGGACAGCAAACCCCGGTGGAATTCCGGACTGCAGCTCATGACCCGGCTGGCGCGATTGTCCTTGCCCCCGGCGAAGACGACATTGCCGTATCGCAAGAAGGCGGGTCCCGGAAGCTATATGCCGTCTCGATTTTGTCATCGGTGCAGGTGAACAAGCAGGTGGCTGTGTTCAACGCCATGGACACATCATTGTCGCCCACTCCCATCGGAATAGCTGACCTGGGTGAGAACACGGCCATTCGTTTGGAGAACAATCCGGTCACCAAACATTTGATGGTCAGCTACGAGGACAGTTATCGAATAGGTTTGATTAATTCCGACAACAGGCTCGTTCCTGACTACCGTCATCCGGTTCAGATTTCTCCGCTGTCGCTTGCGGTGGCTCCGGACCAGAAGCGAACGTACGTGCTGAATTACGCCAGCAATACGATCAGCTCGATTCCGTCTGAGTTTTTCGCGCCTCCCAGGCAGATTCCGCTTCAGCCGCTGGTCGACTACCGCGCCGACGTGCTGAACGCATTTGCCGATCTGCTCGCAGGCTTGTTGCAATACCTGAAGGATTGTTTCTGCGATCATCTGTTGGTCGACTGCCCTGAGTGCGGGCCCGACGATAAGCTCTACCTTGCTTGCATAAGCATCAGGAAAGGGCAGGTGTTCAAGGTATGCAACTTTTCGCTCCGCAAGTATGTGCATAGTTTTCCAACCGTCGAATACTGGCTTTCAGTTGTGCCGATCATTCCTTTAATTAAGACAGCGGTCGAGAAGTTTTGTTGTGCGGCGCTTCCCGCGTTGTTCGGTAATTTCAACGCGCCGAGGCCTAAACCGCCGGTTGATGCGGCCGCCGGCAAGAACACCCTGACCGGCAAGCAGATTCGTACTGGAGTAACTTTCGTTCAGCAGGCTGATTTCAGAGCGGCGATGACCGATGTCGCTGCGCGAGTGCTTACAGCAAAGCCGGTATTCGCCGACTTCTTCACCAATGCCGCACACAAAACATTGGTACCAGAGCCAGGGACGGCCACCCATGCAGGCCTGTCCGGCAGCTCGGTTGATGACGCGAAGAAGACGCTGGAGGCAGCCGGCGTCGTGGTAGACAAGGTCGAACCATATGATCCTGCCAGAGGCGCTCGAAACTTAGTCGAGTTCACCGGCGCGCCGGTTCGCCTCGAAGCAGGAACGAGAGTCAAACTCGTCACCCGCGACGATAAAGTACTTTTCTTTACCCGAGCGGAAGAACCATCTCCTGCAGTCGCTCAACTGCGCACTGACGTCGACGCCACTCGCAAGGTTGTGGATGAGAACAGCGCCGCCGTCACCGCAAGCAAGGCCGACGTTGAAAAGATATTACCGCAGCTGACTGACCTCAGCGCCAGGGTCGAGAGCGCAAAGACCGCCGTCGATCAGGCAACCCCACAGATCAAGGAACTGCAGTCGCAAGTCGAACGGGCCACTGCCACCATCGATCAGACCACGCCCCAGATTGAAGACCTCCGCGCGCAAGTCGAACGCACCAGCACTGTGATTGACAAGACTGCGCCGCAGATCGAGGACATTCAAGCGAAAGTGACCGCCAATACCAATGACATCGCAACGGACAGAGCCTCGATCGCCGACGCTCTTCGCATGCGGGACGAACTGACTGGTTTGAGAAACGAGCTGCTTCAAGTCCGGCTGACTCATCAACAGGAATTGGCGGCGCGCGACAAGGAGATTGCGGACTTGCAGGCCAACGCCCGCGATTTTCAAGCGACTATTCAACGGGTAAACGATCTTCGGACCCAGGTGGAGAAGCTCTCATTGGTACGTCCGCCCGTGAGTCCTCGCTCGCCGCGGAAGAAGACCGGGCCAAAATAAACTGTCGCTCACGGCGGTCCGGAGATCATTAGAGCGAGTGGTCTAACACAATCATGAAGTTGGAGCCGAGCAACATTCAACTGAGCGATGCCCTCGATACGGATTGGCAGGGAGCGCTGGCCGGCGACGCGCAGGAGCAAGCCCGATGGGAAATAGTCGACGGTGGTGAATGGGACTGGCGGGACGGTGGTGTTCGCGTCAAACGCGCCGGACCCGAGTGGTTGGCATTAGCCTGGCGCGGGTGGGATAGCTCTGCGGCGAGAGAACTGAAGAATTTTGTGATCGAAGTGACGATCAGCGGGAAGGCCGAGGCCGCCGGGCTGAGTTTCGGCGGGTTCAAGGATTTTCTAACCAGGATAGATTCCCAAACCGGTGCTCGCCATCTGCAATTAGATGTGGACGTGGATGGGGGATGCTGGGCTTTTCGGGTCGACGGCCAGTTGATGCAGCGTTGTTGGTGGGACTCAGCGATCAGTAGCGTCGAAGACATTCTCAATGGCGTGCTCAGACTGAAGGTCAGGAAAGTTGAGGAAGTATTGTTTCAGAATCTTACCGTTCGCGCGCTTGAAGCTTCATGCCACTTATCGGTGATCGTTACCTGTTATCGTTTTCTTCAGCGGCTGCGCGTGTCACTTCGTAACTGGTGTCATCAGGATCTTCCATCCGGTGCTTACGAAATCCTGGTAGTCAATCCCCAAAGCCCGGATGGAACACACGAGCACGTCGCGGCGGTAGCGCGGAGCTATCCGCTCGTTCGCGTGCGGGAAATATCGGTCGGCAGCGATCTGGTCAAGAACAAAGGCTCGATGATCAATCATGCGTTTGGAATGAGCCGGGGCGAATGGATCTGGCTGACTGATGCCGACTGTTTGTTTAGTCCCAACTGCGCATCGAGAGTGCTCCAACAGATCCAGGGACGACCCAACGCCCTGTTCTACGGCGAACGAAGGTTCTTGACACCGAAACAAACGGACGCCGTCTTATCCGGACGTGTGGACGCCCTCAGAGAATTTGAAGATCTGGTTCGCGCACCGCTCTCCCGCGAACCGGAGATCTATCCCTGGGGCTACACGCAGATTGTCCACCGTTCGACGTTAGAGCGAGTCCGGTACAATCAGGAATTCAACCACTTCGCGCACAGCGATGGAATGTTTGCAAACGAATGCAAGCGCCATCATATCCTGCCGCTCAAGCTCGAGGGCTTGTTCTGTTTGCATCTTGACCATCCGTTTGCGTGGTATGGCACGGACACTTTTCTGTGAAGCCCTGTGATGCCATGACCTTTGAGTTGCTTAACAAGGATGTTATCGGTGAGTACCTGATGCGCGATGCGCCCTGGTCGGGTAGTCATGGGGCTGATCACGATTATCTTGGATCCGGCTTGCTTTATTACGCGATCGTATATGCGCTGAGAGCGCAAGTCGCAGTGTGTCTTGGTTCCGGTGGCGGATTCGTTCCTCGCATCATGCGACAGGCCCAGCGGGATCTCGGAATCGGCGAGACGAGCCGGACAATCCTTGTTGACGGGAACAATCCTGCAGTCGGATGGGGCGCCCCTGCCTGGCTGGCTGAAGACTCATTTTTTCGCAGCCATTTCCCTGACGTGGAGATTATCGTCGATCTTACCGGGAATGCCGTCAGAAGTGTTTTCGAAAAGCATGATATCAGCATCGACTATTTGCATATCGATGCGGACCATTCTTTTGAAGGATGCTTCGAAGATTTCAAAACGTATCGTCGCTTTCTTCACGAGGGTTCAATCATTACTTTCCATGACACCAATCTGGCAGGCGCCGGTGTAAAACACGTTATAGAACATATCCGCACACTCTGTGATTGTGATGTTGTCGATTTCCCCGAGATCGGCGAGGGAATTGCGTTGGTCCGCACAAGAAAGGTTTCTGACGGGTGGCGGTTCAAGTCGATCCCTGCCGCACGGGCGGAACTTGGCAATCTGATCACGGTAACAAGACGTGCCGACGCGCAACCGGCGACTCCCGGGCTAAAGGACTGGAAATATCTCGAAAGTAGAGCCTTCTCGACGCGATATGTGCTGGCCGCCCATTTTGTATATCCGTGTCGTTCGGTCATCGAAATCGGCGGGTCCAGGACTCCAATTGATCAGTTCTTAACTGGGACTCATGACAGAGTGGTTGTTATCGATCCTTTCATTAGGGAGAGTCACGCGGATACTCTGCAAGGAAAGCCTTGCGCGGTCTCGCATGTTCGGGCGAGATTTCAGGACATCGACTGGCACATTCCTCCGGGGTCCGAGTATGGACTGGTAATGTTAGGTCTGGAGATCCAGGGATTGGAGCCGTATCACTACGAAGTGCTTTACCAGCTCGTCAATCAAGCAAGAGTGACCGTCATCGAGTTTCCCACGTCGTGGGGTCCATCACGAGAACAATTCGAGATGATCAGGAACAACACCCATACAAAGGTGACGCTTCAAACCAGGCTTGATCTGGAAGGGAATGATTTCGGCAATCTGGAGAACAGTTGGCCGCCGCGCTGCGATCGAGAAATCCATGTCCTGGAACCACGTTGATCAGGCAGGCAAGCAGGTATTGTGTTTCAAGCTATGTATCGGAGCCATTCTAAACTGCAAGGAATAGGTTGAGGAGGCTATGCGGCGTGCCACGGGTTTGTATTGGAATTCACGTTTATTCTGAACCGGAGCAGTTGCGCGCCACGCTTGCAAGTTTGCGCGCGAACACAGAACGGGAAGTGGACTGCGTACTCCTCGCCGATGGTCCCGATCCCGCAACGACGGCCGTCCTCGCCACCTTGTCGGAGCTTACACAGGCAGGCACGCCGGCGCCGCTCGGGGCGGCTGCGTGTTTCAACCGGCTGGTGACCTCGACCGATGCGGATGTGCTGGTGTGGCTTGAAAGCGGCGCGCAAGTTGGGCCTGGGTGGTTGGAGCACCTGCTTGCGGCGTTTTGCGCCGACCCCCACAACGGCCTGACCGGTCCATCAACTAATATCTCGTGGAATGAGCAGTGCGCGTTTCCGCGCAGCGGAGCGGCGCCTGCTGAGGTCGCTCGCACCGCCGGTGAGGCGGTGACTCGTTTTGGAAAAGAGGCGCGGACGCTTGAACCGCTCTACAGTCTTGCGGACTTCTGTTATGTCGTCCGACGCGAGGTGATTGAAACAATCGGCGCGGCCGACGAATCGTACGGCCTCGGCCCTTGTTGGGAGATGGATTACAACATTCGCGCGGCGCGGGCCGGCTGGCGCGGCGTTTGGGCGGGTGCGGCTTATGTGCATCGCTCGCCGTTCACCGAACGTCGAAGGCGAGAGGAGGCGCTGCGATTCGAGGCGAGTAGGCGGTTGTATCAAGACAAGTTCTGCGGCGGGCGCTTGCGCGGTGAAAAGACCGACTTCAGGTCACACTGTCGCGGTGATGCGTGCCCAAACTTCGCGCCCTCAGGGCTGATCAAGATTCACAGACCTCTTACACCCAGGCCGTTGACGCCTCTCATCGCTTGCCCGTCGCAATCAGCCGGTACCGACAAAGAGCCGAGTGCCGCGACCGTTCAGAGCAACCCGCTCGTGAGCTGTATTATGCCCACCAGCGGCCGGCGTCGGTTTGTTCCTCAGGCGATTCGGTCCTTTCTGCGCCAGGACTATGCCAATACCGAACTGCTGATTGTTGATGATGGCGCTGATTCAGTTGCCGACTGCGTGCCCGACGATCCTCGCATTCGGTATTTCAGACTCGACGGAAAACTCACGATTGGCGCCAAGCGCAACTTTGCTTGTGAACAAGCGCGGGGCGAGCTCATCATCCACTGGGATGACGATGACTGGTACCCAAAACGGCGAACCGGCGTGCAGGTGCGCGCGTTACTGGAACAGGGCGCGGAACTGTGCGGCACCAGCCGGGTATTCTACTACGATGCCGCAACGCTTCAGTCCTGGGAATACGTTTACGTCGCCGGTGCAGGTTGGGTGGCAGGCAACACGCTCGCGTATCGCAAGCGTTTCTGGCAGCAGAATCACTTTCCCGATCTCCAGATCGGCGAGGACTCACGCTTTGTGTCGAGCGCAAACGGCAAGAGGATTTGTGATCTTGCTGATCCTGCGCTGTGTGTCGCTTTGATTCATCCGGGCAACACCAGCCGCAAGGAGACCGGCGGCACTTTCTGGCAGCCGCAGCCGCGTGAGCGCATTCGAGAGATATTGGGTGACGAGGTGAATTTCTATCGAGCGATCAACGACCCGCCGCTTGTTTCGTGCATCATGCCGACCTCCAACCGCCGGTCATTTGTGCAGCTCGCGCTTCGGTTATTTCTTCAGCAGGATTATCCGAACAAGGAGATGGTTATTGTCGATGATGGCGAGGATGCGGTGGAGGATCTCGTTTCGAGCGTCGCCGGCGTAAGCTACTTTCGGTTACCCGGTCACGCGACGATCGGCGCGAAGCGCAATCTGGCGTGCGAGCAAGCGCGAGGCGAGATAATCGCGCATTGGGATGACGACGATTGGTACTCGCCGGATCGTCTTCGCTATCAGGTGGCGCCGATCATTGCCGGCGAAGCGGACATCACCGGACTCGAGAACGCCTTTGTCATGGAGCTGAACAGCGGGCAGTTCTGGAGCACCCAGCCGGCGCTTCATCAGCGAATGTTCGTGGGCAACGTGCATGGGGGGACGCTGGTCTTTCGCAAATGGCTGTTTAGCGAAGGCATGCGCTATCCGGAGATAAATCTAGCCGAAGACGCCTGGCTGCTGCACAACGCGTTGCGCAAGGGCAAGCGGCTTCTGCGTCTCTCTAATCCGGGAGTGTTTGTCTATGTGCGTCACGGAACAAACGCGTGGAGAGAATGCGTGCCAGGTCGCTTCATCAACCCCGCGGGCTGGGAGCGAATAGCACCGCCCGCCAATGTTCCCGCCGGAGTGATCGCCTCATACCAGGCAGCCGCTCGGATCGTCTGAGCCGAACTGAGCCTTGACGGCAGTTAGCGGTTGATCTTATGCCTATAAGCTCGTAGTTGATGAGATAGTCAATTACTTCACTGGGACGAGCGACGAGGCGTCTTTATCCTTCACAAAGAATACGAGAAACTTGGCTGGTTTGGTGTCGCTGGCATTCTTCGAGACAACATGGACATCATCGGGCGATTCATAAAATGTTTGACCTGGTCCGAGGGTCACCGCGTTACCGCCCTCGATCTGCATGACGATGGAACCTTCCAGGACATAGACGAATGTGTTCGCGTTGTGTCTGTGCTTGCTGGACGAGGCGCCTGGCGCATACTCGACCGTGAGCATCACGGCTTCCTTGCCCGTTAGCCCAGCCAGGCTCCTGGTCATAAGCGGGGTGACTTTGGTGTCCTGAATTGCGGATGGAGCGGAGAGGCACAGCGTTACCATTAAGACCGTTTGCGCTGCGATACGATGCATATCTGGTTTCCTCCTCTTCAGTAGACTCTTATCGCTGCAACGTGAAAGTCGCGTAACGACTCGTTCGAAGTCGCCACGTCATTTCACCACGAATCATACGCGTGTCGTTCGTCGGCTCAAAACTGGACGTTACCTAGCCACTTCTCCAGGATCGAACTAGCTTGCCCTCAACGTCTCGCCTTTCATTCGAAGAACTGCGTAAGTTGCGTATGACGAGAGAACTATTGCAACGATGTTTATCGCGAGCGCTAAGAGACGCACGGTCGGTAAGTCTGAGGTAAAACCAAAAAATCCCGAGATGATGCACAAGCCGAACCAAACGGGAATAATTGCTACCTGCGCGGTAGCCGCGAGTCCAATCATTTCGCGGCGGCCTACATCGTCACCGGTCGCGAGTGCGCCGGCAACCCCGACCGCAAAAGAAATCAAGAATCCAGTGAGCAGGGAATTTGATTCAGAATAACGGACAGGTCGGTTAGTCAGCAGCGCGACAGTTATACCGGCAAGGGCTAGAAGCATCATAGCAACCGTAAGCGCGAGAATCGCCTGGCGGAACAGATACCAGTGTCGAGTACGGAGGCTAAAGCCAATCCCAAGGATCAGCGGCAACAGCGGAATAAAGAGGAGGCCGGCAATCATGAGCAGCAATCGATCATCGAGCATTCCTAACGCGAGTAGAACTGCGCCGATAAAGATCCTGCCGATGAAGCCATAAGTGACTTGACAGAATTGACAAAGTTCTTGAAATAGATCCGTCGCCGGTTCGACCAGCGGTCTGGTCAGTGCGCCAAATCGCTCGCGCGAAACGATCGATCTCGGTTGACGAACTGCAATCGTACAATGATCGGAATCAAAAAAAGCTGCTGTCTTTATCTGATCAACGAAAGCCTTTGCCAAATCTGTTCCGGTGTCAATTTCGATTCGATCCTTGATAGTTTCGGAACCATCCGATTTCACAACGCGAGTCTGGTCGACTGAAACTTCGGGGATACCCACTCCGAATGCGATGCGAGTAACATCAGCCGCCTGTCCTTCTGGAGTTGTTATTGTTACCTGTCGCACTGGTGCCGGGAACTCTCGAAGTACCAGCAGAATTCGAAGCGCTGATCAACCTACCAAGCCATCACAAAACTCGATTATCCTGAGTAGGGTGGCGCCTCGCCATCCAACTGAAATCTCAGGTCAGTTGCAGCCCCGTAGAAGAAAGATGAGGACCAGTAACGTAGCCGGTACGCCCATGAACCATAATATAATGTAACCGATCTTGCCTTTTTCACCGCTTCGTCTCATGTATCCCTCCCGTACGAACCAACCAGGTTTGGCGCACACAGGAGGCACTTGCAAGTAACAGGCCAGCTCGACCGTCTCATCATGTAGCCGAGAGGAAGGCGGGCGATTCGTTAGGGTCGCCCGCCGGACAGCGATGCCTTTCTGCTACTTCATTCGGTCCTTGGAACGAACTCCGCGTTATTTCAAAGAGAGACTATGACGACGAATACGTCTTCACCGTCAATTGATTCTTAACATCCTTGACGCCTGCCGTACTCTTAGCTATCTCCTCCGCCTTTGCCTTTTTCTTGGCGTCATCGACCAGTCCCTTCAAGACCACGTTGCCATTGTCGACGTCGATGTGCGTGCCGGTGATACCGTCGGCGACCAGCTTGGCCTTCAGTTTGGTCAGGATTGTCGCATCGCTAACGCTTTCACCTATGTCCTTAGCTGCTTCTCCGGCCTTTTCGCGCAGGTTGGTCGCGCCGAGAGAGTCAGGATTGATAGTAATGTCATTTACAACCCGCTTGACGCCTTCGGTGTTCTTGGCAATCTTATCGGCCTCATCCTTTTCGGTTGCTGTGGGAACCGTTCCAGACAATGTCACGACGGCGTCTTTCGTGTCGACCCCGATCTTGATGGCGCTTGTCTGGGTGTCGGCGGCAAGCTTGCTCTTTACTTTCAAGGTAATCGCCGAATCATCGACAGCCTGCGAACCACAGCCGGCCACACCTATGACTGCAGCAGTTATGATTGAGAGGACTAATGCTTTCATCTTTCGCCTCCTTTGTTGTTGGTTAACGTCTGTCTGAGCGGGTGCTTTTGATTGCCCGCTCGCGACTTCATTTTGTCTCCACTCCTGCCGCCACGTGCATCAGGAGAAAGATACTCCGTGCGTTTCAAATACATCGAAGCCGTCACGCGATCGAACACATAGGTTCTTAATCGGACGCGATTTGGCCCTCAAATGTTGACGCGAAACGCGCTGCCCTTTGGTGCGCACCTCCCGTGCCGCCGGCGAACAAGCGCGGCGATAGCGGGCATATTTTGCTTGCGCAATCGTGAGGTTGATTCTCGGCATTGCCGACCCAAAGAGGCGACCACCGGTCGGGCACTGCCGCTCACTGGACTACTGCTTGATTTGGACGAAGCATGGCGCTCTCAAAAAAGAGCCAGGAATTTAACGAGGGAGTCCGTCTAAACTCGACGAGATCGAAATGATTAAATCAAGCTATTGTTCCAGGCTTCAGCTAACAGTAGTTATCGAGCAGTCGTTGTCTACAAAGCGTAAGACGTTCTGCAATAGTACTTCAACATCCACCGGCTTAACTAAGAAGCCTTGCGCGCCTGCACTCAGGGCGTTCTCTATATCATCCTTGAGCGCCATCCCCGAATAGAACAGGATTGGGGCGGCTGCGCTGCTTCGGCGAATCATCTTGCACAGTTCAACGCCCGTGCCGTCCGCGAAGACCCAATCGAGTAGAATCAAACTAAAGTTGTCTGAGACGGCCAGGGCCAGACCCTCAGCGACGTTCCGAGCCTGAACTACCTCGTAACCTTCCAACCCGAGCAAAACAGCCATCAGGTCTCGAGTGTCTTTGTCGTCGTCAACACAGAGTATGCGTCCTTTGGGCTTATCCATGGGACCTAACCTCCTTGGATCAAGCTTTGCGGGAGTGCATGAACTGTACAACCAATTAGAGTGGCCGTCTGTACGGTTTCGCACCCACCCTTAGTGTGCTATTATGATTGAGTCTTGAATGGTTCTTTCTTGATTCAGCCTTCGTCATTCGGATAGGGCCTGGCAATCCTTCTCCTCGTGCCGTCTGTTGGGTTTGCCAAACGTGACTGGCCACAAGGAGAAATGCGATGCCTACATCCGAAAGGTCACAGATCGTTCCTGAAAACAAACTGCTCGCCGCACTATCTGCCA
>DATLWF010000644.1:0-5483 GCA_035576605.1 Blastocatellia bacterium | reverse complement strand
ACGCTCCCCTCTCGCCTTTCTCAAGTCTTTGCGGCAAGCCGATGCTTAACGGGCTTTCCAGCTTGACCCGCGGACTTACTTTAGCTCTTATCTCGAAACATATCCGCGGCGGGTTCGCACGACTGCACCTTCCTGCTTTACCGCTACATTGATCTTCCTGAACTTGCCGTCGTGTGATGTGTTCGTAGAAGCGTAGGCCAACGAATAAATCAACCTCAACTCTGCTGCTACGCGTTGATAGATGCCGTCAAGCTCGTTTTCACCTGCGACTACGAAGACCGACCCGGCGCTCTCTTCGGCAAGCTGCTCGATTTGCCGATGAGCCGTAAGGTTTGGCTTTAACCTTCGCTCGATCCGCTCGCGGCGTCTCTCGGTCGTAGAAGGATCCTTGAGCTCGCTCGTCAGCTCCGCCTCTTCCCTGTTGAGGTAGATCGGATAAATCGTCGCATCTTCTTCCGAAACGCGCGCAAGAAGCTCCTCGAAGCTGTGATCCGATCGTTCGTGGCCTGAGTCAAGCAACGACTCGTCAACCCCATCCGTTAGCACTACGATCGCTTTTCGAGAGTCCTTAACTCGGCGCAACAGATCCAGCGTGGTCCACATGCCATCGTAAAACGCCGTGCCTCCCGAAATCTTCTTCATCTTTTCGACAGACTTCTTAAGTTCCTTTTTGTCGGCGGTGAAATCGGACGCCAGTATGAACTTCCGTGTGAATGCGGCAATCGCGATCCGGTCCTGAGCGCCGAGGGAATCGATGAAGTTCTTCGCGGTCTTGATCATTACCTCGCGGTTGTCTCTGGTGCTTCCGCTCAGGTCCAGCAACAAAACAACGTTGATCGGTGCGCTGACCGGCTCAAAGTAAAAGATCTGTTGCTCGACTCCGTCCTCCTGAATTCGGAAGTCTTCTTTATTCAGAGTGGAGAGCGAGCGGCCGTTGCGGTCTGTCGCCTTCACGTTGAGATTGATGAGCCGCGCTTCAAGACGTATTGCATCCGGATCGATTTTCTCTCTCGCATGCTCAGGCGACTCGGAGATTCCCGAATCGAGCGTCGAATCCGTCGCGGATTCGCGGCCAAGCACCGGTTTGGATTTTACGTCCGGTCCTCTATCCGAAACACCAGTTCCTCGAAGGCTATCGATCGAAGAGTCTCCCGCACCGAATGCAGGTCTCCCGGAGTAGATTGGGCTCGACGGATCGAGTATCGATATTGACCCCTTGATGGAATTGCCGCCACCCAGCGAAATGCCCAGGAGCTGAGGGTTCTCCATGAACTTTGCCGTCGACTCGGGGTTGATCTTCGCTTGGACGACTATCGCCTGTTTTGGGGAGATCGTCACACTGAGCACTTCGAGGTCTTTGCCTGCTTTATGGGTATAGACATAAGATCTGATGCCGGAGACTCGGTCGCGTGAGCTGACGGTGGGCGTCCATTTCTCGTCGAGCGAACCTCGGAGCGCTTGCTCGAAGACGCGGTCTCGTGGGCCTGCAGCGAAATCCTGGTCTTCAAAGATGGCGAATTTGAAGCCTTTTACACCGGCCGGACGAATTGCTTTGACGGCGAACCCGGCAAGACCGAGAAAAGGGATCTTCTTCTGCTTCACGTTGTAGTGCTTCTCGATTTTGTGGACGATATCGCCGAAATCGTCCGCGCGGGCGACGGATTGGATGGCAAAAACAGCTAGAATCACGGCGGCCAGCCGACCAAAAGAGACGTTCCCGCGTGTCATTGAAATGCTCCTTCTTTTCAGGTCAGGCACACCGGTCGTTTTTGTGATTCACATGAAATACGCAGCAAAGTGCCGGCGAGGATGCGGAACAGTCAGTTTTTTGCAAAAGTTTGCATCAACGACGACAGTAGCCTTGAGATAATTATTTGCAGCTAACAACTGGTCAGGCGTGTTGCAGAACCGCACGTCTGGCGCCACAGGACCATCACGAACCCGCGCTGGGTTGTTGACAGCGGTACTGCACTTGTCTTATCAGTTCGTTGGCACCTCGATAAGTTGCAGGAGATTCAAATTCAGCAATCATGCGAAACAGCGGTGAGAACTCCCAGAAGTTGCTCCTGTCGCATTACCGCATCATATCCAAAATCGGCGCTGGCGGTATGGGTGAGGTTTATCTCGCTGAAGACACCAGGCTAGACCGCAAGGTCGCCTTAAAGCTGCTGCCCGATCAGTTCACCGCGGACGAATCTCGCTTGCGACGCTTTGTACAGGAAGCAAAAGCCGCTTCGTCGCTCAATCATCCCAATATCATCACCATTCACGAGATCGGCCAGGACAGCGGCTCGCATTTCATCGCCACCGAGCTCGTCGATGGCCTCACATTGCGGCACCAGCTTGCCTCCTGCAACATGAGTCTAGCAACAGCACTCGATATCGCTATCCAGGCAGCTTCAGCTTTGGTTGCGGCTCACGAAGCCGGAATCATTCATCGAGACATTAAGCCAGACAATATTATGCTGCGGCACGATGGATACGTGAAGGTTCTGGACTTCGGCCTCGCAAAGCTCACCGAAGCATCGCCTCCGTCAACCAGTACTGAGGCGCCGACCGTCATGAAGTTTGAAACCGACCCGGGCACCATCGTGGGCACAGCCTTGTATATGTCACCTGAGCAGGCACGCGGGTTGAAGTTGGATGCGCGGACAGACATCTTCAGCCTTGGAGTTGTTGTTTATGAAATAGTCACAGGCACTCCGCCGTTTGCGGGTGAGACGACGATTGACGTGCTGGCTGAGATCATTAGTAAAGAGCCGCTACCTCTGTCCAGCCACGTGCCATCAGCACCCCCAGAGCTACAGCGCATCGTGGACAAGACGCTAAGCAAGACCAGGGAAGAGCGATACCAAACCGTAAGAGAATTGCTAGTCGACCTGAAGAGCCTCAGACAGGATTTGGAGTTGGAAGCGAGGCAGGCACTTTCATCACAATCGGGTTCAATCGGGAGTGCACACGAGACTCGGTCACGTGGCGAGCGGGTGGCGACAGCGGAGCAGGCGGCAAATATTACAGACGTGACCGTCGGTCGCACGACCTCGAGCGCAGAAATCATCATCTCCCAAATCAAACGACATAAGCTGGGAGCGATGCTCATATTGACGGCTCTTGTCGCCGTCATCGCATCCGGAGCCTTTGGGTTGTACAAAATGGTCGATTCTGACCGACGTGAAACGTCGGCCACGCCGGTGCGGACCCGACCCTTCACCAGCTTTCCGGGTAGCGAGGATCAGGCGGCCTTCTCTCCCGACGGCAAGCAGATAGCTTTCGCGTGGAGTGGCGAAAATGGCGACAACCAGGACATCTACACCAAGTTGGTTGATGTGGGGGCGCCGCTGCGGCTGACCACAAATGCCGCCTCCGAATACAATCCCGTCTGGTCACCTGATGGCCGCTTTATCGCTTTTCTGCGTCAGTCATCCGAAAGTAGCGGGGTTTACTCAATCCCATCACTTGGGGGCCCGGAACGCAAATTGGCTGAAACCTTTCCCAAACCGGCGACTTTTATCGAGCATTGCCTGGATTACTCTCCTGATGGAAAGCTCCTGGCGATATCAGACAAAGGCTCGCAACAGGATCCATTCAGCATCTTCTTGCTTTCAATCGAAACTGGCCAAAAGCGGATGCTAACGTCGCCGCCACCGGGATTACTCGGCGATTGCAGTCCCGCCTTCTCTCCTGACGGGAAGTCTCTGGGCTTCGTGCGGGCCGTTAGCGCCGGAGTATTTGACATATACATCGTCCCGGTGACCGGCGGCGAACCGAGGCGGCTCACTTTCGACAACACCCAGGTGAGGAGCATGTCCTGGACGTCAGGTGGTCGTGAAATCGTTTTCTCGTCGTGGCGCGAGGGCGGGAGCATCTCAAACCTGTGGAGGATTCCCGCAGTCGGCGGGAGTCCCGAGCGAGTGGTGGGGGTGGGGCAAAGGGTTTTCAGCCCGTCGATCTCTCGCCAGGGCGATTCGCTCGCCTACACCCAGTCGTTGAGTGACATGAACATTTGGCGGCTGGAAGTGCCAGGCCCGGGCGGTCGGACGAGCCCTCCGACCATGCTGATCTCCTCGACGCAATGGGAAATCGGCGCCTCTTACTCTCCCGACGGTACAAAGATTGTCTTCGCATCTGACCGGACGGCGAGCTGGGAGCTCTGGGTGTGTGACAGCGACGGTTCAAACCCGGTTCAATTGACAAACTCCTTCGCCGGTTCGCCTCGCTGGTCTCCGGACGGACGTCAAATTGCGTTCGACGCACGCCCGCAGGATAACTATGACATCTACGTGATCGGCGCTGAAGGTGGTAGCCCGCGCCGCCTCACGACGGAGTCTTCAGAGGACGTCGTGCCGAGCTGGTCGCGAGATGGGAAGTGGATTTACTTCAGCTCCAACCGCAGCGGAAGCACGCAGATATGGAAAATGCCGGCCGAGGGGGGAGAAGCCTTGCAACTGACCAGACAAGGAGGATTCGAAGGCTTCGAGTCACCCGACGGCAGGTTCTTTTACTATGCCAAGCGCAACACCCCCGGCATATGGAAAATACCTGCGGAAGGTGGTGAAGAGACGCCGGTTCTCGACCTGCACAAGGCGGGGTACTGGCGCTACTGGGCGATGACGGATCAAGGGATTTATTTCGCAACGGCCGAGGTGCCGTCTCGACCAGTGATTGAATTCTTCAGCTTTGCCACAGGCCAGGTGACTAAAATAGCGACGCTTGATAAGCCAATCGTGCAATGGTACTCGGGCTTGTCCGTATCACCCGATGGGAGATGGATTCTGTGTGCTCAGCTGGACCAGAGCGGCAGCGATATCATGCTGGTGGAGAACTTCCGGTGAGCGGGCTGTGCAGGAGCGCCCAATACATCTCTAAAACGGTGCCGGGCTTGCAATTACGCAATTCGATGGTGAACCTGGGAGCGCAGGCATCTTGCCTGCAAGCTCTGCACAGAGAGCGCCTCGGCCAGAGCAGGCAAGATGCCTGCGCTCCCAGGGTTCTTCATGAAGAAATGCTTTTCACCTTCACGGCTGGCAAACATTCAGGCTGCTGGGGGAGACGTATCCGCTGCCCAGCCTGTTCTGCTTCAGGCCAACGCGGCAAAGACTGCCGGCCAGTTTAAGACTGCTTGCGCTCTACCGTAAGGCATACAAAGCTGCTTCGAAGTGATCTGAGCGATATTTCTTCAATATGGACCCACCGCCAGGCTTGCATGAGCTGGCGGTGGGTCTTTCTTTACGCTCAGAACCACGCCGGGCCACAGCGGACTCCGTCTTTCAATAGCTTCGGTGCCAGGCCTGCGATTTTGCGATTCTCGCTTTTTGGAAAGGACCTCGACGACGCTTAAGCCGTTCCCATTCTTATTCCGAGAATCGCAAATCGCAGGCCTGGCACTACCTCATCCAGAAATCCGCAATTGAGATTTCGTTCTTGAGCGCCTATTATCTTGGCGCTGTCGCGCTCTTCTTTTTGTATCACATCGGCTAAAACAC
>DATLWF010000643.1:0-5182 GCA_035576605.1 Blastocatellia bacterium | reverse complement strand
GCACCCGTTAGAAGGTGCCGATCACGTCGTCCTGGGCGAAGCGGAAGAGACTTTACCTGGAATCATTCGCGACCTGGAGCGCGGTGAAGCCCAGGCGGTGTATCAGGCGCCCGAGCGTCCGTCAATGTCGCTAACCCCGATTCCCGACTTCAAGCTTGCCGACATGCGACGCTACAGTGCGATGTCGGTTCAGTATTCGCGCGGCTGCCCCTTCAATTGCGAGTTCTGCGACATCATCGAGATCTACGGACGAGTGCCGCGCACTAAGAGCAACGAGCAGATGCTGCTGGAGCTGGACGCGCTGCGCGACACCGGATGGCGCGGGACGGTCTTCATCGTCGACGACAACTTCATCGGCAATAAGAAAAACGTCAAGAAGCTGCTGCCTGACCTGGCCGCGTGGCAGGAGCGTCATGGCCGTCCGTTCACCTTCATCACCGAGGCCAGTGTTAACCTTGCAGAAGACGATCAACTACTCGACTGGATGCGGCGAGCCGGGTTCAATCGTGCATTCCTCGGCATAGAGACGCCGGTCGAAGAGAGCTTGAAAGAGGCACAGAAGGGCCAGAACCTGCGTCACGATCTGCTCGAATCGGTCAAGAAGATTCAGAGCTACGGCATAGAGGTAATGGCCGGCTTCATCGTGGGATTCGATAACGATCCCGACGACATCTTCGATCGCATGACTAACTTTATTAAGGATAGTGCGATTCCCCTTGCTATGGTCGGGCTGTTGACTGCGTTGCCTAACACGCAGCTCTGGCGACGGCTGAAGGGTGAAGGGCGGCTGCTCGGAGAGAGCGGCGGGAGCAATACGCATTCGGATCTAAACTTCGTCACGCGGATGGACTCCACCCGGCTCGTAGAGGGCTACAAATCAATTCTTCGTACGATCTACGACACTCGCGAATACTACGATCGCGCACTGGAGTGCTTGCAGCGAGTTTCTCAACCCGGCCCGAAATCGCAGCGAGGCACGAGCCTCCTTCGAGACCTGTCCGCGCTCACGCGCATCACACTTAAGCTGGGTGTTCGCGATCACGACCGTTGGGAATTTTGGCGCTACTTCACTCAGACGCTGGCTCATCATCGCGGGGCGTTTGCCGATTCGATGAGGCTGGCAGCGATGGGCTACCACTTCCGCAAGCTGACCGAGGCTTATTGCGAGTAGCACGTGAAGTCTATTCATGAGCTTCCGGCTGAGCACAATCCTACTCTGTCTGATACTTGTTGGTGAGTCCCTTCACGCTTCTCCTTCTTCGCGCACTAGATTCGACCCGGACACGTGGGTTAGAGCAAGGGTCGATGCGCTTGTTCGAGCCGCCCGCGTGGCTTACCAGGATGACGACAAACTGGCGGGCTATGAGAGAGTGCTCAATTCGATCGCGCGTACTCTCCGGCAGCGCAGGCTTTCGCAGGACGAGAGCTTTGTGAGCCGCTATCGCGAATTTGTTGAGTACATTCAAACCGCTTCGCTCGATCAACTGCCAGGTCATGAGCTTGGCTTTACAGTGCCGGACAGGCAGTACTTCGCGGAAACTAGACAGTACGTGCAAGTGCCTGAGTTTCTGCTGTCTCAAAGCTTCCTCCGGTCCGTAAGCCGCTATGAGACTCTGGAGCGAGCGAAGTCTTTTCTGCGCGAGTTGAATTCGACAAGAGAGCCTTCCGAACAGCTCCTCTTCTTCAGCTACAGATCGCGGCATCTGGGGACTCCTGACAACGACGACAGCAAGGTGAGGCTCTTGATCGTCGTTCCGGGGAATGCGGAGACGGGAGTTCCAGAGAAATGGGTTCAATTCGGAGTGACTGATCCGAAAGCCCGCACTCGTATTCGCAACGTGTCGGTTGTGTCTGCGATTGCCGGCCCTGACGGAACATTCAATTCCTACTTCAAAGACTATTTCAGGACCTATCGCCGTGATGGTTCGATCAGCTTAAAGGGGCGCTGGGAGCTGGGAGAGGGCGATGACAACTGCGCGCGCTGCCACAAGAGCGGCATTCTGCCGATTTTTCCCGAAGCCGGCAGCGTGAGTGTGAGCGAGCAGGAAGCAGTCTTGGCAGTCAACCGGCGGTTCCTGACTTATGGATCGCCTCGGTTTGATAAGTACCTGGACGAGACTAAGTTTGGTCCCGGGCTCGGCTCGGCGAGTCGGGAGGAGCGTAATCATCGCTTCGGAGAAGGCTTTGAGGAAACAGTTGCAGGACGTGCAATGGCGTGTGCAACTTGTCATCAGCACGAGCAGCTTGGCGCTCTCAGCTGGCCCATGGATGATGTCTTGATCAGCTCCTACATCAAAGGGGGTCAAATGCCCTTCGGGAAAAAACTGGAAACCTCCGAGCGTGACGAAGTTTACGGGAAGCTGATCGAAGAGTACTTCGCAATTGACGATACGAATCCTGGCATTCTGAAGTCGTGGCTTTTGGGCAAGCGTCGGTGACTTCTCAGGGTGTGCACGTTTTAGGCCCATGAAAGAGTCGATGGCACGAAGTATTCAAGTGCAATCCCACCAACGCAGTTGGTGGGATTATCGCCAACCGAGATTGAGGGCTGTTTTGGCTCTTCAGCACGCTTGTAGGAGGTCGCTTCTCAGTAGTTCCGGGGCATGAATAATCCACGTCACACGAAAAGAAGGGAGGCTTATATGAACGTTGAAGGGCGGATCGAGTTTCAAGTAGTGGAGCAAACACCAGAGCGTGTGACTTCGGAGATGCTGATTCAACCGGGTATTAAGAACCCATACGGTGTCGTTCATGCCGGAGCGATGCTCTGGTTTGCCGACGTCACCGCTACCGCTTTGGCGATGGGATCGACCGAATTCAGCGAAGGAATGTCAGGCTTCCCTCTTGCCATATCGCTCAATGCGAATTTCGCCAGCAATCAAAGAGAGGGCAAACTCAAGGCTGTCGCTTCTTTTGTGAAGAAGGGAAGAACTGTCAGTGTTGTCCGCACGACCGTTTTTGGCGAGAACGACAAATTAATAGCGGACGTGACAACGACTCACATACCTTCGAAGTAAGCCGACTTCTTAGACGTTGAGTCCTTAAGAAGGAGAAACCCATGAAGCGCATTCTTTCGACCGTGATCTTGATGCTGATGCTTACCTCTGGCCTCCACGCGCAGATGGCGCCGGATGCGGCAGCGCTGACCAGTCTTCTGAGCGAGTTCCTGGACGGCGCGTCACGCAACAATGCCGCGATGCACGATCGATTCTGGGCTGAGGATCTGATCTACACAGGCTCGTCGGGGCGACGCATTGGCAAGGCCGACATCTTGCGTGACCAACGCTCGGCGCCGGCCTCCAAGCCCGGTGATCCCGCGACTGCTTACTCTGCCGAAGACATTCGCATTCAGCAGTACGGCACGACCGCGATCGTCGCCTTTCGCCTGGTAGGCACGACAAGGAGGGAAGGGAAGACCGAGACTGCGAACTACTTGAACACCGGCACGTTTCTCAAGCGCAATGGTAGGTGGCAGGTCGTGAGCTGGCAGGCGACCAGGATGCCCCGATCAGAAGAAGACGGGAGAAAAGAGGTTGCCGCAACAGAGGCCGCTTTTCATGAGGCCGTGCTCGGTTCTGATACCAAAAAACTGGAATCGTTGTTGGATGAGAGCTTCATTTGGACGCATCGCGCCGGAGAGCAAATGACCCGCCGGCAATTGCTGGACAATCTCAAATCAGGCGAGTTGAAGTATACGAAGGTGGAGACCAACAGCGTGACGGTCTCCGTGTATGGCGATACGGCGGTTGTGCGCGGAGTGTCGCAGCGTCAACAGGGCTCGAGTCCGGGCGTGGCCTCCGACGACGCGGGACCATTCACTATCTTTTACACGCTGACGTTTATCAACAAAGGCAGCGGTTGGAAGGCAGTGGCGATGCATTCAAGCAGGACGTAGCTGCTTCAGAGCTGAGGGATGAAGTTCGCTTGTGCTCCGAGGTTGTTCGATGCTGCTTTCACCTGCCACAAGCTCGCTTATAAATGCTCGTATCTTTTTTCAAGCGCACCTATCAAGTAGGCGGACTGAAATGAAAGCGTTCACAAACACCGTGATCAAATCTTTGGTCACTGGAACTCTACTCTTGTTCATACCTGGCGTGATTAGCCCACAGGCTCCGCAACCAGATGGCGGAGGAATCAGGTCCGGAGTACTGCCAAAAGTGTGGCTACTCGGAGGGCCGAAGTGCATAGAGATTCCGGAGTTCCAGGTTCACGAATATAACGAAGACTTATACATACTTCGTCAATCGGGCTGCTCTAATTTTGAAAAACCGTTTTTGTACCTTCTCTTTGGCAGAGATAAAGCATTGTTGCTCGATACCGGAGCAGGCAAGACCGATGTTGCGCGGGTCGTGAGCAACATAATCGACAAATGGCTCGCCCGCACGAAACGTAAGTCTATCGAGCTGGTTGGGGCTCACACGCACTCCCACGGCGACCATACCGGCGGTGACGAGCTGTTCAAGAGCTTGCCGCACACCGCTCTGGTTTCGCCCAATCTGAGCGCGGTTCAAACATTCTTTGGGATTAAGAACTGGCCCGAAGAAATTGTGCAGTATGATCTGGGTGATCGAATCGTTGATGTGATACCTATCCCGGGTCACGAAGCGGCCAGCATTGCAATCTATGACCGACAGACAGCGATATTATTTACCGGTGACACCTTGTACCCGGGAAGGCTTTACGTGAAAGATCAGGTTCAATTCATCCATAGCATCCAACGCCTCGTAGATTTCACGCAGAATAAATTGGTGGCGCATATTCTCGGGAATCACATCGAAAACACGCGCACGCCTTATCTGGACTATCGGGTCGGAACAGTCTATCAGCCGGATGAGCATGCATTGGAGTTGGGCCGCGGAGAATTGCTTGAGCTCAATGAGGCGCTTCGTCAGATGAACGGAAAGCTCGTGCGGATGGCCATGCGCGATTTTACAATATGGCCGAAGTAGCGTCTGAATCGCAGGGTCGGTTAATGATACTCGAGACTGAATCGATTCGAAGTTTAACCAGGCACGCAAGGAGGTTGATATGTCTCTAAGCGGAAAACACGCGCTGATCACGGGCGGCTCCCGAGGAATTGGTAGAGGAATCGCTTTGAAGCTTGCGGAGAGCGGCGTCAAAGTAGCCGTCCATTATTACCAAAACGAGGCTGCCGCAAAAGACACGCTCGCGGAAGTCCGCA
>DATLWF010000642.1:0-5093 GCA_035576605.1 Blastocatellia bacterium | reverse complement strand
ACGATCGGGATTCCGCCCGCGACCTTCTTTCATCACTCCACGTGGATCAGGTAATCGCACACGCCTGCATCCATAGATAGAACGGCGAACTCTTCGCAGAATACAGTCGCAGCGGAGAAAAAACCGGCTGCCCAGCGGGGTGGCAGGCATCCGAAACGCGATTCGTTGACGGAAATCTGATTGCAATTGAAACTATTGTCCTTGATGGGGAAACTCTGGGCACGGTCTGTCTGATTTCTTCCGTCAGCGAACACCTTCGCGCCCGCTTGCAACAACAGACCGTAGCGGTGATTGTCGTCCTGTTTGGGTCGTTACTCGTAGCACTACTCATTTCTTCCAGGCTTCAACGAGTGATCTCCGGACCTATCTTGCATCTGGCGGAGACGGCCAGAGCAGTCTCTACTGAAAAGGACTACTCAATCCGCGCGTCAAGGCGAAGCCAGGATGAAACGGGGCTGCTCATCGATGGATTCAACGAGATGCTCGCACAGATTCAGGCACGGGATGAGCAACTCCAGCAGCGTAATAATTCACTGCAGACGGAGATTGGGAAGCGCCAGCGCATCGAACAGGCCCTGCTCGAAGGCGATGAGCGCCATCGCGCTTTTGTTGCTGAAAGTTCGGAAGCGATCTGGCGTCTTGAACTCGAGCATCCCCTCTCGACGACTCTTCCGGAAGACGAACAAATCTCGCATTTTTTCCGGCATGGTTATCTGGCCGAGTCCAATGATGTTATGGCGCGTATTTATGACCTGGCCTCCGCAGACGAGATCGTGGGAACACGCCTGGACGCCTTAATGACTCCGATAGATCCCGAGAATGTCGAATATCTGAGGGCCTTCATTCGGTCCGGGTATCGGTTGATAAATGCCGACTCACACCGAATCGATCAAGCGGGTAATGATCGGTATTTTCTCCACAATCTGTCCGGCATCATCGAAGGCGATCACTTGATTCGCGCGTGGGGCGTTCAGCGTGAGATCACCGAGCGAAAAGAGGCCGAGACCAGACAGTCGAAGCTGGAAGCGCAACTCCGCCAGGCACAAAAAATGGAGGCCGTTGGCACCCTGGCGGGCGGGATCGCCCATGACTTTAACAACATCCTCGGCGCCATCATCGGCTACTCCGAGTTGGCGACGCTTGATTTGTCGGAGGACCACTCTGCACAAGCCTATGTCGGCGAAGTGATAAGAGCCGGCAATCGGGCGAGGGATCTCGTGCGACAGATTCTGACCTTCAGCCGCCAGGAGGAACACGAACGCAAACCGATCCAACTGCAATCCGTACTCGATGAGGCGCTGAAATTGCTTCGCGCCACATTACCCTCGACGATTGAGATCCGTCAACGGATCGACCCGCAAGCTCCCGCCATCCTGGGCGACGCGACCCAGATTCACCGGGTGATGATGAATCTGGGAACCAATGCCTGGCACGCGATGAATGAGCGCGGCGGCATCCTGGAAGTGAGCCTGGCCGCATTCGATGTCGATGATGATTTCGCCCAGACTCACCCCGACCTTCACCGGGGCAGATACTTACGATTGATGATTAGCGACACTGGCTGCGGGATGGAGCGCGCAATGCTCGAGAGAGTCTTTGAACCCTTCTTTACGACTAAACCTCCAGGGGCCGGGACCGGCCTGGGCTTAGCGGTAGTGCACGGAGTAGTGAAAAGACACGAAGCCACAATCGCGGTGTATAGCGAGCCCGGCAATGGTACGACCTTCAACCTTTACTTCCCCATTCATGAAATTGAAACGCAGACGCCAGTCATGGAATCCGTCGCCATCCCGAAGGGCAATGGCGAGCGCATTCTTTTCGTCGATGATGAAGCACCGCTTGCGGCCCTGGGCAAATCCATGCTGGAACGTCTGGGTTACCGCGTCACCGCCCAAACCAGCAGTGTCGAGGCGCTCGCAACTTTCAGCGCTAAATCGGACCAGTTTGACCTTGTGATTACTGATCAGACCATGCCCAGTTTGAGCGGCGCCGATCTCGCCAGGCTGATATTGGAAATCCGTCCCGAGTTACCGGTGATCCTGGCCACCGGATACAGCAACACGATCAACCCGGAGAAAGCCCAGGCAATAGGCATCCGTGAGTTGCTCTTGAAACCAAATACCACACTATCGCTGAGCGCAGCGATTCGGCGGGCCCTTGGAGCGCGAGGAGAGAATAACTAATGGCGAGTATCTTACTTGTTGATGACGATGAGCAGCTCCGGACCATGCTCAGTGTGGTCTTGAGACGCGCCGGCTATGAAGTGCGGGTAGCAATCGACGGAATTGAGGCCAGCAATTTCTACCGTAGCCATCCAACCGATCTGATCATCACCGACCTGATCATGCCAGAGAAAGAGGGGCTGGAAATGATCAGGGAGCTTCGTAAGGACTATCCGCAAGTCAAAATCATCGCGATGTCCGGAGGAGGCCGCACGGGCACGATGAATTGCCTGGAGGTCGCCAGGGCATTCGGCGCACAACAGGTGCTCGAGAAACCTTTTACACACCAGGAGATGCTGGAGGCCATTCGCCGAGTGCTTGGGGAATAGCTCTCTCGAATCGAGAAAGAGAATGAGGAAAGGAAAGAAACTAAAGTCCAAGGATGAGGCTGGCGAGATGGCGCATTCCTTCCGCGAGATGGCCGCGGATTTGAAGAGATCACATACCGAAATTGTGTCTGCCAGGAATCTCGCCGACAACATCATGAGATCGATGGGAGAGACGTTGATCGTGGCCGACACAGGCCTGCTTATCACCAGGGTCAATCAGGCAACTCTCAGTCTGCTCCAATACGAAGAGCATGAGCTTATCGGGAAACCTCTGGGGTCAGTAGTGCCCGAGCACGGATTAAGCGACGGCGAGATCAATCATCTAAAAGATGCGGCTTTCATTAGCGGCCAGGAAAAAACATATATAAGAAGAGACGGCAGCAAAGTACCGATGCTCTTTTCGAGCTCGATTCTGCAGGGTGTCCACGGTGAAGTTGAAGGAGCGATCTGCATAGCTCAAGATACTACCGAGCGCAAGAAACGCGAGCGGGAACTCCTTTTCGCAAACGCACTTCTTCACACCGAGCAAGAGACCTCGCTCGACGGGATCCTTGTAGTCGACGAGGACCACAAAATAGTCTCCTTCAACAACAGATTTGTCGAAATGTGGGGGGTCTCTGAGGAAGTCGTGCGATCGCGTTCTGACGATCGGGCGCTTCAATCCGTTCTGGACAATTTCGAGTCGCCGGACGAGTTCCTGGATGGGGTCAAGCATCTTTACGCGCACAAGGAACAAAAGCTCCACGACGAGTTGAGACTAAAGGACGGCACGATACTGGATCGGTACTCGGCCCCGATGTTCGGGACGGATAGCGAGTATTACGGTCGAGTTTTCTATTTTCGGGACGTCACCAAACGCAAGCAAGCCGAAGAGACGCTGCGGGAGAGTGAGACGCTGTTTCGCTCTCTTGCCGAAACTGTCTCAGCCGCGATCTATATTTACCATGGCTCGAAGTTTATCTATGTGAATCCAGCCGCCGAGACGATCACCGGCTACTCTCATGATGAGTTGATGGCCATGGAGGTCTGGGACATCCTTCACCCGGACTTCGTAGAGAAGGCCAAAGAGCACGGCGTATTGCGCCAAAAGGGTGAAGAAGTCCCCGCACATTCTGAGACGAAGATCCTGACAAAGAACGGCGAGGCGCGGTGGCTTGACATCACCCCGAGTGTAATTCGATTTCAAGGCCAGCAGGCAATCCTGGCGACCGCATTCGATGTGACCGCGCGCAAGGGATGGGAAGATGCGCTTCGCGAAAGCGAGGAGAAGTATCGGACCATTCTGCAGAGCATTCAGGAGGGCTACTTTGAGGTGGATCTGCGCGGGAACCTCACCTTCTTTAATGATTCGTTGTGCAGAATCATCGGGACTCCCGCGGAGAGACTGATCGGACTCAACAATCGTGAGTACAGCGACGCCGAAACGGCGCGCAAGCTCTACGCCGCATACAATCAGGTCTATCAGACCGGGGCGCCGCTTGAAGGGTTCCAACATCAGATCACCACGCGGGACGGCGTGCAGAAGTTCCTGGAGAGTTCAATACTACTCAAGCGAGATTCAACCGGACAGATATCAGGCTTCCGCGGCACAGTGCGCGACATTACTGAGCGCAAGGGATGGGAAGATGCCCTTCGCGAAAGCGAGGAGAACTATCGAACCATTCTGCAGAGCATTCAGGAGGGCTATTACGAAGTCGACTTAAGGGGCGGCCTGACGTTCTTTAATGATTCCCTCAGCAGAATCATGGGTACCCCGGCAGAGAAAATGAGGGGACTCAAGCACCGCGCGTACACTGATCCGGAAACCTCGGCAAGGATGACTAAGGCCTTCAATGAAGTCTTTCGCGCGGGGAAGCCACTCGAAGGATTTGAGTATGAGATCCTGACGTTAGAGGGTGTAAAGAAATTCCTGGAGAGTTCGATCTCGCTTAGGCGGGACTCGCGTGGTGAGATAGTCGGGTTTCGCGGTACCTCGCGCGACATCACCGAACGCAAGCTGGCAGAGCAGGCCCTGCACGAGTCAGAACAGCGCTACCGGCTGTTGTTCGAAAGTAACCCGCAACCAATGTGGGTGTATGACCTGAAAACGCTTTTTTTCCTTGCGGTCAATGAAGCCGCAATTCAGCACTACGGCTATTCGCGAAAAGAGTTTCTGGAGATGACGATCCTGGATATTAGGCCGCCGGAAGATATTCCCACACTCCTTGATGCGGTATCGCTGATTAACGGCGAGTCAGAATTGATGGCCAGCAGCTGGCGGCACAGCAAGAAAGACGGAACGGTCATCGACGTAGAGATAACCTCACACACGCTCATGTTCACAGAGAGACGAGCCCAGTTAGTGCTGGCGACTGACATCACCGAGCGTAGACGAGCAGAGCAGGCGCTGCGCGAGAGTGAACAGCGTTACAAGACTCTCTTCGACGCTGCGACTGACGGGATCGTGATTTTGGGCACCGAAGGTGACGAGGCCGGTAGTATATTGGCTGCGAACAGGGCGACCGCTGAAGCCACCGGCTATACCGTGGACGAGTTGCTAAAG